>DATHTL010000065.1:0-45797 GCA_035463255.1 Anaerolineales bacterium | reverse complement strand
GGTCCCCCACTCTGGGCGCGCCTGGTGACCTTATTCCGTCCTTAGCCACAGAGACTCGAAAAACCCAGAGAACTCAGTGAGCTCCTCTGGCACCGCCCGTGATTTTTGAATTGCTAAGCAATTCATGGCCAATCAGGCAGGTGTGTGGCTCACAAAAGGAGACAGCATGGCCCTCTCATTTCAATTCGGTACCGTCGGTTCCCCGCTTGCCACGCCCAAAAAGCCGGGCGGATCAGTGGGCGCGATCGAATTCAGCAGATCCATGGGGTTGGATACGCTGGAGCTCGGCTGGGTGCAGTCGGTGCGGGTGACCGAGGTCACCTGCGCACTGATCAAAGCGAAGGCGAAAGAACAAAAAGTCTCTTTGAGCGTCCACGCGCCGTACTTCATCAACCTGAACGCGCTGGACGATGAGTGGCCCAAATCGCGCAAACGCCTGATGGACGCGGCTCACTACGGGAACCTGGCCGGCGCCACCGATATTATCTTTCACCCCGGCTCCTATTTTGGAAACCCCCGCGTGGATGTAATGAAGATCGCCATCCCGCGCCTGCAGGGTTGTGTGCAGGAGCTGCGCATGGCGGGCAACCCGGTGAAGCTGCGCCCGGAGACGATGGGTAAATCCGCGATGCTGGGATCCTTCGAAGATACACTAGAGATGAGCAAAGCCATCGAGGGCGTTGAGCCCTGCATCGATTTTGCTCACTTACATGCCCGTCCCGGTGATGGCACGATGAACACGTATGACGAGTGGAGCACTTTATTGAAGGCGTATCAAAAAGCGCTGGGTAAAAAATCTTTAAAACGAATGCACATTCATCTCTCGGGGATCGCGTATGGACCGAAGGGTGAGAAGAATCATCTGGAGCTGGCCAAGTGCGACTTGAAACTGGATGCACTTTTCCAGGCCTTATGCGACTTTGGTTGCGCCGGACGCATCCTTGGTGAAAGCCCTATTATGGAAGAGGATGCGCTGCATATGAAGAAGGCCTGGATGGAAGTAAGTGGGGAGAAAGAATAGAGAGTAAGAATTAATACGTGAGAAGGAAAAGAGTGCGGACCCAGGTTCGCACTCTTTTAGTTTTAGCCTTTGAAGAAACGCGTCATCTGCCGTATGGCTCCGGCCAGGCAGCCGGGTGACTCGGGAGTCGGTTCGGGAATGGGTGAGGGTGTCGGTTGTGGGTCAGGCGTAGGCCCGGGCTCGACGGCCAGCGGCTCGAATAATCTTCGACTCTTGTTTGCATCCGAGCCCTCCAATTGCGGAGATTGTGGATATTCGTTCGAGGGCAGCAGAGTGCGCAATGCTGCATGAAACTCACGATAGGTTGCGTTGGGATTCTGCCGGATGACACGCAGCGCCATGGCTGACATGGCTCCATTAGGACGCCCGTTGAATTCCGCATCGTAGGAAAATTCGCTGTCACTGCAGCCCGTGATGAGGATCTCAGGCATATTGGCTTCCGGCAGAAGGAACGGTCTACGGGCCGTTCTCCCACTGGTGGGGACCGCAGGAGGGATAAAACGCGGAACAGCAGGTTCGGCTGCTACTCTTGTGACCGACCCTGAAAAACAGCTATCACTGATCACTACCAGCGTGGCCTGTGGGTGCAGGCCCTGCAGGATGACACGCAGTTCGTCATCGACGACGTTGCCATCGTACAGAGAAACGGCTTCATCGTACGGATCGCCTTCATCGCTACTGGACTCCACCACCTGCGTGCCGTGACCGGAATACGTAAAGACTCCGATATCCCCGGCACGGGTTGCATTCACAAGTCCTTGCAGCGCTGCTTTGACATTCATCTTTGTGGCTTGCGAGTCGAGCATCAGGCTGACCTCGAAGCCCAGCCCCTGTAATAGAGCTGACCAATCCTTTGCATCGTTGACACAGCCTTTCAGGTCGTTAAAGATGCCCGGATAATTATTGATGCCAACGCAAACAGCTCTTTTCATCTCTACCTCCCGTTCCTTGTTAAGAAAATTATAGATCATCCACTGGCGTTTTCCCATCCATCCAGTTCAACTCGCTATCGAGCATGAACTGCGCGCCCCAACCGTAAGGATTTTCATTCCACGGTTGAAAGGTTTTGATCTTCTGGTAGAACGCTTCGACATTTTCCACGGTGGGTGATTCCGTCAATGCTTCGATACTCACCATGAGATCGGCTGGCTTGTCCTTTGCTTTTTCCAACACCTTCAAGAACCACTTGTGATAGGGATAAAGCATCTCGTTATGAGCAAGAATTAAGCGGCCGCCGAACAGGATCAGTTTACTTACCGACGTCCCCAGCAGGTACTGGTTGCCTCGCTTCAGCGCTTCGCCGCAGTACCAGTGCCAGGCTTCGAGCTGGGCGTGAAAGCGCTTGATCCGTTCGGCTTTCTCCGCGATGGGATATTCCGCAACCCTGCAAATCTTCTCTTCGAAGCCGGGGATCCTGCTGAATAGAACCTGGGCTCCTTCAAAGGCAAAGCGCGCCGGTTCACTTCCTTTTTCCGAGACCTGTTTGACAAAACTTAAGCTCAAATATTTCCCATCCACATAGCCGCCTTCGTAGGTTGCTAACTCTGTGTTGAAAAAGGTAACCTGTCCAGTTTGGACATGCCTCTGATAATTCTCTTCCGAGAGGAAGATCATGATATCCACGTCGGAGTTTTCGTTGTGGAATCCATGGGCGATGGAGCCGCTGAGCAGCAGGGCCAGCACCTCGGGGTCGCGCGCAAAATAGTCATTGACGTTCTGGATGGTCTGTGTGTGATGTGGATACATGATTCTGCTTTTCCTTTTGTGAAATGTGAGAGCTCGAGCTGTTTCCGTATCCGATTGTATGCGGCTTTCACGATTATTTGCCAAGGATGTTGAGTACCGCTTGCGCATATTTCAGGCTGCTTTCAGTGGTCAGGTGAATGCCATCCTCATCCAGCTCCTCTGGCTGCGGGAATGCGGGATCGCGCCCATCCACAAATACACACCAGGCGGATCTTGCCATACACGCGTCGGCGATTTGTTGGCGGTAGTCATTCAAATCATTTCCAAAAAAGTTGGCAGGTTCCTCGGCTCGCAGGATCGGGGACTGCGCGAAGACGCGCGCCTGCGGATTTAACGAATGAATCGCATCCAATGTCGCGGCGTAGGCTTCCCCGAACTCCCGGGCGGACCACACTTCGAGTCCATAGTCGTTCGTGCCCATCGCCAGCCAAACGTACTCCAGACTCAAGGCTGAGATGCGTGAGGTGAACTCCGATCTCTTCTCAGGCGCGGAAGCGTCATCATACAGCGTTCTGTAGCCGTATGCCTCTACAATGACCGAATGGTGCTGTCTCAATAACACCGGCCAGGCTTCTGCAGAGGGATGATCTACATTTCCACCGGTCGCCAGCGAATCCCCGTAGATCAGAATCCGTGGAGGGGAAGGCTGGATGGCCATGGCGGGCCGGTCAAACGTGATCTCGCGGATGAAGACGCCTCGCATCTCACCCCGGAATCGGGATTGTCCGCCGGCGGTGATGATGACTCGTTTTTTCCCTCCTGGCATAGGATGGACAATCGTTGATTCACCCGGCTCCAGTTGATAGGTCGTAGTGCCGCTTCCGTCCTCGATGGAAATTTCTCCCACGGCTCCGAACGCTTCCGGTGTCGTATTTTTAACATCTATAGTTACAGAGGTGGACTCGGTCTCAAACACTTCTGCAGAGAGAGCCGTCGTTTTCACCTGAAATGTGGTCTGTCCTCCGACGGGTGTCTCGACTACCGAACCTGCGCCGTCATATCCTTTTGGAGAGTCACTCGAGCAGGAAGATAGAAGAGCCATGCAAAGTAGAGCAACAATTGCGTAATGATTCGTTCGGCGCATTATTCCTTTTCAATCGCCAACCGGAGTGCACACAACGCCAGAATGATCGTCAGGGGAGCCGCGACCAGGTTTTCGAACGAAACGCCGGAAGCCAGATTCCCCAGGGTATTCAAGAGCAGGAAGATAAAGATCAGCCAGACGCCAATGTTCACGACGCCGCGCCATTTGCCCGCCTGGATATAATCAACTTTGGCGGCAACGATGAGCATAAAGAGCACCGTCACCACGAGAGCAATAGCCTCGAAAATAATGAGATTGGATTGTATCCCCTGGATCTGCCCGCCCCACACGATGTCTGCGGGCAGAATTCCCAGCAGGACAAGGTTGTGGAAGACGAATAACAAGCCCAGAGCGGCCAAAAGGATATTCCCGGCGAGCCTGGCACTGATCAGTTTTTTCATAAAACCTCCTGGAACATACAAAGTAGGTCAGGCTTTCAGCCTGACAATTACCGGTATCACAAAACTAAAAGAAAGACGGCGGACCGTAATCCGCCGTCTATGATAACAGAGCAAGCCTTACTCCACTTTCCCGAACCAGCCTCTTCTCTCCATCCACTTGGCAATTTCGAGGACCGGCACGATAGTCACAGCCAGCCCGCCGACGATCAGCCAGTCGATGAGAGGCAGCGAGTAGGTGTTGAACGGTCCATGCAGGAACGGGAGGTACACGATCAAAACGAGTAGCACAATCTCCCAGCCCACCGCCAGGTTCAACCATTTGTTGGCAAACGGCTTGTTCAACACCGAGTGCCGGTCCGAGCGGAAGTTGTAGGCCTTGAAGAACTGGATCAACACCAGCGAGACAAACGTCATCGTCATGGCTTCTTCGATGCTGCGCCCGGAGTTCATCGCCCAGGTGAACAATCCCAGGTTGATCAGCGCGGACCAGACTCCGCCCAGCACCATGAGGGTCACCACCGGGCGGGTAAAGATGCCGGTACGCGGGTTGCGCGGCTTGCGCTTCATCAAGTCGTTTTCCGGCGGGTCAACCGATAGTGCCAGGGCAGGCAAACCATCCGTTGCCAGGTTCACGTACAAAATCTGCACCGCGGTCAGCGGCAGCGGCAGTCCCAGCAGCGCCGAGCCGGCCATCAGGCCGATCTCGCCGATGTTCGACGAGAGCAGGTACATCAGATATTTCTTGATGTTGCCGAATACGCCGCGACCTTCCTCTACAGCGGCCACGATCGAGGCGAAGTTATCGTCGGTGAGGGTCATGGCTGCGGCTTCTTTGGTCACGTCCGTGCCGGTGATGCCCATGGCGATGCCGATATCTGCCTTCTTGAGGGCGGGCGCGTCATTGACGCCATCGCCGGTCATCGCGGCGATGTGTCCGCGTGCCTGCCAGGCGGTCACCACACGCAGCTTGTGTGCAGGCGACACGCGCGCGTAGACGCTGATGTTTTCCACGTCGCGCTCGAGCTGTTCGTCCGGCATATCTTCGAGCTGCGGCCCGGTCACCACGCGCCCGCCGTTGCGCAGCAGTCCCAGCTCACGCGCCACTGCCTGCGCCGTCACCGGATGGTCGCCGGTGATCATCACGGGCTTGATGCCCGCATCGGTGCAAACCGCGATGGCGGCTTTTGCCTCGGGGCGCGGTGGGTCGATCATGCCGGCCAGCCCGAGGAAGGTCATGCCGCGCTGAGCGGTTTCCATGCTGACGCCAGGCTTGGATGCGATTCCCAGCACCCGCAGCGCTTCGCTGGCCATAATCTGCGCCTGCGCCAGGATCTGCTCGCGCGTTGCATCGTCCAGTGTTTGGACGCCATCCGCGGTCGTGACCGTATCGCAGCCATCCAGGATCACCTCCGGCGCACCCTTGGCATAGGCGGTCAGGCTGCCGTTGGTCTGATGCAGGGTGGTCATGCGCTTGGTTTCGGAAGAGAACGGGAATTCATGCACGCGCGGATAACTCGAATCGAGAGACTCCTTCACCAGCCCGGCTTTTGCCGCGGCGACAATCAGTGCGCCTTCGGTGGGATCTCCCTTGATATCCCAGCCTCCGTTCGAATCTTTAACGAGTTGTGTGTCTGATGCGAGTGTAGCCGCCATGAGCATCTGGCGCAACGGCGGCGTGATCGCGGAAGGGGTTCCTCCGTTAGTGGAGAAGACGCCCTCGGGAGCATATCCCGCCCCGGTGACGCTGAACATCTGTCCCGCGGTAAAGACCTTGCGCACGGTCATCTCGTCCTTAGTCAGCGTGCCGGTCTTATCGGAGCAGATCACGGAGGTGCTGCCGAGCGTTTCCACGGCAGGCAGGCGCCGGATCAACGCGTGACGTTTGACCATCTTCTGCACGCCGATGGCTAGCGAAATCGTCACGACGGCCGGCAATGCCTCGGGGACCACGGCCACAGCCAACGCAATCCCAAAGATCAACATTTCGATGAAGGGCTGCCCGCGCAACAGTCCGAGCACGACGATGAGTGCCACGACCACAAACGCGGCGCGCGCCAGAACGCTTCCCACCTTGTCGAGGTTGTGCTGAAGCGGGGTCTTGCCCGTCTCGATGGTTTGGAGCAGCTGGGCGATCTTGCCAAATTCCGTCTGCATTCCCGTGGCAGCCACCAGCGCCCGCCCACGCCCGTAGGTGACAGCCGTCCCGGCGTAGACCATGTTCTTGCGGTCGCCCACCGGGAGGTCCTCGCCTTCGAGGGCTCGAACATGCTTCTCGACGGGCACCGATTCGCCTGTGAGCGCAGCCTCTTCCACCTGAAGGTTGATCGCCTCCAGCAGGCGCGCATCCGCCGGGACACGGTCGCCGGTATGCAGGACGATCACATCGCCCGGCACGAGCTCCTTGGCCGGGACCCTCACCTCAACGCCATCACGTAGAACCGTCGCGGTGGGAGCGGCCATTTGACGCAACGCTTCAATGGCACGTTCGGCGCGATACTCCTGCACAAAGCCCAGCACCACGGCAAAGAGCACGATGACCGCAATGACAACCGATTCGATCCCGTGACCGAGGAACAGCGAGATCACCGTTGCCCCGAGCAGGATCAGGATGAGCACATTCTTGAATTGTTCCAACAGGATCTCCCAGGGGGAGATACGGTGGGCCGCCTGCAGCTCGTTCGGGCCATATTTGAGCATGCGCTCAGAGGCTTCTGCCCGATTCAATCCCTGCGGCTGGCTCCGGAGCTGCTGGAAGGATTCCGCGATGTTATTAGTATGCCAGGGTTTGGTTTCCATACGATTACTTTGTTGCTCCTCTATTATTCGTGTTTTTTAGATCCTCGCGCTTTGGCATGCGGGATCTGAATATAAAAATATCAAGCAGGTAAATGACTCCCGCGATGAGCGGCAGGAACATCAGTGCGAGAATCTCCTGTCCAAAAACCAAAATTTCTTCAAACCAGACGGCAACTGCTGTGCCGCCTGCGCCGGTGACGGCCGTCGGCTTCCAAAACCGCCGAAAAACGGACGGACGAGGGGAATTTGTGGACATGGGTTTCTCCTTTCGCACGAAAGCTGTTAATCAAAATCCAGCAGCTCGCCAAGGAAGCTCTTCTTCTTCCGTTTTTTGTACTCAGGGTATTCGGGCTTGTAGCGGTGATCGTCATCGTCATCGACGTACTTGTGCCATTTTGTCTCCGTGGCAGATCGTTCGATGAGCTTGTCCAATTCGCCTTTGTCGAGCCAGATGCCCCGGCACTGGGGGCAATAATCGATCTCGATGCCCTGGCGGTCACTGATTAGTAAGGTCACATTGCAATTGGGGCAGTTCATTCGTTTCTCCTGTACCAAAAATAAAAAAAGACCAACGCTTATAGAAAGCGATGGTCTTGCATCTTTATCCAGACAGCCGGTGGCGCAACGCGCCACGTCATGACGACTGTCCAACCCGGATAAGCCGGGCAGCTACTCCCCATCGGAGTAATTAAATTCTACAGCATTCAGATGCTCGAGTCAATTATTTAGTACGGATTCTTAAGTTAATGCAAGGTAAGAGTTTTCTAAGTCCAGCCAGGATGTGTGCTCCGATTCTCACGGGATTTCAGGCCAACAGTTTTGCCATGTAGTACTCATCCACATACTGGCCGCCGACAAACAACGAGTCTTTCTTCGTTCCTTCGTTCTCGAACCCCATTTTCTTGTACAAACTCAGGGCTGCCGTGTTATGGGCCATCACCGTCAGCTCCAGCCGGTGAACACCTTGCCTGCGCGCCCAATCGTCCAGCTCTGCAAACAGGCGGGTTCCGATGCCCTGGCCCGCAAAGCCCTGCAAGATGCCGATGACGATATGGGCATTGTGCCTGTTTCGTCTATAGTCGCCGCCGAACGCCGCCAGATAGCCAACCAGGCGGTTACCGGCCTCAGCCACAAGAATGGTCTGGTTCTCGCGCAGGAGGATGCGCTGGATCCGCTCACGCTGTTCTGTAACGGTGATCAGTCTTTCCCCCGGCTCCAGCATCATGAACTGCGTCTCTTCGTCGAGTCTCTGGCAGAGGTCGAGGAACCCCTCTGCATCGTTTTCTTGGATTTCTCTTATCAAGACCATACGCACCTCTCCAGCCAATCCAGTAATTACTAATTACTCCTTACTGCGCCGTATTCCCTCCGTCCACCAGCAACAAATGCCCCGTCACAAAAGAAGAATCGTCTGAGGCGAGGAAGAGTACAGCCTGCGCGATCTCTTCCGGCCTGCCAAAACGCCCCATCGGGATATAGGCACTTGATTCTTTCATCGCTTCTTCCACCGTCACGGGGTCTGAGTGTTCAAAATATCCTTTTTCAATCCAGCGGTCCACGAGCGTGTCGCCGGGGCAAATAGCATTGACGCGGATGTTCTCACGCGCGTAGTCGAGCGCCATGGCCTTGGTCATCATAGCCACCGCGCCCTTGCTCATTACGTAGGGGAATGCATCGGTGCCGGCTACCACGGACCAATCGGAGCCGTTGTTAACGATCACACCTTTTCCCTGTCTGCGCATGTGCGGGAGCACCAGCTTGCTCATGCGCCAGACGGCGGTCACATTGATGGCCAGCGTTTCATTCCAGACGTCCTCGGTTGTCGTTTCGGCAGTGCCACTCGTGACAATGCCCGCGTTGTTAAACAGGATGTCGATGCGCCCGAATTCGGCAAGAGTCCGCTCGACGACGTGGGAACAATGGTCGGTTTGGCAGTGATCGGTTTCGACGAAGATGCAACGGGCGTCCCGTCCCCTGATCTCGTGCTCCAGGCGCTGACCCAGCTCCGTGCGGCGGCCGGTGATGACCACATCCGCGCCCTCCTCGGCAAATAAAAGGGCGGTGGCCTTCCCGATCCCTGAAGTGGCGCCGGTGATGATAGCAACTTTGCCCGTGAGTTTTCCCATATATGCTCCTTAAGCCTTGCGAAGGTTTCGTATCAATCATGTTGGCAAGCGGGCCAACCTTCACAAGGCTGATAACGGTGATCTACTTGACAAGAGCATTATATTCACAATAACATAGCAGCATGATTCCAGCGAATGGTATAAAAGCAATTTTCTTTGATCTGGATGGGACGCTGCGCCACAGCGTGCCGTCAGGTGGTGATGTCTTCACCGATTATGTGATCGAGCTCGGTTTACCCGTGGACGATGAGTCCCGCCTGCGGGGCATGCGTTGGGAGCACCTCTACTGGGCAAACTCCACAGATCTGCGCGATGACTTGCTGGCGCATTCCGGCGAGACCGAAAAGTTTTGGATCGAATACAGCCGCCGGCGTCTGATTGCGCTCGGTGCGTCTCCCGAGTGGGCGGTGGAATTCGCGCCCAACATTTCCAAACATATGGGCGAATTTTATAAGCCGGAAAGCATTGTGCCCGAGGATGTGCGCAGAACATTGCCGCTGTTAAAGCAGGCGGGCTACATCCTTGCGGTGATCTCCAATCGCGAGCAGCCGTTTCGGGAGCTTCTCATTGAGCATGGCATCAGTGAATATTTTGATTTTTCCCTGGCAGCCGGTGAAGTGCAAGTATGGAAACCTGACCCCGGACTCTTCGACCATGCTCTGCGGCGCGTGAAGCTATCCCCGGCAGATGCGATCTATGTGGGTGACAATTATTATGCAGACGTGGTAGGCTCACGCCGCGCCGGACTGCGCCCGGTTCTTTATGACCCGCTGGGAATCTTCCCTGACCCGGATTGCGAGATCATCAAATCGTTCGATGAGTTGAATTCCATTCTCAAAGTTATATAATGAATAAAATTTGCTCCAGCCGCTGGGAACGGCGGGGACGCCGCCTAGAGCATTGCTAGAAAGGAACACGCTATGGCATGGGAACGTAAACTCATGCGGACCGTGCGCGTCCGCAATGTGCAGAAGCCTGGCACACTGGCACGTTTGCTTGCATCGATCGCAGATATGGGCGCCAGCGTTGGCAGTATTGAGATGCTGACGGAGACCGCTCAAGCCATCGTACGTGACATCACGGTCTATGCGGACGATGAAGAACACATGGACCATGTGATCGAGACCATGCGCACGAATGAAGGCACGCGCGTCCTCGAGGTCCGCGATGAGGTATTACAGGTGCATCAAAAGGGGAAGATCGCCATTCGCTCGCGTTTCCCCATCGATTCGACGGCCATGTTACGACGGGTTTATACACCCGGTGTGGCAGAGGTCTGCTTGAAGATCGCAGATGACCCCGAGCTGGCATGGTTGTACACGAGCATCAGTCACATGGTCGCGATTGTGACCGATGGCTCGGCGGTGTTGGGGCTTGGCGATATCGGTCCACTGGCGAGCATGCCTGTGATGGAAGGCAAAGCTATGCTCATGGAAACACTGGTGGGACTCTCGGGCATGCCGATCCTGCTGAACACGAAAGATCCGGATGAAATGGTGCGGGCAGTGGTAGCCATTTCACCGACCTTTGCGGGAATCCAGCTCGAGGACATTTCTGCGCCGCGCTGCTTCGAGGTGGAGGAACGTTTGCAGGCCATGCTCGATATCCCCGTATTCCACGATGACCAGCACGGCACGGCAGTGGTCAGCACAGCCGCGTTGAAGACGATTGCGAGGCGCGCCGGCATGGAGATTGGCAAAGCAATGATCGGGAACATCGGCCTGGGCGCGGCCGGGAACGCCATCGGCAAAATGCTGATGGGACTCACGGGAAATCCGGTCCTGGGCACCGATCTTAATGAAGACGCGCTGGCGCGGTTCGAGCGCGATGGTGGGAGACGATCAGACCTGAAAGAGATCATGGCAGAATGCGATATTGTCATCGCCACAACAGGCGTGCCGAATCTCATCAAGCCCGAGATGGTCCGCAAAGGACAGGTGATCCTCGCTCTGTCGAATCCCAGGTCTGAAATCGATCCTGAAGTGGCGCTCGAGCGCGGCGCCATTTTCGCAGCGGATGGAAAGTCTGTGAATAACGTTCTGGGATTCCCCGGCATCTTCCGCGGTGCGGTGGATGCTCGTGCGCCGCGCATCACACATGACATGTTGAGCGCGGCCGTGGATGTGCTCGTACGCATGACGCCCGGCGGGGAACTGATGCCCAACCCGTTGGATAAGAAAGTGCACCGTGAGGTGGCCCGCGCCGTGGCCGA
This sequence comes from Anaerolineales bacterium, assembly GCA_035463255.1. Classification (GTDB taxonomy): domain Bacteria; phylum Chloroflexota; class Anaerolineae; order Anaerolineales; family Villigracilaceae; genus Defluviilinea. The sequence continues at coordinate 34,411 of DATHTL010000065.1, read as the reverse complement.
AACCGCCATCCGGCAGGGCATTGCCCGTGCGGAATATGTTCCGTATGTGGAAGATTAACCATGTAGGCGTCGGCAACTGCCGACGCCTACATGGTGACATCGTTATACTGTTTGCTTTTCCCTGATCAATTCTTTCAACGTTGTCCCCAGGCGGGTGACCCCCTCGCGTATCGTATCCGGTGAGGAATACGAGAAATTGATGCGCATGGTGTTCTCGCCGCCACCGCGCGGGTGAAAGGCCCCACCGGGAACGAAGGCCACCTTCTTTTCAACGGCGCGCTTTAGGACGTCCGCCGCATCCATATCCTCCGGAAGTGTACCCCACAGAAACATGCCGCCTTTTGGTTTGCTCCACGTGACGCCCTGGGGGAACATCTCCTCCATCATTTCGAACATCACATCGCGGCGTTCCTTATACGTAGCCCGGATGACTTTAACGTGTTCATCCAGGAAGCCGCCCTTGGCGACCTGATATGCTACATATTGGTTAAAAGAGGACGTGTGCAAGTCCGCGGCTTGCTTTGCCATGACCAGCTTTCGAATGACCTCAGACGGCGCGATGACCCACGCCAGACGCAGGCCCGGCGCAAGCAGCTTTGAGAAGGTGCTCAAATAGATCACATTGCCACTGTAATGCCCACCGTTCGGGCCGCGGTACTCACTGTCCAAATGAACGATGGAGGGGATATGCTCACCCTCATACCGCAGCTGGCCGTAAGGATCGTCCTCGACGATCGGTACGCCATAGCGGTCTGCCAGCTCGATCAGTTTCTGCCGCCGCTCGAGGCTGAGGGTCGAGCCGCTCGGGTTCTGGAAGTTCGGGAGGACATAAATGAACTTGGGTCCGATGCGCAGGGCCGCTTCCAATTCATCCACGATCATACCGTCCTCATCCGCACGGACCGGGATGTACTGAGCGCCGTAGGCATTCCAGGCCTGTAATGCCCCAAGATAGGTGGGCGATTCCACCACGATGTAGTCACCGCGGTTGAGGAACAGTCGCCCGATGAAATCCAGCGCCTGTTGCGAGCCGGAGGTGATGAGAATATTATCCGCCGTTACCTCCACGCTGTAACGAGCGGTATGTCGCGCGATCATTTCGCGCAGCGGGACGTATCCTTCGGTTGTGCTGTACTGCAAGGCCTGTGGACCGTAATGATCAAGAACATAGTTACAGGCCTGGCGAAATTCCTCCACCGGAAAAACATCAGGCGCCGGTAGACCGCCTGCAAACGAGATAATATCTGGTTGTTCGGTCAATTTTAGCAGCTCACGGATGACCGAGCTTCCCATTTTTTGCATGCGATGGGCGTAACGATACTCCCAGGGTGTTTGCATCTTTATGCTCTCCTTTGAGAAAAGATAAAAAAAGCCTGACAGGTATACGGGTTCCTGTCAGGCGTTCTGACTCCTTGAGGACATAATGTCACGAAGGAATATTGCCAAAATCTGTATCATGGCATTCTCTATCTTACCCAATTTTGCTCCTCAGCGCAATTGACGATTGACCTATAATCTGCATGATTCAGGCAGTTGTAAGGTTATACTTGGTTAGACAACCTTGCAAAGGTTGCAACATATAAGGCTTTAAAAGTTCTGAGGAGGCAGAGATGACCAGCGCGATCATGGCTTTTTTACACCACCTCGCGGCATTCACACTAACAGCCGCGATCATTTACGAGCACACGACCTTCCGCAAGGATTTATCTCTTAGAGATGCTCGCCGAATCCAGATCATGGATATCGCCTACGGGGTCTCCGCGGGAGTCGTTCTGATTGTCGGGCTGTTACGCGTCTTTTACTTTGAGAAAGGTGCTCCCTTCTACGCGCAGAACTGGTTCTTCTGGACCAAGATGTTGGGCTTTGCTGTGGCCGCGCTGCTCTCCGTCTATCCGACCATCCGTTTTATTTCCTGGCGCAAGTTCTTTGCCCGGAACCAGGTTCCCGAGCTCTCCGATCAGGATGTCTCTCGCATCAAGTTGGTTTTGCGCCTCGAGCTGCTTGCCATTGCCCTGATCCTTTTCTCGGCGGCAATGATGGCACGCGGCATAGGGATGATCTCTTCATGATTGTGTTATCTCACTTTCAAGCGACTCAGATTCTTGATGCCCGCAAACATGGCCGATCAGACAGCAAAGTATCGCTTGATCTGAATCTGACCGAGAGTGAGATAAAACTGGAACCGGAATGTGTCCTGTTCCCGGCGGGTGAACGCCTGGGCTGGCAAAGCATCGATGAGATCAGGCGCAATGAAACGGCTTGCTACACGGTGCAGGATCACACGGCCAAAGCCATTAAAGGTTTTTCCGAATTTTCCGGACGGGTGTATGGCTTGATGCCAACCCCCTCCGCGCCGACGATGCTCATCTCAGGCATTCCCATGCACCGCATCAAGGACACCAATCCGTATCAAGATACGCTGAACAAGATCAAGGCCATCGCGCCTATCAAGAGCGATGTACTGGATACCACGACAGGATTGGGCTATACGGCTATCGAAGCGGCAAAGACAGCAAGACATGTAACCACTATCGAGATCGATCCAACCGCGCAGGAGATCGCCCGTATGAACCCGTGGTCGCGGGCGTTGTTCGAGAACCCGAATATCACACAGGTCATCGGCGATGCATTTGACGAAATCGAGAAATTTAATACTGAGTCCTTTTCGGTCATTATCCATGACCCGCCTATGTTCAGCCTGGCCGGTGATCTCTATTCCCTGGCGTTTTACCGGCAGGCGTTCCGCGTGCTCAAGCACAATGGACGGATGTTCCACTATATTGGCGACCCGGAGAGCAAGAGCGGCGCGCGCGTGACGGCGGGCGCCATCCGCCGTCTGCAGCAGGCCGGTTTCAAACGCATTGTCCGTGCACCGCGTGCCTTCGGGATCGTGGCACATAAAGAATGAACGAATTAAGTTACCTCTTCTCCACTCTGACAAAGGAAGAATACTGTTATCTCACCACGACTGGACGCGTGACGGGCCGCCCGCACGAGATCGAGATCTGGTTCGGCCTGCGCGGCAGCACGCTCTACATTCTTGCCGGGAGTGAGAAATCGGACTGGGTGAGAAATCTACTGAAAAATCCGGCGGTGAGCGTGAGGATTGGCAAACATACCTTTGCGGGTACGGCACGCCTGGTGACAGAGAAGGAAGAGGATACAACCGCCCGTTATTTGATCGCGGAGAAGTATCAGGAATGGGAGGCTGAGAGGACACTCAGCCAGTGGGCCCAAACGGCCCTGCCTGTAGCCATTGATCTGACTTTGAACAAATAGGAAAAGCTAAATCACTACCGTGATCGTATTCCGCCCGGCTCGCTTGGATTTGTAGAGCGCCTGATCGGCCTTATTCAAGAGGAGCCCCACGTCGGCAGTCTCGGGAGTGGCTTCGGTCACTCCGATACTGATAGAAACATGTATTTCACCCGCATTTGTTGTCATGGGAGATTCACTGATGGACGTCCTGAGTCGCTCGGCGACTTCCCGTGCCATTTGATGATCTGTTTCGGGCAACAGAACGACAAATTCATCGCCGCCATAGCGTCCGAAAATATCGACGTGCCGGATTACCCGGCAGCAGCGCTCGGCAATCGTGGTCAGCACCTGATCTCCCGCCGAATGGCCGTACGAGTCGTTGATCTGCTTGAACCAATCGACATCGAACATGATCCATGAGAGGGGGCGTCCAAAGCGCACAAAACGATCCACTTCGCGTTGTCCCAGCTGAAAAAAGGATCGCCGGTTAAGCTGGCCAGTCAATGGATCGGTAGCAGCCAGACTTTGAGTCTCGCTATACAGGATCGCGTTGTGTATGGCCGCAGTGGCCGTCGCCGCAAAACTGGTGACGAGCTGCAGATCTGCCTCAGAAAAAAGGGAAGGCAGCGAGCCAGCCAGACTCAGCGCCCCCAGTACCTCCCGATCCAGAACCAATGGCACGATCATGGCCGCACGGGCGGTGCGTTGCTCCTCTTCTTTTAGGAGGGAAAGCAACAACGGCTCCATCTGCAGATCGGCGATCAGCAGAGACCGGCCCTCGCTGACTGTCTGCAGGGGACCGCGTGTGCTCAAAGAAGGTTTGACGCGATGGATGCGTGAATCTTTTAGGGGGATTTCGGTCAGTGTTTTGCCCCTGCCTTGTTGACGCTCAACCAGATGCAGCCATGCCTGTTCCGCCGAAGGGATCGCCTCTTGCGCGGCATCCAGGATCTGCCCCATGAGACGGGAAATATCCAGGGTGTGCAACAGGGATGTAGTAGCCTTTTGCAGTGCGGCAAGTTCCTGGGCCTGTTTTTTCATCAAGGCTAGATCGCTCGTTCGCTCCTGAACCAGTTTCTCCAGTTGTTTTGCGTCCTGCTTGCGCTCGATTGCGTAACGAATGGACCGTTCTAGCAGCGGCAGGGTAAGCTGGCTTTTTTCCAAATAATCGGCAGCCCCTAACTGCATGGCAGTTACATCTGTCTCATAACTCCCCTGACCCGTCAGCATGATCACCGGTGACGAACACTCTTTGGCAGCGGTCTCGCGCAGCAAATCTAACCCACTTTGAGCACCCAGTTGATAATCCACCAGATACAGATCGTACTGGCAGTCTAAAAAAGCCCGCACTGCCTCTTCATAGTTTGAAACCCAATCCAGGTCATAATGATGCAATGTCCTGTTCTTGGCCTGCCCGGAAACCAGTTCTTTCAAGAGGAAGTATTCTTCTTCATCATCATCAATCAGCAAAATCCGTAATCGCTCATCCATTGGGTCGCTGTTCGTTTCTCAGCCTCTGCCAGGAAAACCTATATCGATTAATAAATAGAGGAAGATTATACAGTAACAGATATCGTAACGACTGAAAAACGTAATGCGCTGTATATGACAATTTTCCTCTCTTTTCAGCAGTAATCGAGATATATCTTGTGATGTGGTTTGCAGCATGAGATAATGAATCTCGGTAACTGTCTTCATAAATGAATGGGCTGAGGCATTGTTCACAGCATCGAACGCACAGGGGATTGAGCGAGAAAGCACAATCATTCTTCTTTTCAACTTATTGACCCGGGAAAGATCCGTATGCAAAACGATTTGGCTGGCAAGGAAAGAGAAATTCAAAGTCTTCATCAACAGGTGGCCGACCTGCAACGGCAGCTGGGCGAGGCCCAGGCTGCTATCCAGGCACTGACTGCACCAAGCGGGGATACAATGCAGGTAGAGGCTGCCCAGCAAAGAGCAGAGGAGCTCAACGCCGTCATCCAGACTTTGCATGATCCGGTGATGGTCTACGATCAGAACGGTGTGATCTACATGGCGAATGCCAGTGCCATGCGCGCGCATGGTTTTGATCCAACCCGGCATCATCGCCGGGATACCAATGAAACCTTACTGATTCGCTACTCTGATGGAAAGATTGCACACTCCGATGACCTGCCAAGTGCCCGTGCACTGAAAGGGGAAACAGTCATCGATGAGCCGTTAACCATTATCAATTCTGAGGGGCAGGAATTGAACATATTGGTGACCTCCAGTCCTCTTATTGTCAATGGCATTCAACGAGGAGCCGTATCGGTCTGGCATGACATAACAGAGCGCAAGCGAATAGAAGATGCACGCAGGGAAAGCGAAGCCAACTATCGCAACCTGGTCGAAACGGCATTTGAAGGTATCTGGGTGGTCGATATAAAGGGCCGCACATCGTTCGTTAACCATCGCATGGCGCAAATGCTCAAGTATGACTCGCCGAATGACCTATTGAATCGTTCGGCATTCGATTTCGTCCCTGAAGAAGACCTGGAGGAGCTCAGGGCGAATTTTCTCACCCGTTTGAACAAGAATAGCTCGGTGCATTACGATGTTCGGCTGCGCTGCCGCGACGGGTCCCTGATTTGGGCGTCGGTAGCCTCCAACAATCTGTTGGACGTAAACGGAAACATTATCGGCAGGATGGCGCTCTTCATGGACATTACCGAGCGCAAGCAGGTAGAAGAGCGGTTACGCGCTGCGCGTGATGAAGCCGCATGGCTGGCGCGCTTGCCCGGTGAGAATCCCAGCCCTGTCCTGCGTGTCTCCAATGAGGGAATTGTCCTGTACTGTAATCCACCCGCGGCAAGCCTGCGCGGCTGGAGATGTGTGGTTCACGAACCCCTATCAAGACCTCTTCGTGATCTTGTCGAGCTGGCAGTGACACAAGGCCAGGCGGTGGAACAGGATGTATCCATCGGCGATAAATTTTACTGGGTCTCCGTGATCCCTTTTCCGAATGAGGGATATCTCAATCTATATGGCCGAGATGTTACCGAGCGCAAGCAAGCCGAAAAAGCGCTGGCAGAAAGTGAACGCCGGCAGCGGGAGATCACCAGGCTGCTGGAGCTGGATCAGGCAAGACTGGCTGCGATCTTGCAGCATCTACCTGTGGGCGTGTGGATCGCAGACCAACACGGTCGCTTAATCGGCAGCAACAAGCAGGCTGACCAGATCTGGGCTGGAGAGGCGCCCCTGGTGAATAGTCCCGCTGAGTATCAAAGGTATGTTAGCTGGGATCCAGGAAGTGGAAGGCAGCTGCAGCCAGAAGAGTATCCAGTTGCAGTGGCCCTGCGGACAGCGAGTCCTGTGAATCCTATGGAGCTTAAGATCCGTCGTTTCGATGGCTCCGGAGGAACCGTGCTTGCCTCTGCTGCGCCGATCAAAGACAATCGCGGCGAGTTGATGGGAGTTGTGGGTGTCAATGTGGATATCACCGAGCGGAAGCAGATGGAGGAAGCTCTGCGGGAAAGTGAACACAGATATCACAGTCTCTTCGAAATGATGCAGGAAGGTCTGGTTGCTGCAGAAATCATCACCGATGAGCATGGCAATCCTATTGACTACCGATATCTTGACGTCAACCCTGCGACGGAACGCCAGTTTGGCACTCCACGCGACCAGTTTATTGGACGTACCTATACGGAGGTCTTGCCTGAGGGCGATCCAGAGTGGATTGACATCTTTGGCAAGGTGGCTCTCACAGGTCAGCCCGTGAGCGTGGAGAGGTATGGGAAAGCCACCAAAAAATGGTTTGAGTGTCATGTCTACTCACCGCGCCCGAGACAGGTTGTCAATATACTGACTGACATCACGGAGCGCAAGCAATTCGAGATCGCATTGCGCAAGCGTGAAAGCATTCTCGCGCAAGCCGGGGAAATGGCACATCTGGGTGCATGGGACATTGAGATTGAGAATCCGGATGATCTGAATGTCAATCTGCTCACCTGGTCGGATGAAGTGTATCGCATTTTTGGTTATGCTCCCGGCGAAGTCACACCGAGTAACGATCTCTTTTTTGAACATGTTCACCCGGATGACCGGGCGCTGGTCCAAGAAGGTGTCGCCCACGCTATCGCAACGAAACAGCCCTACACTCTCGAACATCGCATCCGCCGGTCGGATGGCGAAGAGCGTGTTGTTCAGGAACATGCCGAAATTTTCTTCGATGAATCTGGCAAACCGACTCGCATTGTCGGTGCCGTACAGGATATTACCGAGCGGAAGCAGGTGGAAGAAGCTATGCGCGAGAGTGAAGTGCGCCTGAAGCGAGCACAGGAAATCGCTCATCTTGGAAGTTGGGAATTAGACCTTGTCAACGACCGGCTGACCTGGTCCGATGAGGTCTACCGAATTTTTGGACTGCAGCCGCAGGAGTTTAAGGCTACTTATGAGGCGTTCCTCGACGCTGTCCACCCGGAGGATCGCGCCGCGGTGGATGCGGCATACACTGAGTCTATTCAGGAAGGCAAGGACAGCTATGAAATCGAACATCGAGTGGTCAAACGCTCAAATGGTGAGGTCCGTATCGTTCATGAAAAGTGTGAACATTTCCGGAACCAAGACGGTCAGATTGTCCGATCCATAGGAATGGTGCATGACATCACGGATCGCAAGAAGGTAGAAGAGGCATTGCGCGAGGCCGAGATCAAATACCGCACCCTGGTCGAAAATATTCCAAACGCAGTTACGTACATGGATTCACTCGATCCCGCCATCGGCACATTTTACGTCAGCCCGCAGATCGAAACGATGCTTGGCTACACAGTCAAGGAGTGGCAGGATAATCCCAGATCATGGCATGAGCACCTGCATCCCCAAGACCGAGATCGTTTGCTGTCTAGTGATTTCCAACATGAAGTATCCGGTGAACCGTTCAGCCTTGAGTACCGCCTGATTGCCCGAGATGGAAGGACAGTCTGGGTGCGCGATGAGGCGGTCATGATCCGTGATTCAAGTGGAAAGCCCCAATTCTCGCAGGGCATCATGATTGACATCACAGAGCGCAAGAAGGCGGAAGAAGCTTTACGAGAATCGGAAGAACGCTTCTCCAAGGCTTTCCACTCCAGCCCGGATGCCATCATCATCAGCCGGATGTCGGATGGTCTGATTATTGAAGTCAATGAAGGCTGGCGCGCTTTGTTTGGACATGAACCCAGCGAGGTGGTTGGGCGGACCTCTAGCGAGCTGGATCTGTTCGTCAATCCCGACGATCGCAAAGAAGCGGTCCGCCGCCTCAAGGAAACCGGAGTTATACGCGATTTTGAACTGCAGATCCGCCGCCAGTCTGGGGAGGTGCGGTTGGCCAGCTTGTCGGCGGAACGAATGGAAGTGAATGGCGAAGCGGCTTTACTGACCGTCCTGCGAGATATCACCGAACGGAAACAGGGCGAAAAGGCCTTGCGCGAGAGCGAAGAACGCTTCCGTTCTTTAGCCGACTCCATGCCCCAGCTGGTTTGGACGGCGCTGCCAGATGGGACAGTCGATTACTATAACTCGCGGTCTCAGGAATATCGGGAAATTAAACAGGTGGAGGGGGCAGCCTGGGAATGGGCACCGGTCTTGTACCCTGATGATCTGCAACCCACAGTAGCTGCCTGGCAGCATGCTTTGCAAACCGGTGAAACATACCAGATCGAACACCGCGTCTGTATGATGGATGGTTCGTATCGGTGGCATCTCAGCCGTGGCGTGCCGGCGCGAGCAGAGAATGGAGAGATCGTCCGCTGGTACGGGACAGCCACGGACATCCACGATCTGAAGATGGCAGAAGAGCAACTAAAAGTGTATGCCGAGCGCCTGGAACGCAGCAATCGCGAACTGGAGCAGTTTGCCTTTATGGCCTCACACGACTTGCAGGAGCCGCTGCGGAAAATCGAGATGTTCGGTGACCTGCTCCTGGAACGGGCGGCTGAGTTGAACGACTCTGAGCGTAATTATCTGGACCGGATGCGTAATGCTGCCGGGCGCATGCGTGAGATGGTGGAGGGCCTGCTCCAGCTCTCCCGGGTCACCACGCAGGCAAAAACTTTTGTTCCGGTGGATCTTTCACAGGTGGCCGTAGAAGTGTTGCATGATCTGGAAGGACAGCTTCGGCGCACAGGCGGTGCCGTGGAAGTGCACTCGTTACCCGTCGTAGAGGGAGACCGCTCACAATTACATCAGTTGATACAGAACTTGATCGGGAATGCGCTCAAGTACCATCAGCCAGATTCGCGGCCCGATGTAAAAGTGTATGCAGAGGAGCTCTCAGGGAAGGCCAGACTCTATGTCCAAGATCAAGGGATTGGCTTCGATCAGGAAGATACCGAGCGTATTTTCCAGCCCTTCCAGCGTCTGGTGGGCCGCAGTCAGTATGAAGGCAGCGGGATCGGCCTGGCGATTTGCCGGCGCATTGTCGAGCGGCACAATGGAGAAATTGCGGCCCGCAGCCAGCCGGGGCAGGGAACAACATTTATCGTTACGCTGCCCATTCACCATGCGGAGCGTGCAAGCAGCGATTCATGAGAGGATATGAGAAATGAAAGACCAGGCACTACTCCTGGTTGCCGAGGATGACCCGGACGACCAGTATTTTTTTCAAGAAGCGGTCAAGGTGGTTCGCCCCGATGAATTGGAAATGCACTTTGTCCTGAACGGGGCCCAGCTGTTGAACTTCCTGCGGGGCAATGCCAAAGAGACCTATAGACGGAAACTGATTGTCCTGGATTTGAACATGCGGGTGAAAGACGGACTCACCACGCTCCGGGAAATCAAGGCCGATAATGCCCTTGCAGATATCCCGGTTGTGGTGCTGACCACTTCCGACAACCAGGAGGATATGGAATATTGCAGGCAGTACGGTGTTGCCGCCTATTATCGCAAGCCCAGCTCCATTGTAGAACTTGTCAAAATCATTCGGGAGCTATATAGAAACTTTCTGAATTGAGTATCTTTTATCGGTGTAAGGATGATTGTGATAGCATTGATGGCATGGATCGTTGATGATTCTCTCAGTGAATAAAAAGGACGATAACAAATGATAGAAAATCCACGCCGTTATCCAATTATCCTCTTTGATTGGGGCAATACCGTGATGCGCGATGATCCCTCTTCGACCATGCCCATGGTCGAGTGGCAGACCGTTGAGCCCATCGACGGGATCGGAAGCGTGCTGGACTATCTCCAGTCCAGCGGCCGACAGGTCATGCTGGCGACCAGCGCGGCCTTCTCGGACGAAACCCAGATCCGTGGCGCGCTGGCACGCGTGGGGATAGATCGATATTTCTCACGCATTTTCTGTTTTAAGAATACGCATCTGCCAAAGGGGGAAGCGTTTTATCGTGAAATCTTGGATGGGCTGAATATACCTCCGACAGAAGCGTTAATGGTTGGCGATAGCTTCGAGAGGGATGTTCAGGATGCCAATGCGGTCGGTATCTTTGCCGTATGGTTCAACCCAGAATCCGATGAGTCCCGCCAGGCCAATTCGCACACCACCATCCATTCCATGCAGGAATTGCGTCACTTTTTCGAATCTTTGGATGGCAAATAAAACTTTCTGCCAATAAGGTAAAACTCATCGCCCAATCTCGGGCTTGTCTGTAGAGTCATATATGCTATCATGAGGGGAAAGAGCACTTGTTGGAGTGAGGCTCTTCAGGAGAGATGGATGAATAGGAAGAACAAAACGGTCGTTCGCTGGCCGTTGTTGGCAGGATATCTGGCGATGACAATTGTGCTACTGGCGTGCGCGGCCGGGGGGACTGCAACGGCGCTTCCTACGGCATATGTAACTCCCATTGCGACGGAAGCTGCCTTGTTGCGCCTGGAAGATGGCGCCGTCAAAGTCAAAGCGCAGGGTGATAATACCGACTGGCTGCCTGTAGCCGGCGAATCCACGTTTGAGCTGGTGGGCGAGGTGGAAAGCATCGATCCCTGGATCGTCACCGGCAACACATTCGCGCTTCGCGAGACGACCCAGATTGCCGAGGGATTGGAGGTTGGTGATCTCATCAGAGTAAAAGGTATTATCCTCGAAGACCATACCTGGCTGGCGAATTCGATTGAGCCGGCCCAGGAACAAATAGATCCCACCATCGTGTTGATTGGCAATGTGATCTCCACCGATCCCTGGGTGGTCCATGGGATCACGCTTAACGTAACGGCCGACACGGTGATCACAGGCGAGATCACACCGCATATGATCGTCCTCGTGGAAATCCTGCTCTTGGAGGATGGCACCTGGGAGGTATTGAGCATCACGCCTCTGAGTGATTTTACAGAGATCCCCGGTTGTGCCACAGTGACCGCGAGGGTTGAAAGCGTGAACGGAAATGAAGTGGAATTCATAGGCTGGCCTGCGATCACCCTCGATGAGGGGGTCAGCATCGAAGACGAAGAGGGGGCGCAAGGGATGTTGGAAGCAGATCAGTCCGTCCTTGTGGTGGTCTGTGCCACGGAGGATGGACAGTTTACGATCACAAAGATCATTCTCTTGAACACAGACGAGGATGAAGAGGATAGCACCGATGCGTTGGGCAGCAGCGAAAAGGTGCTGATTTGTCACAAGCCCGATAAAAAAGGCGGGCATACCTTGCGTGTGGCGGCCGCGGCCGTGTCTGCCCATATTGCCCATGGAGATAAGCTGGGCGCCTGCCCCTAACCCGGTCATATGAGCGATATCCACCGACAGTTATGTGACCTGCTCGACCGGGAGGGAGTATCTTATCGCGTCATCGAACACGAGCCGGAAGGACGCACGGAGGTCATTGCCAGAATTCGCGGCAACCGGATCGAGCAGTCCATTAAATCTATTGTGGTGCAGGTGCGTCTCAATCGTAAGGAAAATATCTATTGCCTGGCCAATGTCCCCGGGGATTGCCGCATCGACTTTAATGGACTGAAACGTCACTTCCATGCAGAGAGCGTTGCCTTTGCCTCCCGCGAAAAGGCGCAGGAGTTAACGGGCTGCTTGATCGGGGCCATCCCGCCTTTTTCGTTCCATGACCAGCTTCCGGTGCTGGCGGACCCGTTGATCCAGCAGAATGAGGACGTTGTATTTAATGCGGGCCGGCTCGACCGTTCTATCCTCATGCGGTTGGAGGATTACGTTCGCGTCGCAAAGCCGCAGATCGTACAGATTGCCCTGCGCGGAGCAGCCGTTTCTATGTAAAATCGGAACATCCCAACCTTAGAGGTGTTCCATGTCAACGCTGGATAAAACGCTGAGCGCAGTGGAAAAAGGGGCAAGTCGTTTGCAGATCGGTTGCTGGACAGTTTTCTTTAATTTATTTTTTGCAGGATTTTGTTTGTGGGGAGCCTATGCAGCCTACACAGGCTGGCAGTTACAAACCAAAGGTGTGACAACAACCGGTACAGTGGTACGGCTGGATGAGCGCAGCAGCGGCGATGGAGGCTGTTGCACGTATGTGCCCGTCGTTGATTTCCAGGTACAGGATCGGATTTACACATTCGAAGGCGATAATGCCTCCTACCCGCCTGCCTATGCCGTGGGCGAACAGGTGGAGGTTCGCTACGATCCGAACAATCCCAACTCAGCGCAGATCGACAGCCTGCTGGAGCGCTGGATTTTTCCCGTCATAATTATCCCGACCATGATCATGGCTGCGCTCATCCTGAACTTTTTCATGATCCGCGCCTGGATGCGCGGCGAGCCTGTATGAGGAGTTATGAAATTTTCGCTTTCTGCCCGGCAGCCGTTTAATTTTCTTTCAGTGGTCAACTCTCATGGATGGCGCCAGCTTGCGCCGTTTTCCTGGGAGGAAAGTACCCATACTCTTTCGTATGTGCTGTGGCTCTCGAATGGACGTGTGGTCGAGCTTGAGCTTCGCGATGCAGAAGATGGAGTCAGCGTGGAAACGGGAAAGCTGGACAAGATCGAACGGAGAGAGGTGACCGACAAAGTCACGTGGATGTTCGGTCTCGACATGGACTTCTCGCGCTTTTATTCCGCTTCACGTGGGGAGCCGAAGCTGGCCCTCGCCAAAAAGCGCGCGCTTGGCCGCGTCCTTCGCTCGCCAACCCTCTTCGAAGACGTGATCAAGACCATCCTGACGACCAACACACTCTGGACCGCCACCAAAAACATGACATTGAAATTGGTCAATGAGTTGGGCGAACCACTTCGAGAAGATATCACAAAGAAAGCTTTTCCCACGCCCGAATCCATTGCCGCCTCCAGTCCGGAGTTTCTCCGAGAAAAAATTCGCGTCGGGTATCGCGCCAATGCCATCCACGAACTGGGAGCCCGCCTGGCGACTGGTGCATTCGATCTCGAAGCTCTCAAAACCAGCGAGCTGCCCACGCTTGCGCTGCGCAAAGAGTTGTTGAGGATCAACGGCGTGGGACCATACGCTGCAGCAAACCTGCTGTTGATTTTGGGGCGCTCCGATTTCATCCCGATCGACTCGTGGGCCTTAAAACTTGTTTCACATGAGTGGTATGACGCCAAACCCATTACTCCCAGGGAAGTGGAAAAACAGTTCGAACGCTGGGGTGAGTTCAAAGGACTCGCTTTCTGGTTCTGGGACTGGAAATATAAGGGCTAATTCGCTCAAGCCGCAGCCTGCCCCAGCTGCCCATGAAGGCGTATCACGCAACCCGGATGTTGCGATTTTGGAAATAGCAATATAATCCGATATATCTTTGTGGTTACGCCGAAAATTAGCCACACAGGTCGCAGAGATTTTGAGAAAAATTGAAATCTCAAACTCTTTCCGGTGGACTCTCCCGGCAATGCCCACCAGAGCAGGTGTGTGGCAAAACAGTTCTATTTGTGTTGGAGGCTGTATGAGATGCCCTGTCTGTAAGGATCAATTTCTTGGCCCGATCACCCTCCTGGAGGGGTTGCCCGCCAGGCAGTGTTCCAACTGCAAAGGGGTTTCGATCTCCTCCAACGTGTACCTTACCTGGAGACGGACACTGGGACGCGAATTCCCTCCCAAAGAGGGAGCCATCGAGATCGACCCTTCCTGGGAGGTGAAGGAACTAAAACTCTGCCCCGATTGCGGTCATATCATGGCTCGCTATAAAGTCTTTCCGGATACTGCCTTTTATATTGACCGCTGTCGCAGCTGCAACGGGATCTGGCTTGACCAGAATGAGTGGGACGTATTGATTGACCGAAACCTGCATGACAACGTAAACGAGTTTTTCACACGTCCCTGGCAAGATAACCTGCGTGCCGCAGAGACCAGGAATCACCTCGACCATATCTACCACGAGAAACTGGGACAAGAGGATTACGAGAAGATCAAACAAATACGTGAATGGCTCACGGACCATCCTATGCGGGGAATGCTGTTGGCCTTTCTGGAGGCAGAGGATCCGTACAAGGTCTAACTCTCGTGGCAGACCAATATCAACCCATCCATTTCTTTGACCATCCGATCGAACCGATTTTCGATACGCCGCCTGCGCGCGAAAAAAGTCCTGATTGTCCCAACGGCTTCGTCTGGGACGAGAAGACGTATCGTGTGGTCGAGATGCTTTCCTCGTGGAGCGACTTCACCCGCCGCGGGAAGATGGCTCGCAATATGCGCCCTGCCCATGCCGCGGTGGCTTCCAGCCGGGGCTCATTGAATGTGGGACGCTTCTATTTCCGTGTCCGGACAGATACGGATCACATTTTCGATATTTACTATGACCGTGCGATGAAGAACATCGATGACCGCAAAGGTCAGTGGTTTCTTTATCGCGAATTGAGAGAGGAATGAATTCAGAGATTCGAGAACCTGTTGTTACACCTAATCTGCCTAACTATTCAGTTCCGTGGAAGTTCATGGATAACTGGATCGGCGTTGCCCTGCTGGCAATTATTGATGTCATCATTTTCATCATCATGTCGCAAGGGCGCAGGACGGAAATTGCCCAAAGCGCGGCGGTCATCCTGCTCGAGATGGCGTATTTGCTGCCCGTAGTCCTGATCTTTGCCTGGAGGCGTATCCACTGGAAGCATCTCGGGTTTGGCCGGTTCGAGTGGAGCACACTGGGCATCGGGTGCGGTCTGCTCGTGGCAAGCTATGTGGTCATCATCGTGCACAATGCCCTCTTGTACCTGCTCGGCGTGGACACTCAGGGCCAGGCGATCATCGAGATGTTTGCCGAGCTGGACTCACCTATCTGGTTTTTTATTGTCGGGGCGATCTTTGCACCTCTGGTGGAGGAAATATTTTTCAGAGGTTTTCTTTTCCAGGGATTTCGTCAGAGATATGGCTGGGTCAATGCCATGCTCGTCAGCTCGGCGATCTTTGCAATAGCTCATCTGGATCTGGTCGTGCTGATTCCCACCTTCGTTTTGGGCTGTCTGCTGGCGTATGTGTACCAGCGCTCGAATTCTATCTGGCCGGGAGTTATCATCCACTTTCTGGTGAATTCATTTGGGCTGCTCGCCGCTTACTTTGCTTCGAACTATCCAAACATGATTCCAGTTTAATAATTTTATGTTTGGTCCGCAATCCAATTATGGGCCGGGTTGAGCGAGCAATTCAACTGCTCGCTCAACCCGATTTGTTTTATTCCCGAGTAATCAGCCTCACCTGGTTGTCATAGAAGAAATAATCCCAGGCCCAGTTGATGAGCACCAGTACCCGGTTGCGGAATCCGATCAGCCGAAAGATGTGCAGTCCCACCCAGATCACCCAGGCGATGAATCCGCTGAAGGAGAGCCCCCAGATGCGCGCCACCGCGGCATTCCGCCCGATCGTGGCCAGCAGACCAGGGTCCTTGTATTGGAACGGTTCAGGCTCACCTCCCTTTAGAATTTTCTTGATATTCTTTGCCGCCGTCTCTGCTTCCTGTTGGGCAACCGTTGCCAGCATGGGCAGCGGCTGGCCTTTACTATCCTCAAGATACGCCGCGTCGCCGATGATAAACACCTCAGGATGCTCAGGCAGCTGCAATGTGGGGTTAACGCGCGCCCGTCTCCCGGCAGCTTGCTGAACTCCGAGCCGGTCAATCAGCTCAGCCGCGCGCACGCCTGCTGTCCAGATCAGCGTACAGGCCTCGAGTTGACTTCCATCGGCCGCGGTGACGGTCTGCCCGTTGTAATCCGTCAGTTGCGTGTTCAAAAAGATTTCCACCCCCTTGCTTTCCAATAACTTTACCGTCGCTTTTCGAAGTTCTTCCGGATACGCCACCATTACCGTATCAGTCGCTTCAATGAGGATGACACGCACTTCCTCCAAATCCATTTGAGGATAGTCCTTTGTCATCACATGTATGATCAGCTCTGCCAGCGCGCCGGCGGTTTCAACCCCTGTTGGCCCGCCACCTACCACCACAAATGTGAGCAGCGCTCTTCGGCGTTCGGGGTCCGCTTCACGGCTGGCCCGCTCGAGCATCCGGAGCAGGTGATTGCGTGTTCTGGTTGCATCTTCAACACTCTTGAGCTGGAAGCCATTTTCCTCCACTGCGTGGAGACCGAAAAAATTCGTCTGTCCACCGACCGCAAGGACCAGATAATCATAGGCGATTACCGAGCCGTTGGTGCGAATATAGCGCCCCTTGAAATCAATCGACGTGACCTCGCCCATCTGGAACGTGATATTTTTCTGGCGACGAAAGATGGTTCGCAAGGGGTAAGCGATCTGGGAGGGGATCAGTCCTGCAATGGCCACCTGATAAAGCAGAGGCTGGAAGAGATGGTAATTGTGTCGGTCGATCAACGTGATCTCAACTGGCGCATTCGCCAGCTTTTGTGCCGTTGTCAGCCCGCCAAACCCCGCGCCAACAATGACGATATGGGGGAGCTTTTCCGTGTTCACTCTCACCTCCTTGATTGTGAAATTATGCACAATTATTATAACCAAATTTATCCGATTTGTAAAGGATAGTGGAGATCAGCAAAGCGGATTACAAACCCGCCAAGATAACAATAATTGTCAGGCTCGACCTAGCAAGAGTTTTGGATGGAGATCAAGTGGAAAACGGAATCAAAGCGTCTAAAGTTCCCAGAACCTGAAGCGCTCCAGCCCCGCGACCACCATGCCCCAATCCACACCTAGAAACGTAGAGAACGTATACACGCTTCCCCAGAATGAATCCGAGACAAACGGCACATACCAGAACAGCAGGAGCACAACCCAGATGGTCGCTCCGCGGAACCGGTCTACTTGCATCTGGATGACCGGGCTGAGGAAAGGCTCGAGGGCGTTATATCCATCGAACGGCGGCAGAGGGATCAGGTTGAACAGCACGGCCGATATCTGCAGCACCAGCAGGAACGAAAGCCCGGGCAATAGCCTTGGGTCGATGTCCGGCCAGAAACGCAGCACGAGCCCAAGCACGATTGCCACCAACAGATTTGCGAATGGCCCTGCCAGCGACATGGCACTGAGAATCCAGCGATTGCGAATGCGCCAGCGTTCGATATACACGGCGCCGCCCGGCAAACCAATTCCGCCTAACAGGAGAAAGAGCAGGGGCAGGATGATCGAAAACAGCGGATGTGTGTATTTGAGCGGATTGAACGTTAGGTAACCCTTTTCACGCACGGTGTAGTCACCGCCGTAATAAGCCACGAGTGCGTGCGAAAATTCATGTAGACATAGCGAGAAGATCCAGCCAAAGAAGACGATAGTGAAGGTCATTGTTTACTTGTCCTCATACCCTCCGGGATGAGACTGATGCCACTCCCAAGCGCTGGAGATAATCTCGTACAGGTCATCGTGCTTGGGTTTCCAGCCGAGGTCGCGCTTGATCTTTCCGGAGGAGGCAACGAGGCGGGCTGAATCGCCCGGGCGCCGCGGCAGTTCCCTCGTCGGGATCGGGTGCCCGGTCACTCGGCGCGCGGTCTCGATCACCTCGCGGACCGAGTACCCGTTCCCGCTGCCGAGATTGTAGATCAGACGGTCGCGTTCGCCCAACGCCTCCAGCGCCAGCAGATGGGCCGAAACCAAATCGGCAATGTGAATGTAATCGCGGATACAGGTCCCGTCACGCGTCGGGTAATCTGTGCCGTAGATCTGCGCCTCGTCGCGCTGACCCAGCGGGACGCGTAACACCAGCGGGATGAGATGTGACTCCGGCTGATGCGCTTCCCCACGATTGGGCAGCGCACCACAGGCATTAAAATAACGCAGCGCGGCAAAGCGCAAACCATGGATCTCCCGGTACCACTCCAACGCCTGCTCCACCATCAGCTTGGTGTGCCCGTAGACGTTCGTTGGGCCCAGAGGCGACTCCTCGCTCAACGGCTCATCACTCGATTGATAGACCGCCGCCGTGGAGGAAAGCACAAAGCGCTTCACTCCCGCGCGGACGGCATTCTCCATCAAGGCGAGCGAGTTCGTGAAATTATTGTGAAAGAACCGCCCGGGGTCTCGCATGCTTTCGCCGGCCTCGATGAACGCCGCGAAATGCATGACCGCATCGAACTGCCGATCGGTCAATGTCTTGACCAGCGCGTGACTATCTGCCAGGTCGGCTTCGACAAATGTCGCACCCTCCGGAACTGCGCGGCGATGCCCGGTGACGAGTGAATCGTACACCGTGACGGAGTGCCCCGCGTCGATCAATGCTTCTGCTGTGGCTGAGCCAATATAACCTGCCCCACCTGTAACAAGAATGTTCATGAAATCTCTCTTCTAAAGGATATGGGATCACCTTGCGAAGGTCTTATCCTCCAAACGAGCAGTTAATCTACTACAACCTTCGCCAGGTTCTTACTTTGAAACGTACAAAGATTATAAACGTAATATATCACTCTGACTCATTCCATCCCTCAGCATACCAGCGGATATATTCATCCACATGGGCGCTCCAGTATTCCTCGGTATGCGCGCCGCTATACAGATACCATTCATGCGCCAGTCTAACATCGTTGAACTGCGATTCCACCTGGCTGGCCATCATGAGCTCGGGGTCATTATCCCCCACATCCATAAAGACCCGCGGGCGCGAGGCATGCGGGATCTCGGCTAGCCAGTCCCTGATCTCGGATGCATCTTTTTGAAGGACGGCAAGGGAATGCAAGCCGATGCTTCCAAATAAATGCCAGCGTGTCAGTCCCAGGCGCAGCGCCCAGCCGGCTCCACGCGACAGGCCGCCAATAGCGCGATGTTCCCGATCTGGGAATGTACGATAGGTTGAATCAATATAAGGAATCAACTGCTCCACCAGCCGTTGACCAAAGCCAGGACCGGGCGGCAGGTTCCAGTAACGGTCATCCGGAAAGACCACAATGAAGGGAATCGATTCTCCAGAGAGAATCAATTGATCGGCGATATTCGCGGCGCCAAGACGGACCCATTGATCATCAGTATACGTTTGCCCGTGCAGCAGGTATAGGACGGGATAACGCTGGTCAGTCTTTTCATCGTAACACGGCGGCAAATAGATGCGGAATTCCTGGGGAGGGTTGGTGGAACTGATGCTGCCCTTTTCCACGCGACCAGGAGCTTTGAGGCAGGCCAGAGGTGTGCTTGTGGAAGTGGGCAAGGGGGAGGGGATAGGGGTGGGAGACTGCGTGGGAAAAATGAGCGGCGGAACAGGTGTGGGTGTTGAAAGCGGCAGGTTTGAGGGAGTGCAGGCTGCGATGGTGAGGAAAAACATGAGCAGTGCTGCCATCCGTTTTATAGTTTCGTGGCTTATCATCCTGAGGATTATACACATACAGTGCTATGAATTTTGCAGGCGATTTACGGTATAATCTAGGCTCGCAATCGGGGCGTAGCGCAGCGTCTGTAAGACGGAGCTAGCGCGAGCCTCGTGACAAACTGTATATCGGGGCGTAGCGCAGTCCGGCTAGCGCGCTTGCTTTGGGAGCAAGAGGTCCCGGGTTCGAATCCCGGCGCCCCGACTTACTACACCGGTATATCGCCGGTGTTTGTGTTTTGAGCAATGTTTTACATATAGATTATCTATAGTCAGCGCCTGCAGCGATATTATGTGGGGTTAGCAGAAAATGTGGAGAAACGCTTGCATCAACATAATGCCAGAAAATCCTTGTCCACACGCGCCGGAATTCCTTGGGAATTAATTTACACAGAATCATTGCAACACGTTCGGAAGCAACGCTTCGTGAAAGAAAAGTTAAGGCTCGCGGTATCAAGCGTTACCTGATTGATATTAATCACATCGTGCCCGGCTAGCGCGCGGCGCCTTGGCGCCAAGATCCCGGGTTCGAATCCCGGCGCCCCAACAAGTTTAGCCACAGAGTCACAGAGACTTAATTCTCAGTGCTCTCAGTGTCTCTGTGGCTAGCTTCTTGCCGACGAACCAATGAAAAAGTTCACTTATTAATTAAACAAGCGGTAAAATACACGGGGAGAAATTGTATGGCAAAAAAGTTTGATGGCGTCATTGAAGCGGTCCGTTATAAGAACGGACAAATCGAGGTGGTACGCGCGTTCGAACGGCGCGGCGCTTCCTTTTCCGATCGCATTATGCTCACTCGAAATGAGTTCCTGGAACGGTTGAAAAAAGGCAGGACCTTTGTGGTCGGGAAACGCAAGGAACGCCTGGCGAGCACGTTCGACGTCCAGGACAAATCTGTGCAGGTGGTGGAACGCGATGGTAAAGAATTCATCGCCACACGCCCGAACGCAGAGCATGATGAACTGGAGCAGGCTCCCATTTTCTAATTCCCCATGAAAATCATCGATAAGACTCCCCTCGTGAACGAAAAGGGCGAACTCGGGATCCTCCAGAGGATCCAGGGCATCTTTAAGTTTGGTTTTGGCTGGCCCGGTGAGCTGGAAGCACAAAAAGCCATCGTTACCTATTTTGATCGCCAGCTCGAAAAGGGATACACGCTCATCCGGAACATGCCACTCGGTGCCAGCGGGATTGTCGTGCCGCTCATCTTGCTCGGGCCGCCCGGGATTTACGTCGTCCACGTTACATATCTGCGCGGACGTTATCAGGCCAGAGCCAACACATGGAACGAGCCGGCGGGGGATGGCTACAAGCCTGCCAAGGTGAATTTGATCGAGCAGACTGCCCGCATGGCGAAGGCCGTCACAGTCTTTATCGAACGACAGGGGATCCAGCTCCCGGTCACGGTGGAACCGGTGCTCATCGCGGCGAACCCGGGCTTGCATATCGAATCGGTCCGGCCGGCTATCAAGGTCGTCATGATCGATGGCGTCAAGTCATTTGTCGCCGGGCTGGCCACAGCACAGCCTGTCCTACGAACGGAAGCCGTGCACGAGTTTGCCGAGCGGATCGTCAACCCGCGCCCGGCCAAGAAGGGTATGGCTCCCGCGCGTGCAGCCTGGGAAGAAGAGGATACCCAGCCTCCCCGGCAGGAAGTCTCACGGGCCCGCGCCATTTTCAATGCTTCGGAGGAAGTGAAGCCATTCGATCCGGCCGACTTCGATTTTGCCATGGTCGACGAAGGGCCGGCCATAGAAGCAGTGACTCCTTCTATTGAGGAATCCAGCCCTGCTCAACCGTTACCATCTCCCGCAGCTTCTCCCCGAAAGCGAGTTCTCGGTATGACCCCGTTACAGCTGGTCATCGTCGTGGCCCTCGCCCTGGCGTTATTGTGTATCCTCGGCGTTTTTGCTTATCTGATCTTCAGCCCGACACCCATATTATTGCCTTGAATCCTTTTTTTTCCATCGTCATCCCTGCTTATAACGAACAGAACCGTCTGCCCGGCACCCTGGAACAGATCTTTCATTTCTTGAAACAGCAATCATTTACCTCTGAAGTCATCGTGGTTGAAAACGGAAGCACCGACAATACCCGTCAGATTGCAGAGGGGTTTGCAAAGCAGCATGAAAACCTGCGCGTGCTTGAGAGTGAGAAGGGGAAAGGGGCTGCCATCAAACAAGGGATGCTTGCCGCCAAAGGTGAGTATCGTTTTATGTGCGATGCAGACCTTTCTATGCCGGTAGAGGAGATCATTAAGTTTCTGCCGCCAAAGCTTCAGGATTTTGATATTGCCATCGGTTCACGCGAAGCCAGGGGTTCCGTGCGTTTCAACGAGCCGTCCTATCGTCACCTGGGCGGACGCGGCATCAACTTTCTCATTCAGACACTGATCCTGCCCGGACTGAATGACACCCAGTGCGGGTTCAAATGTTTCCGGGCCGCGGTTGCCGAGGATGTATTCAACCGGCAAACGCTCCTGGGATGGTCATTCGACATCGAGCTGCTGTACATTGCGCGCCGGCATGGCTATCGGATTGTGGAGATCCCTATTCACTGGTATCACTTTTCAGAGAGCAAGGTCAATGCATTGCGCGATGCCATCCGCATGATCAGCGATATTTTCCGCATCCACGCCAACGCCCGGCGGGGATTGTATGATGCGAGTTAACCCAGATACTCTCTTTGAATCTCAATTCTGGAACAGTGGCGTTCCACACATTGCGGGGTTGGATGAAGCCGGGCGCGGTGCGCTGGCCGGTCCGGTGGCCGTCGGCGCGGTGATCCTGCCGCATGACGAACCGCTTCTTTCCCAGATTCTGACCGGGCTGCGCGATTCCAAGCAGATGACTCCCCTCGAGCGTGAGCTGCTGGCGCCGCGCATCAAAGAGGTCGCGCGAACATGGTCGGTTGGCTTCGCCTCGGCCAAGGAAATCGATTCGCATGGCATCGTCTGCGCGACACGGTTGGCGGCCTTGCGCGCGCTGCAAAGGCTGTCCCTGACTCCTCAATACCTGCTGACAGACTTTCGCCTGGAGCTGCCACAGCTGGATATTTCACAGACCGCGCTGGTGAAAGGCGATGCACTTTGCCTGAGCATTGCGGCTGCCTCCGTGTTGGCGAAGACAACGCGTGATGAACTGATGCGGGAGCTGGATATCACATATCAAGGTTATGGGCTGGGGAAACACAAAGGGTATGGCACGCAGGCGCATAAGTCCGCGTTGAGGCGGCTGGGGAATTCTCCCATTCACCGCAAGACATTTCAAATTAAAGAACTACGGGTTACGTGATAAACACGTAACCCGTTTTTGATTCCTAAGTTGGAAAGTTTATGCTTTGCTTCTGCGCAGGAAAAATTTCGTGATCTCCTCCGCCATTGCCGGGATCAAAGCCAGACCCACGATCACACCCCACTCACGCA
Source organism: Anaerolineales bacterium (assembly GCA_035463255.1). Lineage (GTDB taxonomy): Bacteria > Chloroflexota > Anaerolineae > Anaerolineales > Villigracilaceae > Defluviilinea. Next base: position 11,103 of record DATHTL010000065.1, on the reverse strand, counting down.
GAGAGGGGAAGTGCGTGTTGAAAATTGGCTGCAGGAAGGGCACAGATACAACCAGCACAAGCAAGGCAATGGATAAGCCAACCGCGTACTGCATGTAGCGGTTCGAGAACACACCGATCTGGAAGATCGAAGCGCGCTCCGAACGGACTGTGTAGGCACGGAAAAGCTCACACAGCGAAAGTGTCACAAACGCCATGGTTTCAGCAGTCTGCACATCGACCCCGCGCCAGTCGTGCTGGATCAGATAAGCGATGGGATTCCCGACCACCTGAGCCCCTGCTTCCAGGTGCCAGATCAAGCCCAGGGCGAACGCGGTCAGCACGGCACCGGTTTGTGCAACGGTCTGAATTCCCAGCCCGAGCATCATGCTGCGATTGATAATTGGCTCGGATTTCGCCCGCGGCTGTTGCTCCATAATATCGGGGTCACCTTTTTCCACGGCCAGTGCCAGTGCGGGCGCGCCATCGGTGATCAGGTTCAGCCACAATAACTGAATCGCTGTCAGCGGCGCCGGGAGCCCGGCCAGGGTGGCCAGGAAAATGATCATGATCTCCGCCACATTGGAGGAAAGCAGGAAGAACACGAACTTACGAATGTTTGCATAGATGATGCGGCCCTGTTCGACGGCGGCCACTATGCTGGCATAGTTATCATCCGTGAGGACCATGTCGGCAGTCTCTTTGGCAACATCGGTGCCGGTGATGCCCATGGACACACCGATGTCGGCGCGCTTGATGGCGGGAGCGTCATTTACGCCGTCTCCCGTCATGGCGACGATCTCATCGTTGGCCTGCAGCGCATCCACAATGCGCATCTTGTGCTCGGGCGACACGCGCGCAAAGACGGCCGTTTCTTCGATGACTCCCTTGAGCTCCCTGTCACTGAGTGCATCCAGTTGTGCGCCGGTCATTACCTTCCGCCCATGCTGAAGCAGTCCAATTGTTTCGGCGATGGCGCGCGCTGTGTTGGGATAGTCCCCTGTGATCATCACGGTGCGAATGCCAGCTTCTCGCGCCCGTTCAAGCGCGGGCCGTACCTCTGCCCGGGGCGGGTCGATCATCCCGACCAGGCCCACAAAGATGAGGTCCTTTTCCAACTCCTCGGCTTTCAGTTCTCCACCGGTGTTTGATACATCTTCCACCACGCGGTAAGCAAGTCCAAGAACCCGTAAAGCATCCTTCGTCATGGCATCGTTGGCGTCAAGGATGCGTTTACGCGCAGCAGAATCCAATGGGCACTGGTGATCGTGCATATCCTGATATTGCGTACAGAGGTCCAGCACGATATCCGGCGCGCCTTTGACGGTGATCACATCCCAATTTTTGTGATTCTCGTTATAAAAGGGTGACAGGTCATTGGGATCCGGCCCGAGCACGTCATGGATCGTGATCATGCGCTTGCGCTCGGAGTCAAACGGCACTTCGTTTGCGCGTGGATATGCTTCTTTAATTTCCACGTAAGTTGTGCCTGTTTTTGCAGCAGCCACCAGCAGCGCTCCCTCTGTGGGATCACCGACGATGCGATATGTTTTCTGGGAATTCTCCTCGCCTGTTGTCTCCAGAGATGCATCGTTGTTCAACAGTCCAAGCCATAATGCCGTCAGCGCGCCGGGATACTTGGAGATAACAACTTTTTTCCCGTCCACTCTGAAGTCACCATTCGGGGCGTATCCCGTTCCGGTGATGTCGATGAATTGACCATCCACCCACAGTCGGGTAACGGTCATTTCATTCTGCGTTAGCGTCCCGGTTTTATCGGAACAGATCACGGTGGCGGATCCCAGCGTTTCCACAGAAGACAGCTTGCGGATGAGCGCGTGGCGCTTGATCATCTCGCGCATACCCAGGGCGAGCGAGATCGTCACCACCGCCGGGAGTCCCTCCGGCACCGCGGCGATCGCCAGGCTAATGGCAATAATGAAGACATCTGTGATCTCTACCGCATACTCTCGGATGTAGGCCAGCGGGCCGGTAAAGAGCTGACCGATGTTTGTGTAGTTGATCAGGGCAACGATGAAGACGATTGCCACCAGGATGAGCGACGCCACGCTCAATGATTTTCCGAGCTGGTCCAGACGGCGCTGCAGGGGCGTTTCTTCCGTTTCCACACTCTGAAGCATAGTGGCGATGAGACCGAGCTGAGTGCGCATCCCGGTGTTTGTCACTACACCGCGCCCGCGGCCGTAAGAGACCACCGTACCCATAAAAGCCGTATTCTTGCGATCGCCCAGCGGGACATTTTTCTCCAGTACGGTCGCGGCATTCTTCTGCACCGCAAGCGATTCACCGGTCAAGGAAGCCTCTTCCACGCGCAAGTTGACGGCTTCCAGTAAGCGTATATCCGCGGGAATGAAATTTCCTGCTTCCAGGAAAACCAGGTCGCCGGGCACCAGCTCATACGCAGGAATCGATGTTCTGTGCCGATCACGCATCACCTGTGCATCGGGAGAAGCTAATTTCTTAAGAGCCGCCAGAGCTTCCTCTGCCCGGCGTTCCTGGATAATCCCCAGTACGGCATTCAACACCACGATGGCCATGATGGCTGCCGCTTCCACATAATCGCCGAGCAAGGCGGAGATGACAGAGGCAATGATCAACAGGATCACTACAAAATTATTTAATTGTTCCCATAACGTCTGAAGAAAGGACGGGCGGGGAGCTTCTTTCAATTGGTTGGGGCCGTAGTAGTGCAGGCGCTTTTTGGCTTCCTCCGAGGACAATCCATTTTCCTGAACCTTGAGATGCTCAAGGACTTTCTTTGCTTCGAGCGCATGCCATTCGTTTTCATGCTCCGCCACAGAGGGAGTTGCGGCTTTGTCATTATTTTCAAGGGTCATGCAGACTTCTCCAAATTGATATAGTATCAGGCAAGTAAAAGACCACCACACCTGCAGTGGTGGTCTCGCCAACGCTTTCCAATGTATGGATCACCGGTGGTATGCAGACCAAGCCAAAGGGTGACGATGATCCACCTCCGTGTGAGGACTGTTGAATGCTCCTTCGACGATAGGAGTGTACGCCTCGGTCAAGTCTCTGTCAATGTGATGAAAATACTTATTTAGCAGGCTCAATGCGCGTCCCGGATGGAATCTCTGTATCCTTTGCGATCACCACAATCCCATCTCGCACGAAGTACAGATTTCCGTCGATGTCTTTGCTGCCCGGGAACGGACGGATGACCACATCATCGCCAATGCGCACATTCTTATCCAAGATCGCGGACTCGATGTGACAATTTTTGCCAATGCCGATCGGCAGGTTTCCGCGCGGCTTCTCGACGTTGTAGTAATCGGCACCCATCAGGATGCTGTCCTTGATGACCGTCCCCTCGGCGATCTGGCTGCGGATGCCGACGATCGAGTGCGTGATTTGCGCCTTGCGGATTTGGCAGCCTTCGGCGATTAACACATCTTTGAGCTCACTGTTCTCCACGATCGAGCCAGGAAGGAAGCGCGCGTGAGTATAGATCGGTGAGTGTGGATCATAGAAATTGAACGGCGGGTTGGAGCTTGTCAGTTGCAGGTTGGTCTCATAGAAAGAACGGATCGTTCCAATATCCTCCCAGTACCCGTCGAAATCAAAGCCATGTACATTGTGCGAATTGATAGCTTCGGGGATGATCTCGCCTCCGAAATCGTCATGCCGCAGATGGTACATCAGCAGGTCATTCAAGACCTTCGTCTTGAACATGTAAATCCCCATGGAGCCCAGCAGCGGTCGCTCCGGATCATCTCTGCTGACGAATTTATCCTGCACTGCCGGGTCTTTAGGCTTTTCTACGAAGTCGGAGATACGGCCATCTGCCTCGCGCTTTAGAATTCCCAGGCGGGGGGCTTCGCTCTTCGGGACGGGCTGAACCGCTACCGTGATATCCGCGTTTTTCTCCCAGTGATATTCTGCCATGGCAGAATAATCCATGCGATAGAGGTGATCTCCTGCCAGAATCAAGACATATTGCGCGCCTGTAGCCTGGATCTCGAACAACTGCTTGCGGACGGCGTCCGCCGTGCCCTGATACCAGTCCGCGCTCTGGGGTGTTTGCTCGGCAGCCCAGATCTGCACCCAGCCGGTGTGAAACACATCGAAGTTATAAGCCTGGGAAATGTGCCTGTGGAGAGAGACTGAATTGAACTGCGTCAGGATTGCCACCCGGAAGATGCCCGAGTTGATGCAGTTGCTGATCGGGATGTCAATGAGGCGATATTTGCCTGCGATTGGCACGGCAGGCTTCGAGCGCAGCTTGGTCAATGGGTGCAGTCGTGACCCTCTCCCTCCCCCCATGATGACACCCAGGACATTGTTCATTGTTGGCATGGCAGACCTCCATGAGATGGAATGCGCGACGTGCTCGCAAAGTCAATGCTATTATCTCTTACTTTTCAGAAGTTGGCGTAATTTTCCTGCCATAAATACAAAAGGATATGCCAGTACAATCAGCATATCGATCAATGCAAAGATCAGGTTCAGTCTCATTTCTCACCTTCAGACAAAATACTCCGGCTAATTTCATTCTATGGGGTAGAATATCGAAAGTCAACCATCCCGGGGCCTATGAAGTACAACACCGATTTAAGCAAACATCCTCCACGCATTTCGTGCGGGAGGATGTTAACCTTGGCAGCAGGCGAGTGCCGAAGGAGGGAATCGAACCCTCATTCCCGGAGGGAACACGATTTTGAGTCGTGCGCGTCTGCCTATTCCGCCACTTCGGCCACTGGGGTGATTTTCCCCGTGCGCCCCAAAGTATACCACTCCCAACATGAAGGTCAAGTAAAATTCTTGAGGTTAAGCCCAAAGTTTGGAAAAAATAGCCATAGAGACACCGAGACGCGGAGTTCTTCCCTTTGTGTCTCAATGGTTCAAAAGACGAAATAAAGGACAGGAATGAAACTCGGAATCATTGGACTACCCCAATCAGGAAAAACGACTATTTTCAACGCGCTCACGCGCGGCAATGCTCCAACTACCGCCTCCGCGGGCCGCTTCGAAGTGCACACCGCGGTGGTGGACGTGCCCGACCCGCGCGTCGACAAGCTCTCGGCCATGTTCAAACCGAAGAAGACGATCTATGCCAAGGTGACTTATGCCGATATCGCCGGCCTGGAAAGCGGCGCGGCCAAAAGCGGAATCTCCGGCCAGCTGCTCAATCAGCTGACCCAGATGGATGGCTTCATCCTGGTGGCGCGCGGCTTCGAGGACGACAGCGTGCTGCATACGATGGGCAGCATCGATCCGGCGAGGGATGCCGATATCATGCTCAGCGAATTGCTCCTCAACGACCTGATCGCGGTGGAACGCAAGCTCGAGCGCCTGACCGAAGAACGTAAAAAGGGAGGCACCGACAAGGCGGACAATGAGCGCCAGACTGCGCTCTTCCAGCGCCTGCGCGAGGTGCTCTCCGACAATACCCCTCTGCGGAAGGTGGATGTCTCAGCCGAGGAGAGTAAAATCCTGTCCAGCTTCGGACTGCTCACGCGCAAACCGGTGCTGATCGTGTTCAACATGGGCGAGGGACAGACCGCGCCCGTCTGGGAGTTCGAGACGCCCTCCGTCGCGTTGCAGGGTAAGCTCGAGATGGAGATCGCCCAGCTCTCACCGGAGGATGCTGCCGTGTTCATGCAGGAATACGGAATCGAAGAGCTCAGCCTGAACAAGATGATCCGCCTCTCGTATGACCTGCTCCGGGTACAAACATTCTTTACTGTAGGAGAAGATGAGGTCCGCGCCTGGGAAACAAAGCGCGGCGCGACCGCTCAGGAATCAGCAGGCGAGATCCACACCGATCTGCAGCGCGGCTTCGTCCGGGCGGAGGTGGTGCACTACGACGACCTCATCAGCCTCGGCGGGATGAATGAAGCGAAGTCCAAAGGCAAGCTGCGGCTTGAGGGAAAAGAGTACATTGTCAAAGACGGCGACATTGTGCACATCCGCTCGAGTCTTTAAAAATACATCCAGAAATACATCTTTTGTCGGTACGAAAGCATCACACTTTATGATAAAAAAACTCCAAAGGAGAATTTGAATTATGGCTTACTCGGTAAACACCTATTCAGTCAAGAAATGGACCCTTAACGAACTCTTCCCCGGTTTCGAAAGCCCGGAGCTGCAGGGCGCGTTTGAGAACGTTGAGGAACAGGTTGCCTCCTTCGAGGGCGTACGCGGCAAGCTCAACCCGGATATCGATACGGAAACATTCCTCACCATCGTACGCGCTTCAGAGGAAGCCACGCGCCTCGTCAATACGATGTACGCCTTTGCGGGACTTTCCTTTGCAGCCGATACGCAGGATCAGAATGCGCAAAGCCTGATCGGGCGTGTCCAGCAGTTTGTGGCCGAGATCCAGAACCGCACGCTGTTCTTTAACCTGTGGTGGAAGGACCTGGATGAGTCCAACGCTGAACGCCTGATGAACGCCTCAGGCGATTACCGCTATTATCTCGAAGCCATCCGTAAGTTCAAACCCTACACGCTCAGTGAAGCGGAAGAAAAGGTGGTCAACCTCAAGGATGTGACCGGGTCCAGCGCGCTGGTCAATTTATATGATGCGATCACGAACCGTTACGTCTTCAAGCTTGAAGTGAACGGTGAAGTGCAGGAACTGACCCGCGCCCAACTGCAGCCCTACATTCAGGGCTCGGACCCGGAGTTGCGCGCCCGTGCCTATCAGGAGCTATATCGCGTCTACGGCGAGGACGGTCCCGTTCTCTCGCAGATGTACCAGACCCGCGCCCGCGACTGGCACAACGAGAACATCATTATGCGGAAGTTCAGCAGCCCCATGTCGGTGCGAAATCTGGCGAACGATATCCCCGATGAAGCCGTGAATGTGCTGCTGGATGTAACCAAGAAGAATGCCAAAATCTTCCAGCGCTACTTCAAGATGAAAGCCAGGCACGTGGGAACACCTTCGGGCAAGCTGCGCCGCTACGACATTTATGCGCCGGTGGCCAAATCGGATAAAGTCTTTGAGTTCGGCGACGCTGCGCGAATGGTGTTGGAGTCGTTCAGCGCGTTCGAGCCGCGCGTGGGCGAGCTGGCGCAGCGCGTTTTCGACCAGGATCACCTCGACAGCGAAGTCCGCAAAGGCAAACAGGGCGGTGCGTTCTGTGCTGCCATCAACCCCGAAGATACCCCGTATGTGCTGATGAATTACACCGGTCGCGCCCGCGATGTGGCCACACTGGCGCATGAACTCGGACATGCCATCCACGCCATGCTGGCATCCGAGCATAGTGTGTTTACCTTCCATTCGTCCCTGCCGCTGGCAGAGACTGCCTCCACATTCGGCGAGATGATGCTTACCGAGAAGCTGCTCGCTGGCGAGACCGATGAAGCTGTGCGCCGCGACATCCTCTTCAAGCAGATGGACGATGCCTTTGCGACTATTCTGCGCCAGATCTACTTTGCGATCTTCGAGCGCGATGCGCATGCGATGATCCAGCAGAATGCCTCCACCGATGAGCTGTGCGCCGCCTATCTGGAGAACTTGAAGGAAGAGTTCGGCGATTCCGTGGAGATCAGCGATGAATTCAAATGGGAGTGGGTTTCCATCCCGCACATTTATCACACCCCGTTCTATGTATATGCCTACGCCTTCGGTCAACTGCTGGTGTTCTCGCTCTACCAGCAATATAAAGCGGAGGGTGAGTCGTTCAAGCCAAAGTATCTCAAGATTCTCTCAGCTGGCGGCTCCGAAGCGCCGGAGAGAATCCTTGCAGATGCCGGCATCGACATCCGCTCGCCGCAGTTCTGGCAGGGCGGGTTCGATGTGTTGAGTCGGATGGTGGATGAGTTGGAGAAGCTCTAGAAAGTAAGAAGTAAAAGGTTCAAAAGTAGACAGGTAAACAGGACACGATCTTGTTTACCTGTTTTTATTTATAGTCACGTTTCAGCCCTTTCCTGGAAATTCGCATAGCGGCTATATTGACATTGCTTTGATTTCTATGTATTATATACATAGTTTATCTAGGTACCTGTTTTTGTTAGGTACAGAGTGTTATGCCAAGGGAAAGCTCGCATGAATCAAACCAGCCGTAAATTACTCAAAGGAAGCCTCGATATCATTTTGCTGGCTCTGCTCGAGACGGAGCCCATGTATGGTTATCAGATGGTCAAAGAAGTTCGGGCACGCAGCGACTCAGCGTTACAGCTCAAAGAAGGTTCGTTGTATCCTGCTCTCCACCGTCTGGAGCGGGCCGGTCTGATCGAGGGTTACTGGCAACACCGCGAGGATGGGGCCAGCCGGCGTTACTATCGCCTGACCTCGCAGGGCCGGGCTGTGCTGCCAGAAAAGCGAGAGGAATGGCGGCAGTTCATTACGGCTATCCAGGGAGTACTTCGTTATGGCTGACCATCACGACCCCTTTGAACACTATATCGCGGAGGTTATCCACCACCTCGCCAAACTGTCGCCTGAACAACAAGCACAGATTGCGGAAGAACTGCGGGCGCACCTGGAAGATGCTGCCGCTGCCTATGGCGATCAGGCAAAAAGTCCGGATGTGCGTGCTCGGGTCGTGGGACAGATGGGGACGCCACGCAGTGTAGGGCGCGCACTGGCAAAGGTACACGCTCCTATGAATATACCGCCAATCACGACACGTTTGCGAAAGGCTGCTGCAGGGCTGGCTGGCACCGCAGCTATGCTGTTTTTTTGTTTTAGCCTGGTGATCGTGCCCGCGCCCAATGCAAAGACCGCGACACAGGTTACGGGTACAGTCGCCTGCATCAACCCGCCACATCCTACCCTCGGCGACATGACCATCCTTCTGGAGGATGGGCGCCAGTTCTACGTCAATCGTGCAAATGAAGTGGAATACTTTGCCTGGGAGCGGCTCCTCAATGAGGTAGAACCAGGCGATACCATTCAGCTTACAGCGGTACAAACCTGGGGAGAGCGCTGGATCGAGCCGGGCCGTGGCGGAGGGTATACACCTCTCGCAGGCGTTCGCACGGATAACGTGATCTACATGGACGAGCGTATTTCAGCGCGTACCTGGCGTGGAGGGAAACCGGCACAACAGACAGCATTGCAAGCGCTGGTGCTCATGTGCCTGTTATCGATCCCTGAAATGTTTGGCGTCTTGCGCCGAAAGCTGGCTGTATAAATCATTCGTACTGTAACCTGCCCCCAAAGTGGTTATACCTGCTCACTTATCTATAAACAAACCGAATACATCCTCTGGCAATTCCTTTGCCGTTCTCTCGAATTCGATCTTCGTCCGCTTGACCGCCGCTTGAAAAACGTACTTGAAATTAGAGCCGCGCTCGGGGGAGTCGATGTTCAGCCAGGCGTGCGAATCGCGCGGCAGCAAAGGCATGACCAATCGTTTTAACGGTACGACCATCGTTAAAATTTCGAGAAAATATACTTTTCCCGAGCGGAGCGCAGGGTTGTAGAGCAGGTCCGGATCCATCGCGTCAACGTCGGAGGGAGCCAGACGCGCTCCTTCTGGCTGACGGGAGAGCCACATCTCGATGTAATTGCTGTGGGCATAAAAGTCTTGGGCGGTATGAGTCAGCCGTCCAAACGCGGCCCAGGCGGCGGGCACATGATTGTTCATCAACGAGGAGATCGTCAGCGCGCGCTGTTCCTCGATGTAGGCGTAAGATTGTTCGAAGGCATTGTTATCGAAGTGATATTCATCATGACCGATCTGCCCGCGCAACCGGTCTTGATAGAGGTTTGCCTCGATAATTTTTTGCACCGCGCGCGGACTGAACTCGTCATCCAACGCAATGTGCACGATGTCCACATGGAATTGTTCAAGCATTTCGCGATTATAAGCGAAGCGATCCTATGGATAAGCGAAGCAACCCTGCGGGTAAGCGAAGCAACTCTGTAGGGCGTATCCAATTGAATGAGCTTGACACTTCTTTCACCACGGAGCGCACAGAGGACACAGAGACAATTTTCAGAAAGCTCCGTGGGCTCAGTGATCTCTGTGGTGAATACATGCTTAGCCTATCCTCTGGGATACATTCTCTGCGGGTAAGCGAAGCAGTCCTGTGCGTAAACAACAGTTTGGTTATAATGACGACATGAGCTTTTACACATCTCGCGGTGATGATGGCACAACCAATCTGCTTGGTGAGGGACGTGTCGCAAAATATCATGTCCGCATCGAAGCCGTGGGCACACTGGACGAATCCACCGCCGCCCTAGGGCTGGCGCGTGCGCAATGCCGTGACCCGCACTCTGCGGGGATCCTGCTCGAGACCCAGCGCGACCTGTACAAGCTGATGGCGGAGGTCGCGGCAACGCCCGAACATGCAGAAAAGTTCCATTTCATCGATGCAGCACGGGTAGCCTGGCTCGAAGAACAAACGGATGGGCTGAGCAAGCTGGTGGAGATGCCAAAGGAGTTTATTCTCCCGGGCGACTCACTGGCCGGCGCGGCGCTTTCCCTGGCGCGTACAGTCATCCGCCGGGCGGAGCGACGCGTGGTGGAATTGTTCGACGCCGAGGAGATCAAAAATCCGGAGCTCCAGCGTTATCTTAATCGTTTGTCTTCCTTGTGTTTCGTGTTGGAATTATTGGAAAATAAAGCAGCGGGGCATACGACCACACTGGCAAAAGAATAACTTTCGCGCTGAGCAGAACGTCGAGTGATCCTGAGCCCGTCGAAGGGCGAGACCCGCAGTCGAAGCGCGGAGTCTTTTTGGAGAGTCCCATGAACCCTGAAGAATTCCGTAAAATCGGTCATCAGCTCATCGATTGGATCGCTGATTATCGCACCCGCATGAAAGAATTGCCGGTGCGGTCACGCGTGGAACCCGGAAGCATTCGTGCGCAGTTCCCCGCCGCGCCTCCCAGCCAACCCGAATCATTTGACGGCATCTTTCAAGACCTCGAGCAGATCATTTTGCCGGGGTTATCCCACTGGCAGTATCCCAACTTCTTCGGGTATTTTCCGGGTAATGGCGAGCTCTCCTCAGTGCTTGGCGATTATCTAAGCACCGGTCTAGGTGTGCTCGGCTTATCCTGGATCTCCAGCCCGGCACTGACCGAGCTTGAAGAAGTGGTCACCGACTGGATGCGCCAGATGCTCGGTCTTTCCGATTCATGGAGCGGGGTGATCCAGGATACAGCTTCTACGAGCAC
>DATHTL010000064.1:0-11123 GCA_035463255.1 Anaerolineales bacterium | reverse complement strand
GAAGCTGGCACTGTGAACAGAATCCACGCGATCGATGCGCTATCCAGAATTCGAGATGCACGTGTTACGTTTATATTTCTGGACATTGAAATGTACAACCTTGCTAAGCAAGCATTGCAGAATTTCCCCAACATCCAGGCGGCGACTTCTCGAAATCGAGTGACTTTAGACAACCTTTTGTGTTGTTAATACAAGTCTTAACAGCACTCTGGTAACCGCTATGAAACGTATTCACTCTTTGCTCAGTCTACAGTCGTTGGTTGCCATCCTGGTCTCATTCAACCGCCTGGGCACATGGACTCTTGGCTATGTTTTGCCCAACGAGTTCCTGCGCTGGGTGGATTTCAACAACATGCTCGTGCTGCCGTTGATCAGCGTGGTAGCCTCTTATCTTTTGAAAAAGACCCTCGAGTACGACTCGCCCCAGCGTGAGAGTAGACCGCATATTGCCTGGAATCTCGTCTTTATCATTGGTTTGTATCTGCTCGCAGCCAGTTACGGAGATCACGAGGTCACCAACTATCTTCACCAGCGATTTTGCGAAAGCGATACTACCAGTGACCTCTGCCGTATCATCATATTTAACGACGATGAGTTCAGCCACTGGGTCTTCTTCATTGGATTTGTGATGGTGAATCTCGCGATACTGTTTATTCAGGATCTCTTTCCCCATCGCGAGGAAGTCGCTGGCGGAAATACGGCCTTACTGGCGCTGAATGCTTTGTTTCTCGGAGCGGGAGTTTTTGCAAATCTTGGCTTTGAAGAAATCGGGCTCGATCTTTATGTCGTTGCCTTGCTTGCTTTGATCTCAGCCTATCTGCTCTGGAGACGCGGCAGGCAGCCTATGTTTGTTTATTACACTATTGCCTACTGGCTGGGCCTGGTTGGCAGTATCGCTGCTCAGTTTCTCAGATAAAAAGCAGAACGCCAAGACACATGTCTTGGCGTTTTTGTTTACAGAGATCAGGCTCTCCTGCCTTCCATTTCAAAGCCCGGGATGCGCGAGGCTCTCTCAAGCCAGCGCAAAACTGCATCTAATACATAAACCATAGCCAAATACATCACCGCGACCGCGAGATAGGATCCGACGGGATCATAGGTCTGCGCGGCGATCGATTTGGCTTTCGCCATCAATTCAGGGACAGCAATTAGAAACACAACGGCTGTGGATTTCAGCAAGGATACAGGCTCATTCGACCAGGCCGGGATGGCCAGCCGCAACGCTTGGGGCAAAATGATGTACCAAATGACTTTGAAGCGTGACATGCCAATAGCGCGCCCCGCCATCATCTGGCCGTCGCCGATGGCAAGGATAGAGCCGCGCAAATACTCTGCCTGATATGCTCCGCTGTTAAATCCCAGCGCAAGGAATGCAGAGAGCTCACGCGAGAGGGTGATCCCCAGCCCCGGTAGGCCGTAATAGATAATGAACAACTGCATAAGCAAGGGCGTACCGCGAAACAGCTCAATATAGCCCACTGCCAGCCCGCGCCAAAATTTATTTCCATATACCCGCGCATACGCGGAGAGTAGTCCGAGCACGAATCCTGCGATCAGGCCTTCGGCGGTAAGCAAAAGCGTGATGCCCGCACCGCGCATCAGGTCCGGCAGGAAACGCGCAAAGAACGCAAGGAAGTCGCTCATGCTGCACTCGCCTCGCTCGCCTTGTCCTTTTCCTTCTTGCCGTAGAGCTCCGTGATCTTCCACAGGAATTCGCGAGTGCGATCATGCCTGGGATGATAGAACAGGTCATCGGGTGAGCCTTCTTCAACGATGCTGCCTTTTTCCATGAAAACGATCCGGTCAGCGACCTCGCGGGCAAAACCCATCTCATGGGTCACGACCAGCATAGTCATGCGATCGTGCGCCAGCTTTTCCATCACGCCGAGGACTTCACCGATCAGTTCCGGGTCGAGTGCGGAAGTCGGTTCATCGAAGAGCATCACGCGCGGGTCCATGGCCAGGGCACGAGCAATGGCCACACGCTGCTGCTGTCCACCGGAGAGTTGACCCGGGTAATGATCGGCGCGGTCCGCCAAGCCGACGCGCTTCAACTCATCCAGTGCTTTTTCTCTAGCCTGCTCCTTCGGCATCTTCTTAACTCTGGTCAAGCCGATCATAACGTTATCGAGTGCCGTGAGATGGTTGAAGAGCAGGAAGTTCTGAAAGACCATGCCGATCTGCTGACGGACCTTGTCTTCATCATGTCCCTGAGCAGTAATTTCAGTCCCATCCAGAAAAACTTGCCCGCCATCGTGCGGTGTGAGGAGATTGATGCAACGCAATAATGTGCTTTTGCCTGTCCCACTCGGACCGATAATGACGATGGTCTCCCCTTCATTCACTTTGAGGTCTATATCTTTAAAAATAATATTCTGACCATAAATCTTCGTCAGCTTACGAGTCTCCAGGATGGGCTTCGTCATGACAGTCTCCATTAAGAATGCGTGGGTAACTTTGAGCGCTCCGATAGATAATCAAGGGCGCGGTTGGTAGCAAAAACGAGAGCAAAATAAATGAGCGCCGCGATCCCGTAGGCAAGGAACGGCTGTTGCGTGGTGGCAGAAAGCTGCTGAGCGCGGCGCAGAATCTCAGGCACGCCCAGCGCGTACACAAGAGAGGAATCCTTTAAGACAATGGAAGCCTCATTCGACCAAGGCGGGATGGCCAGACGCAAGGCTTGAGGCAAGATGATGTAACGGATGGACTGTATACGGCTCATTCCAATCGCGCGGGCTGCGACCATTTGTCCACCGCCCACGGCGAGCAGCGCGCCGCGTAGGATCTCCATCTGGTAGGCGCTACTGACAACGCCCAATGAAAATGAGCCGGCCCAGAATGGAGAAAGATTAATGATATTGCCGGAAAGAATGAAATAAAGAATAAAGAGCAAAACAATTGGAGGCACCCCGCGCAACAACAAACTGTATGCAGCAGCAATGCGATTCACGATGTTCCCGCCATAGGTGTGAACGAGCGCCATGAGCAAACCGAGCGCGAGTCCGAACGGAAGCGCGACCAGTGTCACCGCGACAGTGATAGCTGTGCCTTGTACGATGTAGGAAAAGAGGTTGCCCATTATTGTTGTTCCTGTAGGGATAGGCGCTCTCATCAGGGTGCTGCGCGAGCTGCCTATCCCTCCAAGAACGATTATTTATTCAGCAAAATACTTTACAGCCAGCTCGTCAATGAATCCTTCATCCTGCAACTGCTTGATGATTTCATTAATAGCCTGCTTAAGCTCCACATCTTCATTCGGAATAACGATGTTGACGGGTCCGCCGGAAAGTACGCCGTGATAAACGATCTCCAACCCGCCTATTTGCTTGACGAGCGCCTGCGCCGGGATGTAGTCGGACATCATCACTTCAATACGGCCGTTCTTCAGGTCGAGCATGGCCTGGTCCACCCGGTCGTACCGGAAGAGGTTCTCCTCAGGGAGCGCACCATCAGCCACGAGCACATCGGTCAGCCAGCCATCCTGGGTAGTGCCGGTCTGGACACCCACTTTATAGGAAGCAACATCTTCAGGGTTGACAATGGTACCTGTGAAGCCGTCGGCCACGGTAAAGGCATCTTCTGAAGTGAAATAAGGATCGGAGAAGTCAATAGTCTGATCGCGCTCTTCGGTGTAATTGAACGCGGAGATAGATGCGTCGATCTTGCCTTCCTGCACGGCTGCGATCAGGCTGTCGAACGGCATATCTACCCACTCGAGTTTCACATCGAGACGTTTTGCAATCTCTTCCATTAATTCGATATCGAAACCAACCTTGTTCCCGCTTTCATCCACCGACTCAAAAGGCGGATAATCAGCAGATGTCCCCACCTTGATTACGCCGGCCTGTTTGATGGCTTCCAGGTGATTTTCTGCCTTGCCCCCGCCACATGCCGTCAGGATGAGGCTGAGTGCCACAAGCAGTGAAACGAAAACTACGATGCGCTTCATAAACTATCCTTTCTTTGTCCTTTTTGACCAGATCGATACCCCAATGAGCATTGGGAATCGCCTATGAATATACGTGTGGACAGTCTACAAAACAAGTGAATATTGTCACATTTATTTGGGCTCCCCTGTCCTGATTTGTCTGATATTTCCACCTGAAGAATACATTACGACTTGAAATCTTGACTGCAAACACTAGCCCGAGGCCGTCACAGCTTGTGAATTTTGGTGTTATTATGTCCGAATTCAGATTTGCTAAAGGAGAAGAATATGATTTATCTGATCTGGCTGCTTCGCATCATTCATATTGTAGCTGGCGTATTCTGGGTCGGCGGCTCACTGGTCATGACCTTCTTTGTAGGACCAACAGTGGGAGCCATCGGCGAACCAGGTCAAAAGTTCATGGGCTACTTGGTAAACAATTTGAAGTTCAGCAATCGAATGGCGATAGCATCTGGCTTAACGATTCTGGCAGGGTTTATCCTGTATGGATTGGACGCCAGAGCTGGTACAGCTTGGCTACGCTCAGATTTTGCTGTTGGGCTTGGCATTGGTGCCATATTCGCACTGGTCGGCTTTGTATTCGGTATCCTGGTCGGTCGCAACATCAGAGCCATGGCACGGCTTGGCGCGCAGATACAAGGGAAACCTTCTGACGAACTACTCAACCAAATACAGGGGCTGCAAAAGCGACAGGCTACCTATTCAATGCTTTCCACCGTAGCCATCGTCCTTGCTACGGTTTTCATGGCCATAGCCCGCTACTTATGAACATAAAAAGACCCGATACGCATCGGGGCTCCATTAGTTTATCTACTTCTTCCTTCCGCCTTTCAATTCCGCTTGTAGTCGCTCGAGCGCGTCCCAGTCACCCTTGGCAGCAAGCTCCGCCTGTTCGATCCAGCCTTCGGGTTTCATCATCTGTAACCCTGCTTCGTTCAGAGTTTCCTGTACTTGTGCAGGGTTCGCCTGGGCTAGAGCTTCAAATGTCTTAATTCCTGTATCATTTAGAACTTCTGCAACCTTTGGACCTATGCCCTCAATCCTGGTTAGATCGTCAGGGGATGCTTTTTCTTTGTATACCGGTTTCTCTTCCCTTTGCTTCCCGTCTGGCTCTCGTCTCGGACGATTTAGCAACCAAAATATGATGGCCAAAAGTACAATGGCCAAGATTGAATACAATAAAATTGTTAACAACGGATTTGAACCCGCCTGCTGCAGATTGCCAATTAGAAACATACTTACCTCCTATAAATAGTATTAACTACTTATACAAAAACAGCATATGTGTGTCAATTATGGTTTCCATCCATTAACCCGTAAAGAGTATCAATGAAGCGACGAGCAGCCGTTTTCGCCCTGTTTATTCTCGTCAGCCTCGTGGTGACAGCAGTCTTTATCCCCGACGCACCAGCCAGGAATTATTATGACGGCGTCTCGCAGCCTCTCGTCATTGCTCACCAGGGAGGTGACGGAGTCTGGCCCGGAAACACCTTGTACGCGTTCGAGAGATCTGTTGAGATCGGCGCAGATGTGCTCGAGATGGATGCCCACATCACAAAGGATGGGCAGATTGTGCTGATGCACGATGAAGAAGTGGATCGCACTACAGACGGCTCTGGCCTGATCGAAGAAATGACCCTTACCGAACTCCAGCAACTTGACGCGGCATACCGATGGTCAATTGATGATAGCGCCACGTTCCCCTTCCGCGGACAGGGACTCCAAGTGCCTACCTTAGAAGAGTTGTTTCAAAAGTTCCCGCAGATGCGCTATGTGATAGAAATCAAGCTGACTCAAGACCCAATCGACAAACCGCTGTGCGATTTGATCCGCCGGTATAACATGCAGGATAAGGCGATGATCGCTTCCTTCCATGATCAGGCTATGCAGAACTTTCGCGAGACCTGCCCCGAAGTGGCGACATCTGCTTCACGGACCGAAGTGAGAAATTTCGTGTTGCTCGGCAAAGTCTTTCTGAGCGGGTTCATTGCGCCTCAATATCAGTCCATCCAGCCACCGTACGATCCGAAAGAGTCTATGAATATCCCGATCATGACGGAACGATTTATCGGTGAGGCTCACGCGAAAAATATCAAAGTCGAGCCCTGGACCGTGAATGACCCTCAGCTGATGAGACAATACATCGAATGGGGCGTGGATGGGATCATTACCGACCGTCCCGATTTGATGATCGAGGTTTTGGAAGAGCTGGGGCTGCGGTGAGAGGTAAAGCGATATAAGTGAGAAGAGCGATGGCCTTTATGGTTCATCGCTCTTCTTTCGTCTCACATATCACTCTTTTTACGAATTGATCCAAACTGTTCGATCTTCAAACGAAGGCCTCGACGGAGGCTCACTCACGAATTCAGGATAGCCGACATAAATGAATCCGATGATGTGCTGGTCCGGTTGAAAGCCTAGGAATTCCTTGACCCTTACATCGCGTGCCCATTCGCTGGTGCGCCATTTGGCGCCCAACGCCATGGCATGCGCGGCAAGCAGGAGATTCTGGATAGCGGCTGCTACCGCAGCAACATTCTCGATCTCTAACACTTTCGCTTCACTGGGCTTATCCACACCGACCGCGATCACAACCGGCGCGCGCAAAGGCAGCGTTCTACATTTCTCAAAAGCTTCCGGCGGGAACTCAGGATGACGCTCCTGTTGCGAGGCTGCCATGACGTCTCCTAATTTGTCCCGTCCCTCCCCCGTCAATACGACAAAACGCCACGGTCGCACTTTATAGTGGTTGGGCGCCTGAACCGCCGCGTCCAACAACTTTTCGATCAGCTCACGCGGCAGCGGCTCAGGTTTCACGTGCCCCTGCGAGTGTCTGGTGTGTATCGCTTCGAATACGTCCATGTTTCCTCCGTTCTATTGATACAATTACTATACGACTTCTTACGGAGATCAAATGAAAGTCCATTATTCCGAAGCACATCGCAAACATGAACCCCCGTTTGAAGTGTTCGACGGCGGGCTGCGCGTGCCGTACCTTGAAAATCCCGACCGCATGGATCGCATCCTGAACGCGCTGCGTCAGACGGACTGGGCAAACATTACTGAACCGAAGGACTTCGGATCCGACCCGATCTATGCAGTGCACGATAAAGATTATATCGATTTCCTGGCATCGTCCTGGAGGGAATGGCAGACGAGCGATGCCCGCGACAAATCCACGGTGTTGCCGGCAACCTTTGCGCTGCGGCGCCATCCGCCAAAACCGACGGGGCTGCTGGGACGCGCGGGCTATTACCTGATGGACTTGAGCGCCTGCATCGTGGAAGGGACCTTTGCCGCCGCGCTAGCTTCCGCACAATGCGCGTTAAGCGCGGCGGAGGCGGTTGCGAACGGAGACCCGGTCGCGTTTGCCCTGTGCCGTCCGCCGGGGCATCATGCGGGCAAAGACTACGCCGGCGGATATTGCTTTATCAATAACGCCGCGGTGGCCGCCAACTGGCTCTCCGCGCAGGGAAACGTGGCTCTGCTCGATATCGATTATCACTGCGGCAACGGCACCCAGGATATTTTCTACGATCGCGCCGATGTGCTGACCATCTCCGTCCACGCGGACCCCAATTTTGAGTATCCGCACTATGCGGGCTATGGCCAGGAAACCGGATCGGGTCCGGGACTTGGGTTCCACAGAAACTTCCCGCTGGAGAGAGGCACCGATGACGCCCGCTATCTGTCCGCTTTGGAAGAGGCGCTGCAAATGATCCGTGGCTTCGCGCCGACGGCCCTGGTCATTTCCGCAGGCATGGATATTTATGCCGATGATCCTCTGGGGTCAATCAAGGTTACAACCGAAGGGATCGGAGAGATCGGAAAACGGGTCTCCGCCCTTCGCCTGCCGACAATCATCGTGATGGAGGGCGGCTATAACAATGACGCGCTTGGCAGAAATATCGTTGCGTTTCTATCGAATTTTGTGTAGGGCGACGCCATGATGTCGCGTTACAACTTGTTAGGAGAATTTGAATGAAAGTCTACAAGATCATATTAATGATCTTCCTGTTTGCTTCCGCCTGTGCACCTTCTACCCAACAACCAACTACACCCACTCCACCAGCTCCAACTGAGACCAGAGAAGTTCCCACAGAAACACCTGAGCCCACCCTTACCCACACCCGCACTCCGACCCCTGAACCCACGATCACACCAACCCCTACCATCGAGTTATCACCAACCGTTACCGCCACGCCAACATTTACCTTTCCCAGTGTGACTGTCAATAAGCAGTCACACTGCCGGTATGGACCATCCGTTGCTTATCTCCACGCTGCGGATCTGTATCCGGGCGATACAGGAACGGTGCGAAGTAGATACACCTATAGCAACTGGTTGTATATTAAGTTTGACAAGCTCAATTACTTTTGCTGGGTCGCGCCCTCAGTTGTGGATGTAGTGGGAGATGTTTCGACAGTGACTTATAAAGAGCTCGATTTGCAATCGATTGGTAGTAATCAATACGGTCCGCCAACAGGAGTAACTGCTACCCGGAATGGGAATGAGGTGACGATTAGCTGGAACCAGGTGCAAATGACGAAAGACAAAGATCGGGGCTATTTGCTTGAGCTGTTCGTCTGCCAGGATACTTTCTACAAGTGGTGGACCGACTCTTATCCGGATCAATATTCGACCAGCTACATCGTGAGAGATGAAGCAGGCTGTGCCCAGCCCTCCTCTGGAAAACTGTACACGGTGGAAAAACATGGATTTTCCGAGCCGGCGATTATCCCCTGGCCAGCGCCCTAAATAAAGACAACGACCCTCGGTTAAATTCGAGGGTCGTTGTTTGTTTCATCCGCCTGCCCGGCAAGTGCAATTGCGCCCAGGCTGCCCGATTGATTTCCCAGTCCTGGCGGCACAATATAGTCATCAATGTTTTCAAGGAGCGTCTTGCTGGCCACATACCCATTCAACAACTCACGGACTCGCCAGCGAACTTTGGGAAAGAGGAATTCACGCTGCATCACTCCCCCGCCCAGGATGATCTTTTTGGGCGAGAGCACAAGGATGTAATTTACCAGAGCAGAGGCGATGTAATCGGCTTCGATATCCCAGAATGGATCCGTCTCAGGGACAACTGCTCCCGTTAGACCGAGCCGCTTCTCGATGGCCGGGCCGCTCGCCAGGCCCTCGAAGCAGTCCCCGTGGAAGGGGCAAACGCCGAGAAACGGATCCCGCTCGCGGTTGTGAGGGAGGAGGACATGTCCCATCTCGGGATGGAGCAATCCCAGCAGCGACCGGCCGTTTTTGATGTAGCCGCCGCCGATCCCCGTTCCGATCGTCAGATAAAGTGAAGGATCACATCCTTTGCTCGCGCCCCAGTGAAATTCCCCCAGCGCAGCGGCATTGACATCCGTATCGAAGGCAATTCTGATGTTCAGGGCCTGCCGCAGAGTGCCATACACATCCGCGTTGCTCCAGCCTGGCTTGGGTGTGGCCGTAATAAAGCCATAGGTAGCCGATGCCGGATCGAGATCCACGGGGCCAAACGCGCCTACCCCGATTGCGTTGATCTGATCGGAGGCGACGAAGGGCTGAAAAAATCGGATGGCCCGTCCGAGCGTTTCCGCAGGTGTGGTTGTCTGGTAGCGGATCTCATCAACGATCTGGCCGGGTCCCCTGGCGACAACGCACACAAACTTTGTGCCACCGGCTTCTATGCCGCCATAGAGATTTTTTATAGGCATGGGCTGATTTTAGCATGACCTATTGATAAAGCACTCCGGGCAGATGCCCGGAGTGCTACGTATCGTATCTCACTGCTTCTTACGCGTCCTTGCCAGCCGGTTTAGAAGCTGAAGGAGCTCCTGCATTTTTTCAGGCGCCGAGACATCTCCCGTAACGACAGTGTGTTGTCCCCTTGATGTTTCCACAGTAATGACATAGGTAAATTGATCTGGCATAGATGACTCGTCGCCACTCATCAACTGCTCAGGCAGCTCTTCAAAATCCATGTCATCGAGCAGATCCAGGATCCTATTGGCCTGTTCCTCAGGCAGCTCGTCCAGTGTCAGGTCTCTGGCAATGCGCATACCTGCGAAACCGCCGGTCCGCTCAAATTTTATCCGTTCTACGTGCATCTTTACCTCACTATCTTTTTGACGCCGGGGCCGCGCCGAGCAGGCGGAGCAGAGCCGAGAGGCAGCCTCCACCGGGCTCGGGTTCCGGTCCCGGGCCAGGCCCACCAACAGTAATACCAACTTCTGCCCAACCCTTCTTGACGGCCTGTTGTTCGACGCTTCCTGCGCCAAATAATTGGGCAGCCGTCTGATAGGTTTGATCGGCGCAGTCCTGGAACCTGGAGGTCGCTGTAAGCTTATCTTTCAACGTGACATACCAGATCTGTCCCGCTCGCTCCCAGGCGAAACCGCCCAGTTCCACAGCGGTGATGTAAAACGCCCGGTTTGGAATCCCCGAGTTGATATGGACACCGCCATTGTCGTTGATGGTGTTGACATAGTCCCGCATGTGCCCGGGTTGCGGATCTTTGCCAAGCACCGGATCGTCGTAGGCTGTGCCAGGCTCCTTCATCGAGCGGATGCCAACTCCGTTCACATTCGGGGTGAGCAAGCCTCCGCCGATGATCCAATCGGCTTCACTGGCAAGCTGTTGCAGTTGATACTGTTTCACCAGTGAGCCAAACACATCGGACATCGATTCGTTCAACGCGCCGGGCTGCTGAAAATATTGGAGCTTCGCTTCGAACTGGGTCACACCATGAGTTAGCTCATGGCCGATGATATCGATCGCAATGGTGAAGCGGTTGAAAAGACGCTCGTCCTCCGGCAGGTCCTCATCACCATCTCCATAGACCATCTGCTCGCCATCCCAGAAGGCATTGTCATAGCTGCGGCGATAGTGCACCGTGGAGTCCAGGCGCATACCATTGCCATCAATGGAATTTCGTTGATAGACATTATTGAATAGATCATACGTGACGCCGCTGCCATCATATGCTTCGTTCACGGCTACATCCCCGGTCGGGCCATCACCTTCCTTGCGTACCACTGTACCGGGAAGGCTTGAGCCATTTTTTGCATCGTAAACCACACGATCCTTGCCGCCCACAGCCACACGGAAGGTTGCGGCAGAAAAATCAGCCAGTGCCTGCCGCTGGCCACGCATTTGTGCCGATAATTTGAGAGTATCAATGGCCAGTGCT
>DATHTL010000063.1:0-11279 GCA_035463255.1 Anaerolineales bacterium | reverse complement strand
ATCGGCACGCATGCGATCATCGAAGAGCCGGTTGCCTTCCAGGATCTGCAGCTTGCTGTGATCGATGAACAGCATCGCTTCGGCGTGGAACAGCGCGCTGCGTTGCGAACCAAGGGTACGAATCCGCATCTGCTGGTGATGACTGCCACGCCGATCCCGCGTTCGTTGGCGCTCACGCTGTATGGTGATCTCGATCTGTCCATCATCAATGAAATGCCGGCCGGACGCATGCCTGTCAACACCTACGTGCTGCGACCACAGGAACGTGAGCGCGCCTTCACGTTATTGCGCGGGCAGATCAAAGATGGCAAACAGGCATTCATCATTTATCCCTTGATCGAGGAAAGCGATAAAATCGATGCGCGTGCCGCCGTGGACGATTATGAGACACTTTCCAAGGAAGTGTTCCCCGATTTGAAGCTGGGTCTGCTGCACGGGCGGATGCGTCCTCAGGAAAAAGACGAGACCATGCTCAAGTTCAGGGACCGGAAATATGACATCCTCGTTTCGACCACTGTGATCGAGGTCGGCGTCGATGTGCCGAACGCCACGGTGATGCTCATCGAGGGCGCGGACCGCTTCGGTCTGGCGCAGTTGCATCAATTGCGCGGGCGCGTTGGGCGCGGCTCGGCGCAATCCTATTGTTTGTTGATCCCCACCCACGAAGATGCCGCAGAGAATGAGCGCCTGCAGGCCATGTCCGAATCGAATGATGGTTTTGTGCTGGCGGAAAAAGACCTTCAGCAGCGCGGTCCCGGTGAATTTCTGGGGACGCGTCAATCGGGTTATTCGAGCGGACTGCGCATGGCCAGCATCATGGATGTAAATCTGATTGAGAAGGCTCGCGTGCAGGCGCAGAAGTTATTCGATCAGGATCCGTACCTGAACCAGCCTGAACACGCACTTCTGGCAGAAGCGTTTGGACGGTTCTGGGGTGATGGCAAGGGAGATGTGAGTTAGTCGGCTAGTCGCCTGGTCACTCGTCCTTTCGTCAGAGATGACCCTGCGGCATTGAAACCGATCGAAGACTAGAAGACAAAGGACTATCAGACTACCTATGGTCAGAGCACTGTTCCCCGGGACATTCGATCCCATTCACTACGGTCATATAGATATTGCTTCGCGCGCCTCGCGCCTGTTCGATGAAGTGGTGATGGCCGTGTATGACAAGCCACTGAAGTCGTTGATGTTTTCGCCTGAAGAGCGCATGGACCTGGTGAGAGAGGCATTCAACGGCAACCCCAAGATCAGGGTGACCGGTTATAGCGGTCTGACCGTGGAGTTTGCCCGACAGATCGACGCGCAGGTCATTGTGCGCGGCTTGCGTGTATTCTCTGATTTTGAGTTCGAATTCCGCATGGGGCTGGCAAACCAACGGCTGGCAAGCGATATCGAAACCGTTGCATTCATCACGGCGGAGGAACACACGTTCCTTTCATCGAGCACCGTTAAGGAGATTGCTTCGCTGGGAGGCGATGTTTCCAGCATGGTGCCTGTGCATGTTAATGAAGCCCTGAAAAAAAAAGTCATGAATCTGGGTGAGGGGCAGGCGCTCCCGAACGCGTTGCGTGATTAAAAGTGCGATAGAATTGGAGTCATCCGTTTCACGGAGGCTTTTATGGATATTCTGCAACTGATCGACCGATTGGAAGAATTGTTCAATGCGAGCAAAGCCATCCCGCTGACCCGCAATGTGATGGTCGATGAAGACCGCATGCTGGATATTATCGACCAGATGCGCATCGCCATCCCCGAGGAAGTGAAGAAGGCCCAGCAGCTTCTCGGTCAGCGCGACCGGGTGCTGGCGCAGGCTCAGGAGGAAGCCAATCGCACGCTCGAGATTGCCCGTCAGAAAGCGGACCAGCTCGTCGTGAAGGATATGGTCGCTCAGGAAGCCCAACGCCGTGCAGAACAGATCCTTGCACAGGCGCGCACCGAAGCCGAGGGCATCCGTGCCGATGCGGATGATTACGTGATCGACAGCCTCACCCAGCTCCAGGCAGAACTGGAACGGATCACAAATCAGGTGAATAATGGCATTCGCGCCGTGCGGGACGATCAATCTCGCCGGGCGCCTGCATCTTCCACGCTTTCGCAGCCTGTAGATAAAGAGTGAAATTGGCCTTGTAGAAAAACACCCCGCCGAAAGCGGGGTGTTTGCATTAATGTGCTTAAGGGGTTGCCGTTGCAGTTGCAGTCGGCATCTCAGTTGGTGGGAACTCTGTGGGTGTTTCCGTGGGAACAACTGGGATCGAGGTATCGGTCGGGATGGCAGTCGGCGGGAATTCCGTGGGCGTCGGAGTCATGGTTGGGGTCGGTGTGGGTAAATTCAATGTGATCGTGACGCGGCGTTCTGCATGGTAATCTTCGCCATTCATGACATAGAGCCGGAGGGTAAGCCTTGTTTCCTGAATTCCCTGTAAATTCAGATCGTGAATCAAAGTAGGATTCGGAAGTGGAACGGTGCCCTGATTAAGTAAATTCCATTCGGAAGGATCCTCACCTAGTCCATATTCAAGCCGCCAGCCTGTGAGTCCGCCATTTTTGACATCGACGATACCCTGGACAGGAACCATAGTATCTGTGATAACGGAACTGTTGTTGAGATTGGTGAACTCGATCACCGGGCGCGGATCCGAAGCGTTGCACTCTCGTTCGGGTGCAAAGAAGGGATTGCGCGGCAGGTCATGTGACTCAAGCCAGTCTCGTCCCCCGCCCGAGCGCAGCCACTGGCGCGCCCACTTATCCTGGACGTTCAGCACCATCTCGTCTTCCACAAACTCCTTGCAGGTGTCGTTGGCAAGCAGGCCTGTCCATGTGTCGATGTTGGAGCGCCGGAAAAGATCTTGCGAAGCTGGAAGTGGAGGCTGGTCGCTGGCGAATAATTCATTACGCTGACCGCCGCGGCACCACTGGGAGGGCTCTGCCCCGGAGGCGGAACAGATTGTTCGTTCCATAATGCCGGCCGGCATGGTGAATGAAGTTGGCGCGCCGCCGCTAACGATCGGGACCGCATATTGCATGAATGAGGACCAGATCGGCGCGGCGCCGGTCAGACCGGTTGTGTTGACCATTGGTGTGTAGTCGGCATTGCCTACCCAGACGCCGGTGACAAGATCGGGGGTATAGCCGAGCGTCCAGTTATCGCGAAAGTCGTTGGTCGTACCAGTTTTGGCTGCCACCTGGAATGGAAGGTTGAGGAGCGAGTTGCGCCCGAACATCATTGCGCGTGCATCATTATCTGAAAGGATTGAAGAGATGAGGAACGCATGCTCCGGGCGGATTACCTGCTCGGGTTGCGGTGGCTGGTATTCATAAACCACATTTCCACGGAAGTCGACGATTCGCAGGATGGCGACAGGCGGCACCTTTTGACCGCCGTTCGCGAAGACCCCATACGCAGAGGTGAGCTCCAACAAGCTGACATCGCCGCCGCCGAGGGTGAGGGCCAGTCCATAATCAGGACGGGTGAACGTGGTGATGCCTAGCCGTTCTGCCATGGTGATCATGCCATCCCGTTGTGGCGTGGCGGGGTCATCGTAGATCCTGACGAAGTCCAGCGTCTTGACGGCGGGAATGTTCAGTGAATTTGCCAGCGCCGTGCGGACGGTGACCGGGCCGCGGAAGCCTCCATCGTAGTTCACGGGGCGGTACGGCTCGCGCGGATCGTTCGGGTCGCCTGACGGAGGGAATTCGCTCGGCACATCCCAGATCAACGTCGCGGGCGTCCAGCCTTTTTCAAAGGCAGCGACATAGTTAACAGGTTTGATGGAGGAACCTGGCTGGCGCGTGGGGCTATCGGCCATATTGATCTGGCCAGCAATCGCTTCATTGTTGAAATCGGGTGAGCCCACCATGGCCAGTATCTCGCCTGTGGATGGCCTGATGGCAACCAGCGCGCCGTTGTGTGCATTTTTATCCGCGAGCTGGGCGACCTGCTCGGTGACCATTCTCTGGGCTTCATCCTGCAGCGTCGGATCGAGCGTGGTGTACACAATGAAACCAGAGCGATAGATTGTCTGCGCGTCGTACTTCTCCTCCAACTCCGAGCGGACGAAGTTGACCCAGTGAGGATAGCGCGCGTTCATGCTCGGCGGATTAAAGGGATACACTTTAATCTCATTGGCTGCATTTGCCGCGGCGGTTTCGTCCACGCAGATGGGCACATCGCTGTTGCTGACTTTGATACAGCCATTCACCTGGCTCAGCCCGTACATCAACACTAACACTTGCTGCTGGCGGGCCAGAGTGATATCGCGATTGGTGTAAACATCGTAGACCGAGGGGGATTGTGGCAGTCCTGCCAGGAAGGATGCCTCCGCCAGGGTCAATTGATTAGCTGTTTTGCCGAAATACGTTTCAGCAGCGGCTTCGATGCCATAGGCAAGATTGCCGTAGTAGATCTCGTTGAGATACAGTTCTAGGATTTCATCCTTGGAATAGCGACGGGTAATTTCCGCTGCAAGGATGATCTCGCGTGCCTTACGTGAATAACTTCGTTCGGCGCGCTCTTCCGGAGAGAGCAGCAAGGCACGTGCAAGTTGTTGCGTGATGGTCGATGCGCCGCCGCCTTCCCCACCGGTGCGATAGTTCTCCCACAGGGCGCGGGTGATCGCCCAGACATCGAAGCCTGGGTGGATGTAGAAATCCTTATCTTCCGTGGCGATCGTGGCGGCGAGCAGGACCGGGGAAATGCGGTCGAGAGTCACATACGTGCGACGTCCCGCTGTCGGGTCGAGAATGTCATACAGCGGATTTCCGTTGCGGTCCAGAATGCGCGTGGTTTCGAACTGGGATGCGCGAGTCTGCAAATCCTCCACGCTTGGCAGCGTGCGGGCGATCGAGTAATACGAATACAGCGCGACCGAACCGCCCAGGATGAGGAGCAAAACCATCCCGAACAACGCGACCAGGAGCACACGCAGAAGACATCCACCCCAGCCGCTGCGTGAGTCGGTTGCGACGGCTCCGCCCACGACAGGTGGTTGGACAGGCGGCGGTGGCACCGTGCGCGGTCGCGCGACTTGCGTTTGCGCATTGCGCGGGCGGCTTGGCGTATCGTAGGCAACCGGCGAAACCCGCGTTCCGTCCAGGTCGAGCTCGTCGACGCGGCGAGGTAGCGGCATATTGTTCTCATCCAGGGCAATGCGCGGGGGAGGAGGAGTGCGATGGGCCGGATTGGCTTTCGTCGTCGCGTTCGGATCGACTTCTTCCTCGTCTTGAGATTCCACCGGAAGATCGGTGCGCGTCTCTGCCTCCGATTCAACCAGTCGTTTTAGAAATCGTCTGTTCTCTTCTTCTCTTCTTTTCTCTTCTTCGTTATCCATAAACATTCACCAAATTTGTATACAGACCCTAAAGGCTTGTCCTGAGCATGTCGAAGGATCTCCTGAGTAATTTGCAGTCATTTTGTTTCGGCGTTCTGCAAATTTACGGCCTTGTTTCAGAAAAAAGACCTTTAGGATCTCGCCAAATAATTATTTCGGTTTGCTCATCATCAACACGGTCCACAGACCGCGATGGCATACCTCTTCATTTTGATTCTTTACTTCCAACGTGATGGTTACGGAGCCGCCGCCAATGCGCGGCAGAGCCTTTGCTTCCTTCACTTCCAGCTCCACGTAGAGCGTATCACCAATAAAAACAGGCTTCACGAACTTCCATTCATTCACTTCACGGAAGGCAATCACCGTGCCGTCCAGAATACCGGTTTGCCAGGCCAACCCCGAGGCAATCGCCAGACCAAGGAGCCCGTGTGCCACCTGCCTGCCGAACATGGTCGTTTTGCTGAACTCCGAGTCGGTGTGAATGCGGTTGTTATCACCGGATAATGCGGCGAAGGTCATGATATCGTTTTCCGTAATGGTCCGCTTCTCGGTGACCACTTTCTGTCCGACACTGAATTCTTCGAAATAGAGTCCCATGGGGTCTTAGTCTCCTCGTCTGCTTGTCTTTAGTCTCCTTGTCCCCGGCCAGCAAACTAGTGGACTAGAAGACTAGGGGACTAAATTATACCCTTTGACCTCTTGACAGTCTGCCCGTACAATACACCTATGCGTGACTGGTCACTTGCTCCAGGGGATCCGCTCTACCTTACCCTTGCAGCGGATTCACGCCTCTCCATTCCCGACTATCTCGACGACCATATCTGGGAACTTGTTATTGGTGGCGGGGAGCCTCCCGCGCTTTCGCTCCAGACCACCTACGGGCTGCGGGCAAAAGCCATGCGCATTTTCCTGCGTTTCAGCGAAAATGGAAAAAGCGTCAGTGACCCGGCGGCATTTGCCTGGCCGCCCACCGTCCGTCGTTTTTATCCGAATTTTCTCACTCTCGAATGCGCTCCTCTCCCGAATATAGACGTTACAACCGAGTACTGGGTTCCACAGTCCAATGCGGTGTGCGGGCGGGTGAGCGTTGCCAATAAGACGAGCAGCACTCGCAAGATCCGCATGGATGTGTGTGCCATCCTTGCCCCGATCCACGGGCAAACGATGACCGGCTCCCAAATGCAAATGGTGCATGTGCTGGCCGGGCAAACCGGTGGGCTTGCCCCCGTCCTCTTTTTGACCGGCGGTCCCGCGGCCGGATCCGGTCCCTACCCCTCTCTCTATCTTGACCTTGAACTCGGACCCGGGGCATCGCGTACCCTCACCTGGGTGCAAGCCGCCACCGATAACGTGCAATCTTCTTTCGACCTGGCCCGGCAGACCTCCGCCCGCCCCTGGGAGGCAGAACGAACCCGCCTCGAAATGATCAACGCCGGACAGACAGTGGACATTCGCACGGGCGACAAGGAGTGGGATGCGGCCTTTGCATTCAGCCAGGCTGCAGGGTTTGGGATGTTCTTCGCTCCAGATACCCACCTGCCCTGCCCATCTGCTGTCTCAGTGCGCGGACCCGATAACGGATACTCTCCCCGTGGCGATGGCACAGACTATCCCACCTCCTGGAATGGGCAAAGTCCGTTCGATGCCTATTATCTTTCCAGCGTGCTGCCAGTTTCGCAGGCTGTGCAGGGACTGCTCGAAAACTTCCTTGCCGTGCAAAATCAGGAAGGCTTTATTGATGGAAAGCCTGGTCAGGCCGGACAGCGTGGACGTTTTCTTGCAGCACCGCTTCTTGCCAGCCTGGCCTGGAAGATCTATGAAAAATCGGAAGATCAAAAGTTTTTGAGTCTGGTCTTCCCCAAGCTGCACAAGTTCTTCTGGTCGTGGTTCGCTCCGGAATATGATGAGGACCGGGATGGCCTGCCGCAGTGGAAGCATATCTTGCAGACCGGCTTCGAAGATAACCCGCTCTTTGACGCGTGGCACGAGTGGTCTCTGGGTGTAGATATCACACAGGTCCATAGCCCGACGCTCGAGGCGATGCTGTATCACGAGGCTGCCTGTCTTATCAAAATGGCTGAGCAGCTCAAACAACCCGAATACTTGCCATTGCTGCATGAACAGGCTGCAAAATTACGCCAGTCGGTAGAATCCACCTGGCAGCCGCGCACAGGCCTGTATCACTACCGTGATCGCGCCACAGGATTGAGTCTGGCGGGCAAGGTACTGGTCAAGCAACAGGGTTCGGGAACGGTCTCGCCCAAGCTTAAGTTCGATCAGCCTATTCGGCTCCTGATCGAAGTCCAGACACAAAGCCCTACAACCAAGCGGCCAGACATACGCATTTACCAGTACGCCAGCAAGGCAGCAGATGAAGTTGTTTCCAACGGGGATTATCAATGGCGCAATCGCGGCTCGGTTTACACCACACAAAAGGTATACTCAAGATTGGGGAAGGTTTCCATAAAAGGCTTGAGTGACGAAGACACAGTCATCATCAGTACGCTCGATTTCACCACAGAAGACCATACACTCTTCATGCCGCTCTGGGCGGGAATTCCTGATGAGCAGCATGCGCAAACGATGATCGGACGCGCACTGCTGGATGCCAGTCGCTTTAATCGTCCGTTTGGAATCCCGGCCTGTCCGTCTCTGACTGACCCGGAAGCAGAATCCATTTCACAGGCGGTGCACTTGCCCTGGAATTTATTCATCGGCGAAGGATTGCTCAAGTACGGTTTCCGTTCCGATGCCGCGCGTTTGGTGGCGCACATGATGACCGGCATCATTCAAAACTTAAAACAGAATCGCGCCTTCTACTCACGTTATCATGCCGAGCGAGGCGCGGGTCTCGGTGAGCGCAACGCCCTGAACGGACTGGCTCCCGTGGATCTGTTCTTGAGAGTCCTGGGTGTGGAGATCCTGTCTGGCACGCGTGTGAGACTGGAAGGGACGAATCCCTTCCCATGGGATGTCACGATTAATTATAGGGGGCTGAAAGTGATACGACGGCAGGACAAGACCGAAGTGATCTTTGCGAATGGCAAGTCGGCGACTGTAACCGACAGTGAGCCTGTCATTATTTCTTTATAAATCTCAAAACAAGACAATTTGTAGCCCAATTTGCGCGAAATTAATTTAAGAACCGCGTTTTTATGGTATAAAAATTGTGGGCAGATATTTATCGTTAGTGAGGGGGGAAGAAAAGCAGCTCCTGATGAAAGGAGAAAATAATCATATGAAGCAAAAGACAAGAACGATTGTTGCCGGTGCATTGGGTGAATGTGTTCACGTAGCAGGCGTGACGAACTTTTTGCGTCTCGCCGAATCGGCAGGCTGGCGCACGGTGTTCCTCGGACCGGCTGTTTCGGTGGAAGAGATGATCTCTGCTGCCCAGCGCGAAGAGGCAGACATGGTCGGCGTCTCCTACAGGCTCACGCCTGAGACGGGAGAACGGCTGCTCGGTGAGTTTGCCGAGTCCGCTTCGGAGCTGCACGAACGCGGAGTTCGCTTTGCGTTTGGAGGCACGCCGCCGGTCGTGGAGCGTGCTCAAAAGATGGGTTTCTTCGAGCGGGCCTTTGACGGCAGCCAACCTCCGGAAGTAATCTTGGCTTACTTAAAAGGCCAGCAGGCTCAGGCCTTGAGCGAATCAGATTTCCCTCAGTCCACGATCGAACGCATCAAGTGGAAGTCTCCCTATCCGATCCTCCGCCATCACTTTGGCCTTCCCACGATGGAAGAGACAATTGAAGGTATCAAAAAAATTGCAGATGCGCAGATCTTAGATGTCATCTCACTTGGCATCGACCAGGACGCGCAGGAGAATTTTTATCATCCCGAACGGCAGGACCTGCGACGTAAGGGCGCGGGCGGTGTGCCTGTTCGCTCCGCGAACGATTACCGCGCACTGTATGCCGCGAGCCGGCGCGGTAACTTCCCGCTGTTGCGCACCTATTCCGGCACAGACGACTTCATCCGCCTGGCAGAAATGTACGTGGATACGATCAATATCGCCTGGTGCGCGATCCCGTTATTCTGGTTCAACCAGATGGACGGACGCGGACCGTGGGATCTGGAAGGCTCGATCCGCGAGCATCAAAGCGTGATGAAGTGGTATGGCGTGCATAACATTCCCGTGGAGTTGAATGAGCCGCATCACTGGGGGATGCGCGATGCGCCAGATGTTGTGTTCGTTGTATCGGCTTATCTTTCGGCGTATAACGCGCGTGCTTTCGGGGTGAAGGATTACATCGCACAGTTGATGTTCAACAGCCCGCCTGGTTTATCGGATGCGATGGATTTGGCGAAGATGCTGGCAGTGCTGGATATGGTCGAGCCGCTGCAGAACGAAAACTTCCATGTCTGGAAGCAGACACGCATTGGCCTGCTCTCCCACCCGCTCGACCCTGATGCGGCGCGTGGACACCTCGCCGCGGCGACCTATCTTCAGATGGCACTACGACCACATATCTACCACATCGTCGGCCACACGGAGGCGCATCACGCCGCGACCGCCGATGACATCATCGAAGCGAGCAAAATTGCACGGCGCGCTATCGAGAACGCGCTACGCGGCGCGCCGGATATGACCGCGGACCGTGAGATCACAAAGCGCAGGAAAGAACTGGTGAAAGAGGCGGACCTTTTGTTGGAAGCCATCGTGGGTCTCGCGGGTCCGGAAGTAGATGACCCACTTATTGAGACGGCGACTCTCACCCGGGCAGTGACCTCTGGCCTCATGGATGCGCCGCAATTGCGTAATAATAAGTTTGGGTGCGGAGAAGTCCGCACAATGATTGTCAACGGCGCGAATCTGGCTGTTGATGCAAAAGGAAAAGTCATTACAGAGCAAAAGCGTTTATCCAAATTCATCTAACCAAGGAGGTTCCAATGACGAAAAAATTTGCAGTGATTGGTGCCGGTCACGGGGGAAAGGCCATGGCTGCACACCTGGCCCTTATGGGGTTTACGGTCAATTTGTATAACCGTACGCCCGAGCACATAGAAGTCATCAAAAAGCGTGGCGGCATCGAACTGGACAGCCCTGAGGGCGGACCGCATGGATTTGGAGAGCTTGCCCTGGTCACATCAGATATGAGCGAGGCAATCAAGGGAGTGGAGGTAATTATGGTGGTTTTGCCATCCTCGGCGCATGCAGATGTTGCAAGAACGATG
Source organism: Anaerolineales bacterium (assembly GCA_035463255.1). GTDB lineage: Bacteria > Chloroflexota > Anaerolineae > Anaerolineales > Villigracilaceae > Defluviilinea. Next base: position 777 of record DATHTL010000063.1, on the reverse strand, counting down.
GCGCCCCACCTGAAGGGCGGGCAGATTGTCATCCTGCATCCGGGGCGTACCTGTGGCGCACTCGAGTTCGTGAAAGTGATTCGCGACAACGGCTGCAAAGCGGATGTCACAGTGGCAGAGGCCGAAACCTTCATTTACGCCTCACGCACCGATGGTCCCGCGCAGGCCCGCATCTTTCGCATCAAGGAGGCGGTTCCGCTGGCTGCTCTGCCATCCAGCCGCACACAGTGTGTTCTGGATGCGATCTGCGAAGCTTATCCCCAGTTCATTGACGGTGTGGATGTGTTGAATACCGGCATGAACAACATGGGTGCAATCTTCCATCCGGCATTGACCCTGCTCAATATGGGGTGGATCGAAGCTACACACGGCGATTATCAGTTCTATATTGATGGAGTCACCCCGTCTGTGGCGCGGGCTTTGGAAGTTTTGGATCGCGAGCGTGTAACGGTGGCGTCTGCGCTGGGCATCCGCGCTCGAACCTCACTGGAGTGGCTGAAGCTAGCCTATGACACGACCGGTGCTGACCTGCATGAAGCTATTCATAACCAGCCTGGCTATTACGGCATCAAGGCGCCAGCTACATTAAATCATCGCTATATTTTTGAGGATGTGCCGATGAGCTTGGTTCCGATCGCCTCGTTGGGGAGGCGCTATGGTGTCTCGGTGCGTGGCATGGAAAGCATGATCCAGATCGCCAGCATCATCCACCGCACCGATTACTGGCGGCGCGGCCGCACAGTGGAAAAATTGGGATTGGAACAATGGAGCGTGAGC
>DATHTL010000062.1:0-7753 GCA_035463255.1 Anaerolineales bacterium | reverse complement strand
GTTGGATTGGAATCATGTCAATCCGGCGACCGGACCTGTTTATATCGAAGGTGCAAAGCCGGGAGATGTGCTGCGGGTGGATTTGCTGGAAGTGAAAGTAGGAAAACAAGCCAGCATGGTCACGATCCCGGGCGAAGGCGCCCTGGGAGACATCATTACCCAGATGGAAACAGCGATCCTCAAATTGGAAGACGACCACATTTTATTCAAAGATAAGATTCGTATTCCGAAGAAGCCAATGATCGGTGTCATTGGCGTGGCCCCGGCAGAGGGTTCCGTGCCCAATGGCACGCCGGGGCCCCACGGCGGCAACCTGGACTGCACATTGATGTGTGAAGGAAACAGCGCTTACTTTACGGTGGGTGTAGAAGGAGCGCTGTTCGGTGCGGGTGATTTCCACGCGGCAATGGGCGATGGTGAGATCGTTGTTTGTGGAGCAGAGATCTCGGGAGAGCTGCACTTCAGAGCCCAGGTGGTGGAGGAATTAAAAGACCTGCCAACGCCATTTGTGCAAACGCCTGATGTTGTGGCAACCATTTATTCGGCTCCCACTACCGATGAGGCGGCCAGTGGTGCCATCCACCGTATGGCGCAGTTCCTGACCGATTTCGTAAAGATACCGCTCAACGATGCTGGCATGTTAATGAGCCTGGTCGGCGAGCTCAAGTTCTGTCAGGTTGTGGATCCTCTCAAAACAGTGCGCTTCGAATTCCCTAAGTGGGTCCTGGCCGAGTATGGCTTTCAGATGAAGTAAACCTAACAAATTCATCGCATCGGGCGCAGTGTTCAGCCGATCCAATAACGTGGGTCGGCTGATTTCGTAAAAATGCTCGCCTAGCTGGCCTGGTTCTTGTGCTCTATGGTTATGCCGACATTTCCATTAATAGAATTGATCATCAAGCCTGGGTTGTAGCAACCCTGGCTGCCCCAAAAGTAACGGAGGATGAATTGAACCCTTTCACGATCAGCCATCCCGCCAGGACCATTTCTTGCACGGCCAATGGAAGAACCAATACCATCTGTCCGCTTGACATCGGACTGAGGATAGCGAATAGGCCTAGAACGCCTGAGAGCAAATAGGGTATGGTTGCAAGAAGTCCCCAGCCGGACAACCAGCGAGGCACGAGTTTTGATCGAAACAATATAGAGTAGAACATCAAAGCGCCGAAGATGAAAACGACTGTCAACATATGACCAATTTGATCATGGGCACCCAGGACCAAATCAGCTAAAGATTGAAAATAAGGTGCATCGGCAGCGCTTGCACTGACATATCCCTGGCTGATCAAGGGCAGCGATAGCCAGCCGATTGCAAGGGCAAGATAGGTTGCAGCCTCAAGTGCTCCTCTGAAGACAATATAACCAACCGCCAGAGCCTCGTTATATCTTTTCAGGATCGGAAACATCATCACCGGGACCATAGCCAGTGCAAGACCCATCGTCAAAACAAAAAGTGCCCCGATGACGATCTGGTCTGGATTCGTCGAAACCTGAATCAGATAATCTGGCTCCTCTAGGACAGAGCCCGTAAATACAAGGCTTAGTATGCCTGCCACCGTCCCAATTGCGTACAAGACTCCGACAATGATTGCGGTTTTTCTATTTTTATCCATCATATAGCTCCTCATGTTTATTGTTATGCTCCATGGTGATGATTACGCTTCCCGTCTTGTATCCTTTTTCGACATATCGGTGAGCTTCGGCAGCCTGTTCCAGGGGGTAACATCTGTCTATGATCGATTTGATTTTTCCTGCCTCAACAAGCTCTTTTATGAAAAGTAAGTCTGCAGGGTTTTCAGATGACAGCGCACAGATCACTTTTTTGCCATCCCTCCTTGAAGTCAATAGCATTTGAAAAAGTTGTTTCATCTTGAAACTGGCCCGAAGGTAGATGCCATTTGGTTTTAGAGAGTTTTTACATTTTGAAAATGAGCTCTTACCAAGTATGTCAAAAATAAGATCGTAGGTCTCGCCGTTTTGGGTGAAATCTTCCCTGGTGTAATCAATAACCTTATCCGCCCCGAGTGCCTTTACGAATTCTAATCTTGGGGTGCCGCATACTCCGGTGACGTCCGCCCCGAAATACCGGGCAAGCTGGACTGCCGCCGAACCGATACTCCCCGATGCGCCATTGATGAGCACTTTTTGCCCGCGCTGGATGTTTGCTTTTCGCAGCAGACTCAATGCGGTGAGCGCCCCATAAGGAACTGTTGCGGCCTGCTCGTATGTCATATTGGCAGGTTTGATTGTCACCAGCCCATTTTCAGGCATGCATAGATACTCAGCATTCGTGCCCATACTCTGGCCGCGATATCCGAATACCGGATCACCTTTCTTGAACCGTTTTACATCCTCGCCTGTGGCTTCCACTTTGCCGGCAAACTCATTTCCGAGGATGTTGATCCTTGGTCTTGTGAGTCCAAAATAGATGCGCGAGGGCAGCCACAGGGGCAGCGGCATCGTGAACCTGGACGGAGTGATCTCTTTGAAGTTCCGCGCCCAAATATCCCCGATGTTTACGGATGTAGCATGGATCCTTATCAGGATTTCATTGTCCCTAGGAGCGGGTTTTTCTACCTCTTTGAGTTGGAGCACATCTGGCGCCCCGTATTCCGTGTATACAATTGCCTTCATAACTTTTCTCCTATCTGGTTAAGTCGAGTAGATCTAATCGTTTCAGCCAGCTTTTTGATTTTTAGCCGGGCTCAGGTTCGGGGTCGTAAGAGAATACTTCCTCCAACGGCACGCCAAAAACCAGCGCAATGCGAAACGCCAATTCCAGAGAAGGGGAGTATTTTCCTTGCTCCATGGCAATGATGGTCTGCCGCGTGACTCCCACTTTTTCCGCCAGCTGCTGCTGGGTCATCTCATCATTAAAAAAGCGCAATTTCCGAATTTGGTTGTTGATCCGGTGTTTGCCCATGTTAGAACCCCCGGCGATAAAGGACCAGCCGTGATATATCGCCAACGATCTGTGCCACTAACCCGAAGAGGATGAGCAAGCTGAACATGATCAATGGCGGCTGGCCAAAGGCAAAGGTCAGCATGGAAAGGAACACCCCGATGGAGGAGACAACATAAGTAATCTTCGTCCCTCTCAGGTCAATTAACTTGTCTCGCTCATCTTCGATGTCTTCCACATCAGGTCTTTCTTCTCCCGTTTTGATCGCATGAATAATGGCAGAGCCAATATGCGTAAGGATGGTGGCGATGATCGTTACAATCACTGCGAGTACGATGGTGATACCCCAGAGCCGGAATATATTCGCCGAATTGAAATTCCCATTCTGGATCATTTGCAACACCCTGATCAAATAGAAACCCAGAATCAGTGTGAAATTGACCAGGGATACGGTAATGTTTTTTTCTTGGAATGACATGGTTGCCTCTCTGTGTCTGTTTATATTTACACAAGGTAATCCTTATATTACATATAGTAATACAAATCATACTTTATGTCAAGTATTTTTTACATCAATTAATAAGAGATGGCAAGCTATAAGCCTACTTGTCAAAGGATTTTGTACGATCTGTTTTGCCTCAGTTGCCTAAGAAACAGCCAGGGATGTTTTCTTCCCCGGAACAAACCTTGCAGTTTGGTCATTCAAGATTTGCCCATGTAAATTTGATACGCGTACTCTTGGATCTAGCCTGTGCGGTGGTTGTAATCAGATGTCGAGAAGATCACCACAGACAAAATTGGATCCTTAGCTTTTTGTCCTGAACTAACTCAGTAGCGGCATCGGGGAATCCCTGCCTGTCTATTCGGTACTTCCACCATTGGCGATTGCATAAGAAAAACTTACTATGTCAATACAAATTAAGTCCAAGCCAGGGCGTAAGTGTGCCCTGGCATAATTATCATTTGGAGGACAAGCAATGACCGAAAGACAGGATAGTTTACAGCAGTATGTGAGCGATATGCTGGCGGTGGAGCGCCACCTTTTGCCGGCGTTCGAGAACCAGAGCAAAGACGATCGCATGGCCAAGTATCCCGAAGCACGGCGCTTGGTGAACAAAATCGAGGCAACGATTAACAGCCACATCAACGGACTCAAACAGCATCTCGAAAACCTGGGGGGTGATGCCAACTCTCCCGTCAAGAGCGCTGTGACCGCTGCGTTAGGCACGGCAGCCGCCGTGATCGAGAATATGCGGACCGATCCCGTTTCGAAAAACCTGCGTGACGATTACACCGCCCTGAACCTGGCCGCTATTGGTTACACCATGCTGCACACCACTGGCCAGGCCCTGATGGACGAGCAGACCGCCGATCTGGCCGCAAGCTACCTCATGGATTACACGCCCTTGATCACGGAGATCAACGAGGTGATCTCTGAAGTTGTGGTTAGTGAGCTGCGGGATGAGACCGAAGTGCTCGATCCCGGGGCCGCCGAGCGAGCGACTGAGCGTACCCAGCGGGCCTGGAACCGCGAGCACGTGCACAGCGGGCACTCCCACTCCTGGTAAGATTCTTATTCCAGCATTCCTGTCAGGAAGCGAAATGATCAGCCGACCCCATATATGGGGTCGGCTGATTTGGTAATCGTGGTGATCCTTTCCTCGCGGACTAAAAGTAGGCCTGAAAATAAACCTGGTGCTCAACTTGATACGTCACAGATTCGCTGATAAGCGGAGATTGCCGGCCGGAGCGATGGATATTTATTTAACTAGCTGGGCACGGACCGCACCATCAGGGTGATTTATGGAAGTGACCAGGATGTAATAGCGCGAGGGGTTTCTCTGAATATTGTGAGCGAGCGTACTACTTATGCTAACACATCCGCTGGCGTTGGGCCCGAATGTAAAGTCGGGGTGCAAGTCTGCAACCAGTGGACCGTTGGAGCCAGCCGGTGCTTCATAAATTCCAGTGCTGGCGGGCGGCCAGTTCGAGCCATCTCCCGGGTAGACAAAGACTCGCAGGTTATGGCAAATCTGGGCCTTGCCTGCACTGACAGTGACGGTGCCATCTCCAAACATGTTTGGGTCGCCAGAGCCAGCGGGCACTACCGCCTGTGAAGTGAGATCGATCGTCTTGGAAGGGGCTGCCTGGATGCTGACGACAGGGATCAGCGTCAGCAGAATTGCGAATCCTAAACAGAGCAACAGGCTTTTTTCTTTCCGTTTCTCCGTTTGCATGTTAAAACTCCTTTCTGAGCTGTTCGTCAGGGAACCTCGCCTCGGCCGGCAATCTGCTGAGGCAGTGCACAATGATCCACTACCAAAATGTACGGAGAATATTGCAGGTTAGATTAGCTCTCGCGAACTGCTTCCGTGCGCCCTAGTAAAAGTGAAACCAGTTACCTTATCTCTATATTATTCTGGAAGGCTTGCCGAAAATCATGAATACGGTGAGAATCGGTGTTATGGAAGCAGTCGATACATATAAAGGATGGACCTCATGATCATTGCAGCAACGGAAGCCGATGGCCCGCAGATCCAAGATATTGCAACACGGACGGGTTTTTTTAATCAGGAAGAGGTGGAGTGTGTAGCAGACCTGTGGGAGGATTACCTCACCGCGGGTCCTGTAGTGGGCGGTTATAACTTTATTGTGGAGCGGGATGGGGATCAGGTGCTTGGCTTTGCATGTTACGGGCCGCGCGATCTAACGACGGGCGTCTTTGACCTGTACTGGATTGCCGTTGACGTTACCCGCCACCGCAGCGGTGTGGGACGCAGATTATTGCTTGCCACCGAGGAAGCGGTACGCCAAGCCGGCGGGCGCATGTTGATCGCCGAAACGTCGGGAACGGCTCATTATGAACCCACCCGAAATTTTTATCTGGGCATGGGCTACACTATGGAAGCATGTATCAAGGACTTTTACAGCGACGGGGATGATCTAGCTATCTTCATTAAACGTTTTTAGCAGCCAGTACACCGTCATCCTGTGTGACAGGCTGGTTTGCAGAACTCAAGAAACCGGGTCTGCCGATGAACCAGACCAGTGCGAGTCCAATCGCGAACAGGGCTGTGTTCAAGGCAAAAGGCAGGGAACGGTCCAGCGCAGAGAGCTGACCGGCGATCCATCCAAAGGGGGAGATCAAGACGATCAGGGCCACATAGACCATTGCGCTGACGCGCGCTCGCTCCTTCGACTCCATCGACAGCGCCAGCAGGGATTCGGTCATCGGGCTGACAAGAGCAGCAGCAACCGCCTCCAGGACCACACTGCACACAAGCCAGACGACGGCCTGGGGCGGCATCATGACAAGCAGTAGTTGACTCACACCGAATAGTCCAAAACCGGCCCACAGCGGTAAACGAAAGCGTCGCAGGTTTGTCAGGCGCGGGCCGATCAGGAAAAAGCAGATAGTCATGATGATCGACCGTACCGCTGCATAGGTGGAGATTTGCGAGTTCGCGAATCCCAGCTTTCCAGTGAATAACACGCCCCAGAAGTTGTTACTGATCGTGGTGTAAATGTTGACGATCACCATCAGTGACAAGGCTGCCAGGATGGGCCTGGAATGTAACAACTGGCGGAATACATTGCCGTACTCACCCAGCAGGCTGAGCAGGGAACGATGCCGTGTTTCTGCCATGCGCTGCACGCCGCGCACGGTCTCATGGGAGTAGGCGTAGAGGATCACAAATTTCGCGGTCAGCACCACAAACCCGAACACATACAATCCCCGGACCGCCGGGACCAATCCATAGCGCCCGACAACCCATCCGCCCAATGGGGCGAAGAACGCCGAACAGACCGCGAAGATCATGATCCACGTCCAGATGTGGACGAGGTGGCGCTCTTCTGCATCCTCCACCATCAAGCAGGTCCAGGCGGTGTGGGAAATGCGCCACAGGCTATTCATCAACGCCGCGACGATAAAAAAGCGCACATCCTGCGCCACAGCCCAGATCAGGCATGGCACACTCCAGCAGAGCAGATCGAACACAAGCAGGGTCAGACGACGACCGAACTTGTCCACGATCGCACCGCTGAGGAGCGCGGAGAAGATCTGCAGGACAAGCCCAAGACTGGCGATGCTTCCGATCTGTTGGTCAGTGATTCCAAAGGCCAGCATGTAGATGGAGAGGAAGGGCGCGAACAGGTTATACGGAATGCCGAACAGGACCTCGGTGAGGACTGTGACCCGAGGATTTCCTTTCAGCTCGCGCAGGGTCTGGAACAGTGGGTGATTTTGTATCATAGCCTTATTTCGATATATCCCCGCCCTCTATCTCTGTGAACACACAGTTTGGCAGCGATGGAAGTTTGGATTTGCATGGGCAATTCTGGTGGGAGATGATACCACTCCCCGGCAATCATTCTGTCAATTGGTAATATTTCTAATAAAATCTATTCCCCGCGCAGCGCCTCGGCGGTTTGCATCCGGCTCAGGCGCCAGGCGGGGTACAGAGCGGCGAGCAGGGCAGCACTGACAGCCAACACGAAGGCCTGTACGAAGGGTACCGGATCAGCCTGCATCTGGAGCGTCCAGCCGAACGAGCGGCGGTTGATGATAAAGATCAGGATCCAGGCCAGGATGTAGCCGGTGGGCATTGCTAGTAGCCCGGCAGAGGCGCCCAGCAATCCGGTTTCCCAGAGGGTGAGACGGCGCATTTCGGCGAGGCTCAGCCCGAGGGCGCGCAAGATGCCCATCTCTCGCGCTTTTTCCAACTGCAGCGCGAGCAGCGAGCTCAATACACCAATGAACGCTACGATGGTTGTGACCAGTTGCATAGCAGTGGTGATGGCAAAGGTCCGGTCGAACACCACCAGCGCCTCCTCCCGCAGCGCGCCGCT
>DATHTL010000061.1:0-10923 GCA_035463255.1 Anaerolineales bacterium | reverse complement strand
CTTACAGGACTACACACCCGTCTGCAGGATTGCTTCGCTCATGTTTCAAAAAGAACAACAGCTCATCGAAGACAAGATCAAGGCTTATGGCGCTGCAAATGATATTCCGCTCGCCGAGCTGAAATGGCAGCCCATCCCCTTCTCAGGCGAATGGGGCGTGTCCACGTCCTTCTTCCAGACCGCGGCGAACGAGGCCCGCGCCGGTAAAGGGAAAAACATCCCGGTGCCGCAGCGCGCCCAGCAGATCGCCGAACAAGTTAAGGCGGAGATTGGGGGCGTGCCCGGTATCAGTCGCATCGATGCAGTGAGGGGCTACCTCAATTTATATTTCACAACCTCTGAGTATGCCCGGCGAGTGGTGGATGAAGTGCTCGCCTCAGAGAGGGACTTTGGGCGAGGCGAGCGCAAAACCGAGCGCGTCATGGTCGAGTATGCCCAGCCGAACACACACCATTCCTTCCATATCGGTCATGCAAGAACAACTCTGCTTGGCGAATCGCTGGCACGCATTGTTGAGTTTGCCGGCTTTGATACGATCCGCGCGACCTATCCCGGTGATATTGGGTTGGGAGTTATCACTATCCTGTGGGCTTACGACAAATTTTATAAGGGACAGGAACCAGAAGGCATTCATGAACGCGGACAGTGGCTATTGAAGATTTATGCAGAAGCCACTGCGCTGTTGGAACCCAAAGAAAACGAGACGCATGAAGCAACAGCACAGCGTGAAGAGTATGACAAAGAACGCCGTGAGATGTACAGGAAGTGGGACGCGGGGGATCCATATGTACGGGCCCTCTGGAGTGAAACCCGTGAGTGGAGCCTGGAAGAATTCCGAGATATTCTCCGAATGCTCGATGTACACATGGATGTCTGGTTCTATGAATCGGAAGTGGACGAGCCCTCCAAAGCGATTGTTGAAGAATTAATTCAAAAAGGCATCGCGGAAGACGAGCGCCCTACCGGTCCGGTGATCGTCAAGATCGATGAAAAACTTGGCCTGACCAAGGAAAAATATCGTACCATGGTCATTTTGCGAAGCGATGGTACATCTCTTTATTCCACAAAGGATCTGGCGCTGGCAAAGCAAAAATTCGAGCAATATCATGTCGACCGCTCGATCTATGTGGTCGATTTTCGCCAGAGCCTACACTTCCAACAGGTATTTAAGATCCTCGAGCTATGGGGATTTCCACAAGCCGCAAAGTGCTATCACCTTTCGTATGGTTACGTCACGTTGCCGGAAGGCGCCATGTCTGCGCGGCGTGGGCGAGTGGTACTCTTTAAAGATGTGTATGATGAAGCTGTGAAACGGGTGTTGGGCCTGGAATCGGAACGCAGTGGAAATGTGCCCAAAGAGGAACGAGTGAAGATCGCCGAGCAAATTGGCTTGGGTGCATTAACGTATTCGATCCTGTCTGTGGATAATAATAAGGATATCGTTTTTCATATAGACGAAGCGTTGTCGTTTGATGGGAGAACGGGCCCCTACATTCAGAACGCGCATGTACGCGCGAATTCTATTTTGAAGAAAGCCAGCACCAAGGCATCTGACCTGGAACCTGCCTCCTTCGACTTTGAACTTACCAAACATGAAATTGAGCTCATAGAGCAAATCTCGCGCTTTTCCAACACGGTGCAGCAGGCTGCCAACGAGTATCGTCCGCTGGTGATGGCTGCATATGCCTATGACCTGGCGAATGCCTTCCACTCGTTCTATCATGCGGTGCCTGTGCTACAGAGTGAAGATGAGAATGTAAAGCACGCGCGCCTGCGTCTGGTGGCGGCTGCCAAGCAGACGCTTGCCAATGCCTTGCGTCTGCTCGATATTAAAGCTCCCGAGGTCATGTAGGAATCAGGCTAAACTTTATCTTTACGTTTAGCCTTTTTTATTTAAAATCGCATGTGATAACGTCACCTGGGTAAAAACGGCGAGGCTCAAAACCAAAGCGGAGTCTCGCCGGACACTGTCCTCAGTGTGGCTTTATGAATAGGAGAATCCTATGCCAATCAAAACTCTTATCATGGGCGCGGCGGGACGCGATTTCCACAACTTCAACACGTTCTTCCGCGGCAACAAGGATTATGAAGTCGTAGCCTTCACCGCGACTCAAATCCCTGACATCGAGGGACGCCTCTATCCGCCCGAGCTGGCCGGAGAACTGTACCCGAGCGGAATCACCATCCGCGCGGAGGAGGAACTCGTTGACCTGATCAAGCAGCATGGCGTGGAACAGGTCGTTTTTGCTTACAGCGATGTGCCGCATGAGTACATCATGCACAAAGCAAGTATGGTCAATGCGGCAGGCGCAGACTTCCGCCTGATGGGGACGCGCTACACACAGGTCAAATCGACCAAGCCGGTTGTGTCGGTCTGCGCAGTGCGGACGGGCTCCGGCAAAAGCCAGACGACGCGGCGTGTGTCTCTCATCCTAAGAGATATGGGTTATAAGGTCGCGGCGATCCGCCACCCCATGCCCTACGGAAACCTGGTTCGCCAAGAAGTGCAGCGCTTTGCCGATTACGACGACCTCGACGAGCACGAGACCACCATCGAAGAACGCGAGGAATACGAACCGCACATCGACAACGGCGTGATCGTCTACGCCGGTGTGGATTATGAAAAGATCCTGCGACAGGCCGAGCAGGAAGTGGATATCGTCCTGTGGGACGGCGGCAACAATGACTTCCCCTTTTATGTATCTGACCTGCAAATCGTCGTCGCTGACCCGCACAGGCCGGGACATGAATATTCCTATCATCCGGGCGAGACAAACGTGCGGCTGGCTGATGTATTCGTCATCAACAAAGTGGACACTGCTGATCCGGAGAGTGTGATCAAGGTCCGCGAGTCCCTGCGCAAGCTGAACCCGACCGCGATCATGATCGAAGGCGCCTCGCCACTCTTCGTGGACGACCCGGAAGCGATCCGCGGTAAACGCGTCTTGGTGGTGGAAGATGGCCCGACCCTCACCCACGGCGAGATGGCCTACGGCGCCGGTTACGTGGCCGCGCGGCGCTTTGGCGCAAAAGAGATCGTGGACCCGCGCCCGTTCGCAGTCAAGTCGATTGCGGCGACATATGAGAAGTATCCGAAGACGGGACCTATTCTCCCGGCAATGGGCTACGGCGACGCGCAGATGAAAGATCTGGAGGCAACCATCAACCAATCAGACGTAGATATGGTAGTGGTGGGAACGCCAATCGATCTGACCCGCGTGATCAAGCTCAACAAGCCCTATCAGCGTGTGCGCTATGAGCTGCAGGAGATCGGCCAGCCGACACTGCAGGATATCTTGATGAAGAAGTTTGGAAGGAAATAATCAGGTAGGGGCACAGCGTAGCAATCTACGGCCATCGCCTCAAGACGATCCGCTGTGCCCCTGCTCTGCCTGTTCCGGCGCCATGACCTTTCGCACGATCAAGACCGCGCCGAGAAATGCCAGACCCAGGAGTCCCGTAATCCCGGGCCAAATCCACATCAGTGTAGAACTGCCAAACGATTTGATGCGCGCATCCAGCGGACGCTCCGGGTTATACAGCACTGTGACCTCATCGCCCACTTCATGATCTGGCCTGGAGCTTCCCTCGCTCATTTGCACGGAGTGGGGACGGCCATCCCTGGAGACATACTGCACAACAGGAAAGTAGTAATCCTGTATGATACGGTCTTCCTCGTTTACATATTCCCGGCGCTGAATGATCTCTACAACACGACCTGGCGCGCTCTCCTCCCTATTGATCTTCAGGATGGCGCTGGCAGAGGTAAGGGCGGCAATCAACAGCATCAGCACCGCCACGCCTGTGAAGATTCCCAGGACCCATTTCTCCATGCTGGCAGCGCTTTTCTGGTTGGCTTCGAAATCTTTCTTGAATTCCCGGTCGAACTCCTCCCAATCCTTTTCGAACTGCTGCTCGAACGACGCATCGAATGATGCGTCCATCATCGCGGTGATCTTGTCGCGATCTGCTTCATCAGGGATATCGTCAAGGCTTTCATACAAAATCCCATCCACTTCGAACGAGACCGGTTCATCATTTTCCCAATTGATGGAATACTTTTTGGTTGCCATATCACTCCTCCACAAGCGGCATTTTATCACGCGGGCATCGAAGCGCGACGAAGTTTGTGAAGTGACAATCATCAGGCAAAGCGGACAAGAATCACTTTTCATCTGAAACGATTTCGAGAATAATGTGTTTTATTGTCAAATTATTGACAGGAATCTAAAGTCTTCTCTGGCACCGCTCGCCAGAGCAGGTGTGCGCAGCACCCCTGTGGGGCCTGACTTTAGAATGGCAACGACGGGAGTCGTTAACTCCATAACAAATAGGAAACCATACTATGACCACTCTTGCTCCAACCATTTACACTCGTGCATTCCCGCGCGCGGCCGGCTGGCTGCGCGACCTGATCCTGATTGTTCTGGGTGCTCTGTTCGTAGCTGCACTCGCCCAGGTAAAAGTTGTCTTACCCTTCACCCCGGTCCCCCTGACGGGGCAAACGTTCGCCGTGCTGCTGCTCGGTGCAACGCTCGGCTCAAAGCGGAGTGCGGCGTCTGTGGTGCTGTACATTGCGCTGGGCGCGTTAGGATTGCCTGTCTTCGCAGGCGGCGCATCCGGGATTGCTTATCTCTCAGGCGCGACGCTCGGTTATTTGATCGGGTTTGTGGTCGCTGCCTACATCATAGGACTACTGGCAGAGCGCGGTCTCGAAAGAAACGTGCGTACATCCCTTATCCCCTTCTTCGTCGGGACGGTGATCATCTACATCTGTGGGGTTGCCTGGCTAGCGATTGTGCTTGGAAGCTTGAGCAAAGCCATCGCAGCGGGTCTGTTGCCATTCTTGGTCGGTGATTTGATCAAGCTCATGTTAGCAGCAGTTGCCCTGCCTGCTGCGTGGAGAATTCTCAGCAGAGCATAAAATGAGAATACTTTTATAAATAGATGATGGCGGGTCTAATAGACCCGCCATCTTTCTTCACGTATTCATCAATTCATGATCAAGGGTTCTTAATCAACCATTGGATATCGGTTGTCAATAGAGTGGCGGTATCCTTGGTAATCGTTTTTCCACTCTGGGCCTTCACCAGTTTTAGAACAGCGTTCAACTGATTGATTGTCGCGCTGCGAGTCTTGCTGTTTGCTGCGGCCTGCAACTTATCCATCAAACCCTTGTAGACATCGACCGAGCTGATCTTTCCATCATTGTACAGATTGGTCACCACTGTCATCATGCTTGGAATGTCAGTCTTTAGCGTGAAATTGATGGAAGCATGGGCTGTGTTGTAAGCCTTGTCTACGGCGGTTACATAAAGGGTGTAGTTAATGCCCACTGGATATTGGTATAGATTCACCACTTGACCATTGACGGCGGCTCCATTCATTGTGCCGTTAATCGATCGCACTCCCGCTGGCTCATCGGTGGCTGCAAAGCTAATCGGCGCCGTGTTTAAATACGCTTCGCCTAACGGTGCATTGATAGTGATTACGGGCGGTGTAGTATCGGTAATGAACTTGAGGCGACCCTCCACCACCGGTGCGATCGTTTCTTCGTGCATCGCATAATTGATCACCGCATCACGAACATAATACTGTGTATCATGCACGATCTGGCTGAGCGGCCACAGACTGACTCCACCATCGTTGAAATTGCAGGAGCCAGCGGCCAGGTAGTTGACCGTCGAAACGTTATAGTAGGTCTCCGCGTCTGTGAAGTCAACTTCATGGTCATCAAAGATAAGCGACACCACATTATTGCCTGTGGGCAGTTTACCAGCGCCCAGATCGTTATACGTGATCTGGGTACCCGCATCGGTGTTGATCATACAGGTGGTGTAATAGGAGTAGCCGCCGTAGCCCGGGACATACTTATAGTAATAGTAGTTCCGGTACGCTCGCTCCAGCACTGCCTTAAGTTGGGGTCCATTCATCTGCAAGACTACGAGTGAGTTCTCATAAGGCATCAGCGTGAACATATCGCTGATCTTCATCTGTGTCGGCGTCGTCACGCTGGCCCCCGGGAACATAATCCAGTTGCTCTGGCTGCTGGGACGAGTCATTGCACCTGAGAGGTGAAAGTCCACGTCGGTGATGTCGTGTGAAGACAATTCATAGATGGCAGCGTCTGCCTGCAGGTTGGCGGCGCTCGTCTCGGCGATGTAAGCGTTTGTGGTATCGACCGGTGTTTCGGTGTAGCCAATGGGTCTGCCGTTATATTCCGCCAGCATGTTGCTATATGGCGTGACGATAGCATCGATCTCGGCATCCTCAGGAGTGGCTATGGGCACGCTAAGATAACGCCCGCTGCGGCTTACCACCTCGTACTTGCCGCCGCCCAGGTCACGCAAGCCAAGAATGACCTCACCAAGTGTGTTGTTATAACGGTACGCGTGATGGACAATCACAGGTTGGCCGTCCGCTGCCTGGATGAGAGTCGGCAGGTATTTATAGACACCGAACCCGCTGATCGGATTTGTATGGCTGTGGCCTCCAATCACGGCATCGACACCGCTGGTCTGCGCGACCAGGTTGGTATCCACATTCGCATCTACTTCAACCGAACTCGGATTCTCAGTAAAGCCAATATGGGTCAGCGCGATGACCACGTCGTTGGTGGGGCTCAGTAGGTCCGAAAGCTCCTGGGTCTTGGCAATCGGGTCAGAGAATGTGAGTCCAGGGATATTGCTGGGAAGTTCATAATTGGGGATGCGGTGGTTGCCAATGCCAAGGATGGCTACATCGATATCACCAAATGACTTCTCAACGTAGGGCTGGATATTAGCAGCGGCCAGGCCATAGGGATTGGCTTCATCTTCGGCAACGTTAGCTTGAAGAAGAGGGAACGTCGCCTGTTCCAAAACGCTGACGAAGACATCCTTGCCAAAGTTGAACTCATGGTTGCCTAGCGTCATGGCATCATAGCCCATGGCATTGAAGGCCTTGATCAAGGGCTGAATATGCATACTCGAGTCAGCAATTGCAGTTCCATCCGAGGTGAAGCCTGTCGGCGCGGTCTTGAAGTAATAGCTCATGGCGTCGCCCTGGATGTTATCGCCCGAACTGAGCAAGAGTGTGCGGGGGTTATGTTGCCGTTCTTGCTTGATCAAAGTGGCAAGTTGAGTGTAACCCACGAAGCTGGTCTTATCTATGTTGCCATGTGAGTCGTTGTGATGCAGGATGGTGAGCGGAATGATACTATTGTCGCGCAGGATGCGCCCATCGAGCGTGCCATCGCCATTGGGACCCTTATAAGCAGTGTCTGCGGTGCCATAGTGCTCGGCCACATACGCATTGACCGCGTTAAGCATATCACCCCAGGACATAACCTCAGTCATGTATTTGAAGGCGTTATAGCCATCACCGCCGCCCGGTGCCAGGAATTCATTGGTACCGACACTGTAAACCCTGTTTAGATCC
This sequence comes from Anaerolineales bacterium, assembly GCA_035463255.1. Taxonomy (GTDB): domain Bacteria; phylum Chloroflexota; class Anaerolineae; order Anaerolineales; family Villigracilaceae; genus Defluviilinea. The sequence continues at coordinate 3,504 of DATHTL010000061.1, read as the reverse complement.
AGTGGTTCATAGACACCCGAGTCTTTGTTGTACACAGTGACATCAAACGCACCCCATGCCCATAGATACGGGTTAGTTGAATTGCCAGGAGGCAGTGTGTCAGTATATTTGAAGTACTTATATTTGAGACCAGCAGGTTGGGCAATGTAGGGAATTTCCGGTCCGTGGTTCAGCACCTCCAGGATCTGCGCGCCGGTCATTTTGCCGACTATGGTGGCATTGCCGAACGGCAGGACGGTGAACATATCGCCGTATGTCAGAAGGCCCGGTGCATGCAGACCGGGAACACAAATCGAACTTGTGGTAACCCAATCACTGCCGTTCCAGCACCAGTCTGTACGTATCCCGCCGCCATTGTTGATGAAAAGATCAACATCATTGGATGGCTCGTCGTCGGTATTCAAATAATTGTAGATGGCGTCATCGATGAACGTACTCATCATGTTATCAACAACGCGGCCCAGGCGTGGCAAATCCACTGCTGAGTAACCGACAGGGGCGTTAACCTGACTCAGATACGTGGGGTTATTCGCAAACCCGCCTGTATTGGTATTGGGATCCCAAGGTCCAGATATGAGGCTGTTGATCATGGGATCCTGTGGATCGGTAGTTTTAATTTCGTTGCGGGTCCAGTTGACGGTAACGTTACCGTCTGTCCCGACAGTTATGTCCGCGCGGCCCACCCGGAGCCCGTTGTTTGCCGCCTGTACGATCTTGGTCGTCCCGATAGTGAGGACAGGAAAACTGCTCGATGCACCTATGTCCGTATGGCTGTGACCGCCGATAATCAAGCTAACTGGTTTACTGGCTGAATTGAGTTTATTCGCCAGACTTTGATCCCCATAAACTGGCAGGCCATAGCCACCACCGCTATCGGTCCAGCCGAGGTGGCTGAGCACGACGATGACATCTGCGCCCGCGGCCTTCATCTCATCATAATAATGAATGACGGACTCTGCCGGGTCTTTAAAGCATAGGTCGGCCGTAGCTGTCGATATGGTGATAATAGGAGTTTCCGTAGTGGTCACGGCTATGAAGGCTACCTTGACCGAGTTCGGAGAACCGACAGATAAAATCTGGTAGGGAGCATCCGCAAAATCTGGCTTGGTCCATCCAGCGGTGCCGCAGTTCCCTGTATCATTCTTAACGATGTTGGCAGTAATGTATGGGAACAGGGCTTCACTGGTGCGGTTGGTGAGATTCTCCTGCCCCCAGTCAAACTCGTGGTTGCCGAAGGTCGCAACGTTGTAGCCCATCGCATTGTAGGTGGCAATGGTGGCTTTACCTTTGCTTTTGGGCGTCCCGTCTCCCATGTTCGAAAGCAGGCTGCCTTGCATTTGATCACCAGCATCCACCAATAACACATTGGCTTCCCCCATGGATGTGCGGACAGAATTTACAAAGTTTGCAACGCGGGCGCTACCCGGGATACCGCTGGCCGGCTCTAACTGCCCATGAAAATCGTTCGTATGAAGAATTGTGAAAGATACGGGACTGCTGGGAACCAGATTCGGGGCAGCTCCGGCAGTTGTGGAAAATAGCGAAAACAGCAGAGCCAATGTAACCAGAACGGTCATAGGCCGTGAAAATATTTTGATGTTCATAAGACCCCTCCAGGTCAGGTTGGTTTAAATTACATTGAACTAGGCAGGGGGTTACCTGCATGAAATGGGAAGGTCGATCCGTTAGTAACCTGAGTCCCCCTTCCTGGCACAAACAATGCGGGCATCTTTGAAAAGCATGTGCCATACTCCGCTATATCCATGTAAGGAACATTGATGAACTTACAAAAGTGCAAATTTATTATACAGCAGCTTGTGTCATTTTTCACATAGAGAAAGGTTACAGGGACCCGTGGAAATGTCCGGGTGGACATCTATTCATATGGATTGTTGGATAATCGGGAGGAAAACTTGCCGTATTGCCTAACGTTATTTCACGCTTAATACCCGCATCAATACCTTGCGGCGGTGTGGGCGAGTGCGATGCTCAAAGATATAAATCCCCTGCCAGCTTCCCATCGATAAATTCCCAGCATCCACCGGGATGGTCAGGCTGGTGTCGGTGAGCATAGCGCGGATGTGAGAGGTCGCGTCGTCCGGCCCTTCCAGATCGTGTGTGTACCAGGTGTCCCGTTCCGGAACGAGACGCTCCATGAAGGTTTCAAGGTCCGCGCGGGCGGTGGGGTCCCAATTTTCGCTGACGACTAGTGAAGCACTGGTGTGCTGCAGGAAAAGGAAGCACATGCCTTCCTGCACATTCCAATCACGGAGCTGTGCACGCACAATCTCACTAATGTCGTGAAGTCCTTTGCCGTGGGTGGAGATTTCAAAAGTAGTTTTATGCCAGTTCATCAGCGCGGATTTTATCATGGCCCCTCCGCCCCGCGCTGCACGGCGGAGGGGGCCTGACACATACCTGCCACAAAACCGTGATATGCTGTGGGCGATGACACATCGCATTCTTGTCGTGGACGATGAACGGGCAGTCACGGACTTGCTGGCCTATAACCTCCGCAAGGCGCATTACGATGTGATGACTGCCGCGGATGGACGCGACGCGCTCAGGCTCGCGCAGCAATCCAAGCCAGATCTCATCTTGCTCGATCTGATGATCCCCGAAGTGGATGGACTAGATGTCTGCCGGGAGCTGCGCAAATCGAGTGGTGTGCCGATCATCATGATCACCGCCCGGGGTGAAGAGGTGGATCGTATCGTTGGGCTCGAGATCGGCGCGGATGATTATGTAACTAAACCATTCAGCGTGCGCGAGCTGATCGCGCGTGTCAAAGCCGTGCTTCGCCGCGGCCAGAATGATGGTGACGAAAAGGAGGCATTCCTTGTTCTCCACGGTCCGGGGAGTCTGGTTATGGATGTCGAGAGTCGCGCTGTCAGGATAGCGGACGCGCCCCTGGAGCTGACCCGCCTCGAGTTCGACCTGCTCCATCGGCTGCTGATCAACCCGGGGCGCGTGCTAACGCGCGAACGGTTACTGGAACAGGCCTGGGGCTACGATTACGTGGGCGATACGCGCGCTGTGGATAGCGCGGTCAAGCGCCTGCGTGCAAAACTTCGCCAGGTATCGCCGGAAGCCGACTGCATCGAATCCGTGCGCGGTCTGGGATATAAGATAAACCTTGCGAAGGTTTGACCTGAAGATAGATTTGAATTTCAGAAAACCTTCGCAGGGTTTTACGCAAATATGCAATCCATTCGCACCCGCCTCTCTCTGAATTATCTTCTCGTGCTCGCACTTGGTATGACTCTGGCGGGCGTGCTCGCCTGGATCGCCGTGGAGAGGCTATACCTCAACACACAGCGCGAGAATCTCCTCGCACAGGCGCGATTGATCTCCGCTGCTTTGGATAGCAGCACACTTCCCACCGAACCTGTCCAACCATATTCACAGACCGCTAACATCGCACCCGGCGTGCACACTCGACTTTTGAGCGAAGGAGGCGCGGTGGTGGTGGGACTGCCCCTCTCAGAGGCGTTCACCCAGATC
>DATHTL010000060.1:0-20676 GCA_035463255.1 Anaerolineales bacterium | reverse complement strand
CGATGACATGTCTCTTCAAGTCATTCCTCCATAACATATCTTCACGATTACACATTGGTCCCTACTTTTTCCACCGGATCAGCGGGCGAGCGACTGCCAGCACGAGCAGTGTGATGACAAGCACGCGGAGGAATGCATTGATGATTGCATACACATCGATCCCGGGGAATTGCTCATCCAGCCAGGAGATGTATCTTTGCAGGGTGAGGTTGACAGCCGCCCCCGCCAAAAACGCAATGCCCATCTCGAAGAACACACTCAGAACCCCTTTCCACCAGGAGATCTGCAGTGACATGGACTGCAGTCCGCCGATAAGCAGCGCCACTGTCCAGAAGATCACCAGCACGATCAACATCATGTTGCGGATGTCGGAATTGAGAAAGAGCAGACAAAACCCCGTCAGCCCGAGTGCACTCAAGGCGCCGGCGACTACAGTCACCGATAAATGGTTCAGGCGCAGCACCCATGTGAACCAATGGATGAACAGCGCGCTGAGCACACCTGCGAGAGCAGCCAGAACGAGGATCATATGTGGTTTAGATTATAAATAAAATCCGCTATAACCGCAGGTCAGGCCCTTGGCCTGACAATTCTCAGGGAACTGGCGGTCCGTTATGCAAACCCGCCCTACTATCCTACTTAAGTAAGGGGTGCGTATCCATTTAGCCTGCACTGGCTATGGAAAAACATTTGTCAGGATAATACAATGAACCCGGTAGCGGCTCGAAACGTCTAGAGAAGGTACGCTTAATGGTGAGCTGATTTAAATTCTTAATTGAACATGAAGAAAAGGCAGGCTCATGGATATCAAATTGACAGTCCCATTTGCTGAGGATCTCACCCGAGAAGCCGGGTGGATCCAGTTGGATGGCTATCTCTACTTCATTGCCAGGTTTCATCTGCACATTGAACAGCATCAGATGCGTGATTTCGCGGTTGGGGATGTCCTACGAACATATCATACAACTGAACATTCCGAGACCGAGGTGGTCAAGGTCTTCGAAGAGGAAGTGACCACTGTCGATCTCAGGGAAACCACACGCACCGCGGCGCTCTCTAACGATCTGAGCCAGAGTATCACGGCGACCATTGCAGGTGCCGCGAAATCTCCATTCTATGAAGTGTCGGCCAATATCGGGTCAGCGCTGGAACAGACCATCCGCTCCAGCCTGAGCGAGTCGACACGGTCCAGTGCAACGGTATCGCGGCGAGAGAGGAGGACCTTCACGGTGCGCCAGACGATCAAACCCGGCGCGCCGGAATTGCAGTTTGCCGTGGCAGGCTACCGGAAATACAGGCAGGATGTCTACCTGCATTACATCGATTATCTGTTTGTGGAATATCGGCGCACGGCTTTTGGTCTGCGTAGAAAGAAACGCAACCTTCCCCGCCCGGTCGGCACGGCGCATGTCAACCTGATCCCGATCCATATGCCTCTGTTCCGGTTGCTCTACTGGAACCTGGAGCCGGAAAGCTCACTCCTGTACACGCAGACAGAATATCAAAGCCTGACGAAGGTGGTCCACCCCGACCGCGTCACCTTTGAGCCGCTGGACGAGACCGTCCGCCGGCCGAGGCTTGTTCGAGAAGAGCCCCCAACGCTGTATACACTTTCCAATATCGCCTTCCCCCTGCGCTGGATCGACCGGAAAGGTCCCTGGACGCGGGAGGAGCTAGAAAAGATCGAAATGGAAGAGGCAGAGGGATCGGCGTGGTGGTACCAGTATGGACCGGGGAGGAATAGGGGAAAAAGGTAGGTCCGGCTTTTAGCCGGACAATTATCGGGATTGGCGGGCTACAAGCCCGTCCTACTTTGGTTGCGGCGGAGCAAGCGGCAGCAAAAGATAGAACGTGCTGCCCGTGAAACTGACTTCGTCATGCCCGGCGCTCTCCACCCAGACCCTGCCGCCGTGAGCATTTGCCACGCCGCGCACGAGCGCCAGTCCCAGCCCGGGACCGCCGCCCTTGAACGTTGTTTTACCGGATGAATGCAGCGCCACATCTCCCACCTGATAGAACTTTTCGAAGATCAAGTCATGGTGCTCGGCATCCAGGCCGATGCCCCGGTCGCGCACGGCGATTTCCACGCAGGGTGAGTTGTCTTCCATCACCGTCGGACGCGTGGTGATCATGATCTTGCCGCCATCGGGCGTGTACTTGATGGCATTGACGATCAACTGGTAAAGCGCCTTCTGGATCATCTCGGGGTCGCCCTTGATCTCAGGCGCGTCCTCGGCATGCATCACCGTGATCTGGATGCTGCGCTCATCGGCCGCCCGCTGAAAATCACGTACGAGGTCATCGATGATGCGCTCCAGCGGCACGGGCACCGACGCCACCTTCCAGGTCTCACTGCCGATGCGCGTGAGGTCGAGCATCATATTGACCACCTTATGCATGCGGTTGGTGCCTTTGAGGATGCCATCGGTCACCTCCGCCAGCGCGGTGTTGTTGCTGGTTTCGGGGAAAGAGCGCAGCACATTGACATACCCGTTCAACACGGTCAGCGGGGTGCGAAGCTCGTGTGCAGCAATCAGGATGAACTCGAGCTTATTGCGGTCCAACTGACGCAGGACCTTGTTCGTCTTCTGCAGGTCTGTGATCACCCGCTGATCGTTGGCCCGGATGCGGTCCAGGGTGATGCGGACGAGGTCCATCGCCATGCGCGGGCTGCGGCTGAGAATAGTCTCGAAATCCTGCTTTTTCATCTCAAGTACGGTGCATTCGGTGGTGGTCTTGACCGTGGCAGCGCGCGGCGCGCTCTGGATCAGCGCCATCTCGCCCACCACTTCGCCGCGCCCCCCAAGACGGAGTATGCGATCTTCCCCACCTTCGATCATTTTCTGGGTGATGACGATGCCGCCGTCCGCGACGATATAGAGCACATCCTCATAGGCGCCCTCGTGACAGAGCACGTGGTTCGCCGGATAGGTGCGCAGCTCGGTCAGGCCGGCCACTCCCTCCAGCTCGTGATCCTCCAGTCCCTTGAATGTCAGGCGCAGCAGGCTGATCTTGTCTTGGGTGTGTGTCTCGTCCATAGTGAATCAGTATACGCAGGTCGACGGTGATCAAATAAAACAACTCAATTGCAATATACCGCAAGGCAAGCGCACAAGTAAAGGGCAGCACGAGGAAAATCAGGAAATATCGTCTGTCAAACCGCAAAATAATCCTCCCCAGATCCATAAGAATCTGGGGAGGCATCAGTGCATCCTCATGTTGCCCCCTTCTATCCCCTGTGAGGATAATCCCCCTTGCTTACCCCTCCGGTGCTTCGGCCGCCGGAAGAGATGTCAGACTCATCCTGACCCCCAGGACATTTGGAGGAGTTTGGGCAGGTGTTTTATTTCTTGACCAGTACAAAGATACCGGTGTGATCGGTGGTGAGGATCTGGTAGAACAGGTTGCTTAGGCCCTCGCCAGTGAGTTGATAGAGCTCCTCACCTTTCTCAACCTTAAGAGACTCCGATAGCTTGTCCGTGTTGAGTTCCATAGAAACCTCGATCCACTCGGCCTTAGCCTCATCCCAGTATAGAACCATGAACTGATCGCGCGCTTCTTGGTAGAGTGGGAAGTCCATCTGAATGCCCGCCCCAGTGGGCAAGGCTTTCAGTCCCTGACCAGCAGCCAGGATATCCACATCGAGTCCCATCACGAAGGAGAAACCAGCAGGAAGCTTACCGGGCAGGCGGCCTGCATCCACTTTGTGAAGGGCTGCCTGATGGTCACACAGGTTCATGAACGAGAGCTTGATGCTATGAGACCAGAGAGTGCTATTGCATGCGAGCTCGATCGGGCCGGTGGTCACTGGAATGAGCGGTACTGACGATGATGAACCGGCCGTCGAAGTTGTGAGAGTCACACCAGGCGTTTGCTGCAGTGTTACATAAATCGTGAACGTGCTGCTGGCCGTATTCTCATAACTGTCGGTAATGGTACAGGTCACCTCCGTATCGCCGATCGGGAACACCGATCCTGATGCCGGCAGGCAGGAGGCAACTCCGGGACCATCTACTGCGTCAGAGGTTGTCGGGCTGTTATAGTTGACAACAATGCCAGATGAACTCACGGTTACGGTTGTAAAGTCTGCGTGCGGTGTAATCGTCGGTGCTGTTGTATCCTGCACGGTAACAGTGAAGGCCACGCTATTGGTAATGTTGCTTGAGTCCTTGGCAGAACAGGTAACAGTTGTAGACCCCAGCGGGAACGTTTCGCCTGAATTGTGATCACAGGTCACCCCAACAGTTCCATCAATAACATCTACAGCTGAGGCGCTGAATTGAACAATACGGCCCGCAGCGCTGGTTGCTTCCACTGTCATATTCGACGGGACAGTGATCATAGGACCACCCGGATCCTGAATATTGACCGTGAAACTGCCACTTGAGCTATTGCCGTGCTGATCGGTCGCGGAACAAGCCACGGTCGTGGGGCCAAGCGGGAAGGTCGAACCCGAATTAGGATTGCAAGTTACTGGAACGGACCCATCGACAAGGTCGCTTGCGGAGGCGGAGAACGTCACCAATGCACCGGAAGGGCTGCTTGCGTTGGACGCGATGTTGCCTGGAAGACTAAGTACCGGTGGCGTTGTATCCTGAACAGTCACCTGGAAACTGCCATTCGCGGTGTTCCCTGCTGCATCTGTAGAAGAACAATTGACCTGTGTAGTCCCCAGGCTAAAGTTCGAGCCAGAAGCAGGATTGCAACTTATAGCTACAGATGGATCTAGGTTGTCGGCCACTGATGCTGAAAACGTGACAGATGCTCCAGACGCTGAGGTTGCTTCTGCTGTGATGTCCAATGGTAAAGTCAGCAAAGGAACGGTTGTATCGATGCTGATCCCACCCTGTGTATCAGAAGCTGTATTGCCCGCGAGATCGGTGCAGGTGCCAGTTGCCAATTGACCTGCGCCTTCAGAGGTCAACATCTGACTGGCGGTATCGGACACCGGACCAGAGAGTGAATCGGCACAGGTCCAGTTCACCGTGACATTGTCGTTGTTCCAGCCATTGGTGTTGGGCGCTGTGCGGCCGGCATAAGTGATGGTCGGGCCGGTCTTGTCGAGTTTGATCGTCAAAAGTGAAGCATTGGCGACCAGGCCCGCACCATTTGTGCAGGAACCGCTGACTTGCAAACCGGCGGTTTCCGTCGAGAGGATTTGATCGGCAGTACAGGAAACACCACTGATCGAATCGGCACCGCTGGTGCGCACAGTCACATCCCCGGTATACCAGCCATTGCTTCCTTGCGTTCCGCCAATCACCGAGAGGGCAGCAGTCGGCGGAGTTGCATCCCGTTTAATGTCCACGGACTGATTACTTGTGCCTCCCGCACTGGTGGCCGAGCAGGATACGGTCTGCAACGCCGTATCACTGGTGAATGTTGTATCTGCACAGCCGACTACGGTGTAGGAGGATTGCGGATCGCTGACTGTCCAGTCCACCGTCACGTCGCCGATATACCAGCCATTTGCTCCGGCTGGGCCGCTTAGTGTGTACGAAATCTCAGGCGGGGTATTGTCCTTAACGAACGTTTCGTTGGAACACCCATCTGGATTTCCGGTACATGTCGGTGCGGACACCTCGTAAATGGTGACATTGGCCGGATTCCCCGCTTGGATGCCATATTCCTCGTTGTTGTTGAAGATCCCGCCGTTGACAAACACGTTGGCTCCCGGGTTGCCGTTGATCAGCACGCCCGATCCATCATCACTTATAACTGTGAAGTTAGTACCGTTATCGCTCGCATTAACGTTATTGAGCGTGACTGTATTGACATTGTTGATCGTGATGCCATCTCCGTCATTATTTGTGGCAGTTACGTTGGTCAGTGTGACAATGGGCGCGCTCAGGGTGGCGCCGTCATAGGTCTGGCCAGCGTCATCATCCCGGGCATCTGTGAAGGTGGTATTGCTGACATTAATAGATCCACTTGCAGTGGTGGCAGCAAAACCACGGCTTTCACTGTTACCATTGGTAGCTCCATCGAACGTGCTTCCGTTTTGCACGGTGATATCGCCGGAGGTAGAACTCAAAAGCGCGGTATTACGGTCACCGGACTGCTGTGAGACATCTATGTTATAGAGAGTGATATCTCCACTGCTCGTGTAAACTGACACCGAGTTTGCGTCTGAAATCCCAGTAAACGTAATGTCGCGGAGCGTGATGTTGCCCGCCCAGGGATTGGCGGCAGAACCGATGCGGATGTATCCGTCGGACGTAGCAAAGTTGGTGCTGCCGCTGAGTGTGCCGGTGTTACCTCCATTCCATCCACCCCGGATCGCGAGGTTGAAGGTACTAAGAGTTGCATAGGCTGTGTTCAGACTCTGAGCAGAATTATCGAGGATAAAAGGCGAAGTAAAACCTTGTCCCCCGGGCTTTTCGAGGAATATCGTCCCGTCTTCATCGAAATTTTGCGGATTGGTCCGCATGGCGGTCAGCAGTAATGCAAAGCTACTATAACTTGTACTGCAACCGTTGGTGCTCGGTATGGGTACGTTCACACTGGCCGGGCACCATATGGGGTCGAGAGTAACCAACGCATCTGCCGCCTCTTGCGAAGCCAGAGAAAGCTGCTGACCTTCTTCATCGAGTACGACGACGTTGGTATCCTGCGGAACATCCGATAGGATGACTTCCACGGGCGTCTCTTCGTCGATGATGTGCTCTTCTTCCTCAGCAGGCGCATCAAGAACTGCTTCAACGATTGGTGTTGCCTCAACAGGTGAGGAAACAGGTTCTGGTGTGGATTCTGTCGGCAGCTCTGTCTCCACCTCTGTTACTGCGGGCGGTTCGGTTGGCGTTTCCCCATCCGCCAGGACCAATTGAACATTCAACAAATTTGCAAAAAGTGCAACGATCAAAAAAAACGAAACAATTGAAAGACGCTTTCGTAGGGCCATGTTGATCCATCCTTTCTGTGATGAAAAGCACAAACAAGACGCCTTTCACATTTGAAAGTTACAAAAAAGCAAACTGGATCAACAGAAACCTGGATTAATTATGAAATTGATATTGTTGCGCCTTACTTGTCGATACAACAACTCCGAAAGTGCATGTTAAACGAGGAGGGACGACCGCAGAGCGTGCCGTCCCTCTCCTACTATATAAATTTGTTTTTACTTCTTGGCTAAGACAAAGATACCGGTTGAGTCTGTGGTCAGTGCCTGTTGGAGAGAGGTTGCAGAGGGCGGATCGATCTCATAAAGTTCGTCTCCTGCCGTGGAATTGAGCATCTGCGAGATCTGGTCTGCATCAAGCGGTGTGGAGATCTCCACCCAGGCGCCCTGGCTTTCATCCCAATACAAGACGGCATATTCATCCACCGCGCCGGCCGGGAAGTCCATCTGGATGCCTGCCCCGTTCGGCAGAGTCTCGACACCTTGTCCGTCAGTCAGGATATCGATATCCAAACCTGACACAAAGGAGAAGCCATTGGGTAGTGCACCGGGCAATTCACTGGCGGACAGGTTATCGATGTTCGCCTGCTGCTCGCACAGGTTGTAGAAGGTCAGCTTGATGCCGGATATCCAGATGACACTGTTGCAATCCAGGTTGATCAGGCCGCCGCCCGTCGGAGGAATCACGGCTGACGAGGAACCTCCCGAGGACTCCGCGCCACCGCTATCGGGCGTGGGCGATTTCGACGCCGCAGTTGGGTTCGTGCCAGCGGACTGAGTTGGGGTACTGGTAGGTGTGTTCGTAGCGCCGCTCGGGGGGGTGTTAGTGGGTGTAGGTGTATTTGTTGGACTACCAGTCGGCGTATTCGTGGGTGTGTTCGTCGGAGTATCGGTCGGTGTATTGGTAGGCGTGTTCGTCGGCGTGTTCGTCGGCGTGTCAGTAGGTGTATTGGTGGGAGTAGCTGTACTGGATGAAGAGGTTACGGTAACAGCGTTCTCCAATTCGTAAACACCTGCATTACGAGTACAGCCATCTCTCTGGTAGGCGTTGAATGTGATCTTATACGAACCCGGATTGGAAGGTGCAGTGATCGTAAAGGTTTCTGTATACGTTCCAGCATCGTTGTGGTTGGCGTGGTCGACACAAGTGAATGAGCCTGAATTACCTATCCGCCAGGCAGTGGACCACCATCGGCTGCTCACATCACGCGCTCCATCATTGTTTGAACCGGTTGTTGTCACAGTGAGCACCACGGTGATTGTCTCGCCGGGTCCCAGGGTAACGGTTGTTCCACCGTTGAGCGTGGCAGAATCCACGAAGCGATCGTCTGTAAATGTCCCGGTGACCGAAACAGCAGATGTCATACCGACGGCAGTATAGGTATAGCCACCGACTGCGAGCTCATTTGCCCACAGGGTAATCTGGCAGCTCCATGCTCCATACTGATTCGCCACGCCCTGACAGCTGGCAATATATCCATTTGGCCCCTGAACAAATACGAGGACTGTTTCCCCGGGCGTAAAACCTTTCAACTCCCCATTGAGACTGTTGTCGCTGCCGCTGATGGTCACAACGCTGCCCGGCACGTAATCTTCCTGGTCGGTCCAGAAGTTGGCAACAGGCAGAGTAGTGCTATGGCTGTCCTCCGCTTCAATGCCAAAGCGAGCGTTCTCCTGGAAAGCTCCACCCATTACAGTGATCAACGTATTTGCGCCGCGGACATAAACACCGGAGCCCACTGCATCGTCACCATCTGTGTAGCCGTTGAAGCGAGCAAGCACCTGATTCAATGTGACCGTACCAGACTGGCTGGCCGTAATGGAAATCCCATTCCGATTGGCATAGTCAGCTCTTACGTTGTTGAGTTCAACATCGGAGGCAGAGATTTGGATGCCATCTTGTCCGGCACCTGAGCCAAATACCACTACATCATTCATTTCCACTGCCGCGTTGGAATAAACAGAGAGCGGCGCATTGCTGCTCGAGGTCACATTCATTATGGACAGATTGTTGATCATCAGCGAACCCATCCAGGGATTAGCCAGGGATCCAACCTGAACATATGCGTTCGGTCCATTGAAAACTGTCTGTCCAGAGGTATTGTTTATATCTCGATCCCAGCCACCCTGAACCGTGAGATCATATATGCTCAAACTGTTGAATGAGGTTCCCAAACTCGAATTGGAATCATCGAGGATGAACGGAGAAGATAACCCATATCCATCAGTTTTTTCCAGGAAGATCGTGCCGTTCTGGGAAAAGCTCTGAGGATTGGACTGCATGGCCGCAAGCAGATCGGCAATGCTCGTGTAGCTGTCGCTGCAGCCGTTGGCGCCGGGTGTCGGTGTGGTGACGTTCGACGGACACCAGACCGGGTCGGAGCTGGTCAGGGCATTTGCGGCCTCTTGAGAACCGAGAACAACAGGTTGCCCACCCTCATCCAGAACGACAATATCCGTGTTCTCCAATGTCTCTGTATAAGCGGCCGGGGTCGCTTCGTCGTCGACACTCTCTTGCGTGGCTGCCGGCTCGAGAGTTGGCGCCGCGGTGGAGCCGGACTCTTCAGGAACAGGAGTCGCCTCCGCAGGCGGTTCGGTCACCACTTCCGTGGCTATAGGTGGCTCTGTTGGCGTTTCCCCATCCGCGCGCACTGACTGAACGTTCGCCAGGTTCGCGCAAAGAACAAGGATCAATAATAACGTGAGGATGGAATAGTACTTTTTAGCTGCCATGTTTGTCTGTACCTTTCATTATGTATCGGGGCCTTTCAATTATGAAAGTTGTAAAATCGACGACATGACGCCAGGAAAATACAAAAGTTACAAAAACTAGTCTTAATTGTGAAATTGATATTATTTCTCTGTTTTTGTCATGCAACCCACTTATGCTCGAGCCAGTGTATTGATATTGAAATTATTTTGAAAGAGAATACCTTCTCTTTGGATGTAGAATGACAAAACAGTCGTTCTTTTTAGTCAATCCGTCAACACAACCTCACTTCGCAGCCAGGGGAGACTATATGGCTATTCGTCATTTTGACTAGATAAGATTACAATTGAGGTATGAACATGCAACAGGGTTATGTGCTGATTGTCGAAGATGTACCCGATATTCTGAAATTACTCGAAGCGACGCTCACGTTTAAAGGCTACCAGGTTACCACCGCGGTCAATGGGCAGGAAGCACTGGATGCAATCCAGCGCGAACGTCCGGCCCTGGTTATTACTGACATCATGATGCCCAGGTTGGATGGATTTGGACTCGTCCACCGTCTGCGGATCAACCCCGAGACCCGCGACATCCCGGTCATTTTCCTCACCGCTACCTATGTTGCGCTGGAAGACAAAGCGTTTGCTCTGGGCATTGGTGCTACACGTTTTATCGAAAAGCCCGTTAACTTCGAGCGATTTCTCGAGACGATTGATGAGTTGATGACCAAGGACGTCGCAGCCACACCGACGACACTGAGCGAGGCGGAGTTCTATGAGGGATACCGCCAGCGCCTGGAAAAAAAGCTGCAGCAAAAGATTACACAAATCACACGGGATGAACGTCTGCTGGAAACGATCCCTGAGGAGGAAAGGGCCACCTTCAGGGCATCTCTGAAAATGGCCATGAACGAACGCGATGAGATTCAGCGTCTGCTTGACGAGCTCAAAATCCGAATGGAAAGTATTGATAAGGTAGATTAACCCCAGAGCACTATTCAGATCTGGTGATCTCCAAGAAGCCGCGCTTTTCAGGGCGGCTTCTCTTTTATCCGCGTTCTCAATGATCTTAGCAAGCTAACAACTTTGAATAATTGGAGAAACTATCTTGACTTTCTCTAAAATTCCCTATATACTCCTATTAATCTGATTAATCGAACAATATGCTAAAAGAACGCTTCACTGCCGATATTTCCGAGTTTCTCCGCTATCTCGCAACCCATGAAGAAGTGGAGAACGGGCTCCCCTCCCTGCAGAACTTAAGCAAGGAACTGGGCGTGAGCCTGGCGTCTCTACGCGAGCAGCTCGAGGTAGCACGGGCGCTCGGACTCGTGGAAGTCAAGCCGCGGCTGGGAACGAGACGCCGCTCCTATTCGTTCACGCCAGCTGTTCGTCAGAGTCTTGGCTATGCGCTAGCCCTGAACGATGAGCATTTCCGCAAATACTCAGACTTACGCAACCACGTGGAATCGGCGTTCTGGCACGAAGCCGTTCGTAAGTTGACCGAGGCAGACAGGCAGCAGCTGCAAGCGCTTGTCGTGCGCGCCTGGGAGAAACTGCGCGGAACCCCAATCCAGGTTCCACATGAAGAACACCGCGATCTGCATTTGAAAATCTACAGCCGTCTTGAGAACCCGTTTGTCACGGGCATCCTCGAGGCGTACTGGGATGCCTATGAAGCGGTGGGATTGAATGTATTTGCTGGGGGGTACGAATATCTTGAGGAAGTCTGGCAGTACCACCAACAGATGGTGGAGGCCATTTGTAACGGAAATTATGAGGCCGGGTATCGGGCGCTCGTGGCGCACACCGACCTTCTGTATCACAGAGCGTGATGAACACGTCATGTACCAAATGACATGAAAACAATGAGGAGTCTCATGGATAAAGTAATCAATGATTTTTCGATCATTGTTGGCACAAAGAACGGCTCTGGCAGTTCCACAGCCAACAACACCATCCTGCGGGCCATCTTCAAGATGGGCATTCCGGTTTCGGGTAAGAACCTCTTCCCCTCCAATATTCAGGGGCTGCCCACCTGGTATACGATCCGCGCGAACAAGGATGGTTTCATCGCGCGACGCGAGGAGCAGGAAATTGTCATCGCAATGAATCCCGACTCGTTTGCGCGTGACCTGGCGTCTGTCGCGCCGGGCGGGGCCTTTTACTACGCAGACGATATCAAGCAGCCGATCACACGCGCCGATATTGCAGTGTACCCAATGCCCATCAAGCAGATCGTGCGCAGCGATCCAAGCATTCCCAGCGACTTCCGTGACCTGGTGGGAAACATGGTGTACGTGGGCGCGCTGGCACAGATGATCGGGATCGATCTTGAGAAAATTTACGCGGCATTGAACTTCCACTTTAAAGGCAAGCAGAAGCCCATCGACATGAACTTCAACACGGTCAAGGCTGGCGCAGAATGGGCGAAGGCTAATCTGGAAAAGAAGGATCCCTTCAATCTCGAGCCGATGAAAAAGACCGACGGCTTGATCATGGCAGATGGCAACACAGCCGCCGCGATCGGTTCCATTTTTGGCGGGGTGCAGTTCGCGGCGTGGTACCCCATCACGCCTGCCTCATCCCTCGCGGAAGCCTTGAACGATTACTTCCCACTCCTGCGCCAACGCGAAGATGGCAAGCATACCTATGCCGTCATCCAGGCAGAGGATGAGCTCGCCGCGATCGGCATGGCGATTGGCGCGGGCTGGAGCGGTCTGCGCTCGATGACATCCACCTCCGGTCCGGGCTTGAGCCTGATGACCGAGTTCGCGGGTCTGGCCTACTACGCCGAAGTTCCCGTTGTCGTGTGGGACGTACAGCGCATCGGTCCCAGCACGGGGCTGCCCACACGCACCGCGCAGGGAGACCTCTCTTTTGTGCATTCCATTGGACATGGCGATACGCAGTCCATCATCCTGTTGCCCGGCGATGTGAACGAGTGTTTTGAATTCGGCTGGCGCTCTTTCGATGTGGCCGAACAGCTGCAAGCGCCTGTGTTCGTGTTGAGTGATCTTGACATGGGCATGAACCAGTGGATGAGCAGGCCGTTCGAATATCCGGATACACCCATGCAGCGCGGCAAAGTATTATGGGAAAAGGATCTCGAGGAGATAAAAGGCAACTGGGGCCGCTACCTGGATAAGGACGGCGATGCGATTCCTTACCGCACCGTCCCTGGCAACAAGCATCCGGCCAGCTCGTATTTCGCACGCGGGACCGGACACGATGAATACGCCCGCTACACGGAGGATTCCTCCGTGTGGCTGCGCAACATGGACCGCCTCAAGAACAAGTATGAGACCGCGCGTTCACATATGCCTGCGCCAGTGCTTTATGAAACACGGGGCGCGACAGTCGGTGTGATTGGCTACGGTTCCACGGAAGCTGCCATTCTCGAAGCCGTTCACCAGTTGGAGAGCGAGCATGGCATCAAAGCCGAGTTCCTACGCCTGCGCGCTATTCCATTCACACAGGAAGTCACCGATTTCGTCAACAAATACGATCAGATCTTTGTTGTGGAACAGAATCGCGATGGACAGATGAAGCAGATCCTGAGCGCCGAATATCCGGAAAGAGCGCCGCTCCTCAAGTCAGTTGCGCATGGAGATGGAATGCCCGCCGCGGCCAAGTGGGTTCGCGAAGGGATCCTGGCGCAGTATGCTGTGGAAGCGATGATGTAGTTAGGAGATATTAATTATGACTCAACCACTCCCGATGGCCGGTGCGCAGGCGAACCTGAATCTGGCCGGTCTTGCAAAAGCAGATTACCGCGGCAACCCCAGCACGCTCTGCCAGGGCTGCGGACACAACTCGATCTCAAATCAGATCATCAGTGCGATGTATGAAATGAGCATTGTGCCTGAGAACGTGATTAAGTTCAGCGGCATTGGCTGTTCAAGTAAAAGCCCCACGTATTTTTTGAACCGCTCGTTTGGCTTCAACAGTCTGCATGGACGCATGCCGTCGATCGCAACGGGCGCGCTCTTCGGCGATCATACCTTGAAGGGACTCGGTGTCTCTGGGGATGGCGACACGGCCAGCATTGGAATGGGCCAATTCAAACATCTTGTCCGACGCAATGTGAATATGGTCTACATTGTGGAGAATAACGGTGTGTATGGCCTGACCAAGGGCCAGTTCTCTGCCACGGCGGAGAAGGGACTCTCGCTCAAGAAGCAGGGAGCCAATCAGTACATGCCCGTGGATATCTGCATGGAGGCACTGGCTTCGAACGCGACATTCATTGCGCGTTCCTTTGCCGGCAACCCGAAGCAGGTCAAGGAATTGCTGAAGGCTGCCATGGCCCACAAAGGCATCGCTGTGCTCGATATCATCAGTCCCTGTGTCACCTTCAATAATCAGGACAATGCCTATCACTCCTATGCCTGGGGTAAAGATCATGAAGAACCTCTGCATGACATCAGCTACATTGCGCCGCGCAATGAGATCATCCTGGAAGAAGAGATGAGGGAAGGCGAGGTCCGTGAAGTGAGTATGCACGATGGGTCGATCGTGATCCTGAAAAACCTCGAAAAGGATTACGACCCGACGAATCGCTTCGAGGCGATCCGTGTGCTTGCTGAAGCACAGGTAAACAACTGGCTGGCCACCGGCTTGATCTACATCCAAACCGACAAGCCTGCCCTGTCCGATATCTATAACCTCGTGGATACACCGCTCAACCGCCTCTCCGAAGCGGACCTGCGGCCCGCTTCCGAGATGATCGGCAAGATCAACGACCTGATGTTCTAAACCCCCACACCGAAGTAGCCACCGAGACGCGGAGTCACAGAGCCGAATTAACTTTGCTCCGCGTCTCGGCGACTCAGTGGCAAAACTACTGAATGATCGAAATTACCTCTACCCTGCAAATTGATGAGCGTGATTTGCAGATCGATTTCATCCGTTCTTCGGGACCGGGCGGACAGAACGTCAACAAGGTGGCGACGGCCGTGCAGCTGCGCTTCGACGTGCATGCATCATCATTACCTGAAGAAGCGAAAGCGCGTCTACTGCAGTTCGCAGGCAAGCGAATCACAACAGAAGGCGAACTTTTGATCGAAGCAAAACGCTTCCGTACGCAGGAGCAAAACCGGGAGGACGCGATTCAGCGCTTTGCGGAGCTGGTGCGAAAATCACTCGTCAAGCCCAAAGCTCGTAGAAAGACAAAGCCTACACAGGCATCGAAACAAGAACGCTTGAAAGAGAAAAAAAGAAGAGGGGAAATCAAGAAGATGAGGCAAAGCAAGGAGTGGTAAAAAGCCCGGCTGGAGTCAACGACTCCAGCCGTTGAATTTCCAGTTATCAGATTCCAACGTCTGGAAACATTGAGTCCTGGCGTCCGTTATAATCCCCGTCCAATGAACAGAACGGTTGTGGGTATTCTTTGCGGGCTGGGCGCGGCCTCCATCTGGGGCGGAATGTATGTCGTAAGTAAAGTTGTGCTTGATATCATCCCTCCGTTTTCGTTAGTGACGATTCGTTTGATCCTGGGCGCGCTGACTCTTGTTCTTGTGCTGCTGGTGCGCGGTTTCCCGCGGCCCTCCCGCCCGCAAGTGATTCAGATTCTCGGCGTTGGTTTTGTAGGATATGGCGTATCCCTCAGCCTGCAATTCCTGGGCACAAAACTTTCCACCGCGGCGAACGGCTCGCTGGTCACATCCGCAACTCCCGCATTCGTTTTGATCTTCGCATGGCTACTGCTCAAAGAAAAGATCACGTGGCTGCGATTGGTGGCATTGATCCTGGCAACGTTGGGCGTGCTCGCGGTGATCGATCCGCGTTCCGCGCAATTGAATCCGGATCTGTTCATGGGAAACCTGGCGCTTATCGGCGCGGCGGTGACGTGGGCACTCTATTCTGTGCTCGTGCGCAAAACCACTCAGAATACTGATGTGTTGCTCTTTAGTATGATCGCGTTTCTGGGTGGGCTGCCGATCACAATCCCTTCAAGCGCCTGGGAGTTGCAGATAGTGAGTGTCGGAGAAATCACCTTGGGAGTCGTCGGAGGCATCCTTTTTCTTGGGATCATCTCCACCGCTCTGGCGATGGTGCTCTGGAATACAGCATTCGCTTTCGTCGATGCCAGCCTGGCCTCTCTAACGTTCTTTGCCCAGCCAGTTGTAGGCACATTGTTGGGCTGGCTTTTTCTGGGGGAACGAATTACTCCTCTCTTCTTGCTTGGAGGACTGCTGATCGGACTTGGTTTGATCATTTCAAGCCGTGAAAAACAGCCGTAACAGTCTTCAAAAGAAAGTACTTGACAAACGTCCACGAAATCCTTATACTAATTAGTAACACGTGTTAGTAAAATCCGCTTATGAGACCAGCGAAACGAACCACCAGCCGGGATGTTGCCAAGCTAGCACATGTGTCGCGTACAACAGTATCGTTTATTCTCAACAATGTTCCCGGCGTCAGCATTAGTGCTGCCACTCGCAAGCGCGTGTTGGATGCCGCGCAGAAACTCAACTACTCCCCCAACGTGGCCGGCAAGAAACTTGTGAGTGGAAAGTCATATACGATTGGTCTTGTCCTTTGTCAGTCGCCGGAACAGATTTTCACCGATGCCTTTCTTCCACAGGTCATCCTGGGTGTGGAGCAGGCAGCGATGCAACAGGGTTTTCACGTCCTGTTGAAACCAGTTGACCCAAACGACACCGGAGGATATGCACGCTTGATAACAGAAAATCACGTGGATGGTATTTTGTTATCGGGTCCCCGCCAGGACGATAGCGCGCTGATGAATTTGCATCGGCGACGCGTTCCTATCATGCTCATGGGCCAACTCCCTGAAACAGATATCCCCTTCGTGGATATCGATGCAACCGCCGGCGCGGAGCTGGCGGTCAATCATTTAATCGAACGCGGTCATCAACACATTGGGATGATCACGAATGCCCCACTGGATTACACATCGGCTCAACAGCGCCGGGATGGATATTTGCGGGCCGTAAAGAAAGCAAAGCTTCCGGTCAACAAGGCGTACATCAAGGCAGGGAACTACACGCCCGCCAGTGGCTTTTCAGCGATGCAGGCTTTGCTGAATTCAACACCTCGACCCACTGCAGTCTTTGTCGCAAGCGATGTGGTTGCCATGGGCGCTATGCTGGCGATCAAGGATGCTGGATTGGATATTCCCAAGGACATGTCCGTGATTGGCTTCGATGATATTCCCCTTGCGGAATTCTTTGATCCTCCTCTGACAACGATACGCTTGCCCGCCTTCGGGATCGGTTGGGCAGGCGGAGAACGTTTGATCCGAATGATTCAAGGCGAAGGATTGAACGACGCCTCATTGCTGCTCGAATCCAAGCTGATTATCAGACAATCCAGTATGTAGCATTGTTGTTCTCACTGATTGAACGAGATTGCTTTGTTCCAGGCTCGTTAACACGTGTTAGTAAAGGAGGTGATTCGTATCGAGAATTGGTGTTAAGAAATATCATGCGCTGTTAGATATGAAGTTAAACCTATTAAATCAAATTAGGAGAAGAAGGAAATGTCTAAGTTCAGCAAGATTTTAGGCCTGCTGATGGTGCTCACCCTGTTCCTGGCTGCATGTGGCGGAGGACAGGAGACGCAGGCGCCGACAGAAGTCATGACGGAGGCACCTACTGAAGTCATGACAGAAGCCCCCACGGAGGTTATGACCGAGGCACCCACCGAAGCCGCGACTGAGGCAGCAACCGAGGCCCCTGTCGCCGGTGAAATCGACTGCGCGGGCGCCCAGCAGGGCGATGAGATCAGCATGCTCTATCAGTGGGCGGGTGCCGAGGAAGAGGCACTCAATCAGGTACTGCAGCCGCTTATCGATGCGTGTGGTATTGTTCTCCGACCGGAATCCACGCGTGACCAGGCTTTGCTCGACACACGCGTCCAGGCTGGCAATCCGCCGGATGTTGCCTTCTGGCAGGTATCCCAGCTCGTGCAGTATCAGGATCAGCTGATCCCGATGGATGAGCTTGGTGCGAGCCGCGAAAGCTACAGTGAATTCTTCCTTGACCCGGTGACGATTGATGGCCAGTGGCTGGGCCTGCCTATCAAGGCAGACGTTAAGTCCATTATCTGGTATAGCCCTGCCAACTTTGAAGCCCTGGGCTATGAAGTTCCGGAAACCTGGGAGGATCTCGAAGCTCTGGTCGAACAAATGGTTGCCGATGGACAGGTCCCATGGAGCATGGGCTTCGAGTCCGGCGATGCCACTGGCTGGACCGGCACAGACTTCGTCCAGGATATCATGCTGGTCCAGCAGGGTCCTGAATACGTGCTCAGCGTGATCGATGGCAGCGTTCCTTACAATGACCCGGGCGTCATGCAGGCCTATGAGACCTATGGCACGTGGGCTACCGATGAAACTTATACGGTGGGCGGCGCACAAGGCACGCTTTCCACTCCCTTCCTGGAAGCCATCTACCTACCGTTCCAAGATCCTCCGCAAGCCATGATGGTAAAGCAGTCCGGATTTGCAGGCGCTGAGATAGAGAACCAATTCCCCGACCTCGAGCAGGGCACGGACTATGACTTCTTTGTCGTCCCTGGCATCCAGGGGCTGCAGGGTTCCATCGAGCCCATGATGGCCTTTAATGATACACCGGCAGTCAGAGCACTGGTTATGTATCTATCATCGGAGCAGGGCGGCGCCAATTGGGCTGGAGCTACTTTTGGTCTCTCACCGAATACGGGCGCGACAGGCAACTACACCGACCCGGCACTGCAAAAGCTTGGTGATGCCGTCGCCAATACCGAGGGCTTCACCCCCGACATCGGCGATACCATCCCCGGTGGCTTTGGCTCTGCCGAGTTCCAGGGTGTTACAGAATATGTCAACGGCGGTGATCTCGACGCGATATTGGATCGCCTCGCCGATGCCCAGGCTGAAGGATTGAGTCAGTAATACTTAATGAAATTGGGGACGTCTCCATGGAGGCGTCCCCTGCCCTTTAAAAAGATTCCTATGATATCGCAAGAGACTTCAGACATCCGAAGCCCATTATGGAGTCTAGCCACCTGAATCGTGATGTCAGTTTGGCGCTTTTTAATTTTGACATAGGAGGCTACTATGGCCACACCACAGGATATCTCCAAGCCTGCCACAACTCCCGATCTGGCGACACAAAGAAAACCGGCAAGAGCGCGCTCCGCCCCACCGGTCCCCCAGATCATGAAGCAGGGCGCCCTCACTCCCTGGCTGTATCTCCTGCCTGCACTATTGGTGATGTCGTTCTTTATTCTCTACCCCATGATCAACACGGTCGCCTTGAGTTTCAGCAATCGAAATGGAACAGCCCCTGCAGCTACCACGTGTCGTGAAGGCGCCCCGTGCTGGGGGGTCTTCGAGAACTATCGCTATGCTTTGACGGCCGAACTCAATACCAGTTCACCCCAGGCCCTTTGGCGTTCGTTTTGGAGTTCCTCATATGGTAATACCATCAAATGGATTGTCGTGATGGTATTCGGCACGGTATCGATTGGCCTTGGCTTTGCGGTTCTTGCAGACCGCGTGAAGTATGAGGCACTGGCCAAGGCCATCATATTCATGCCCATGGCCATATCTTTTGTGGGTGCCGGCGTTATCTGGAGATTTGTTTATGATTATGGCACATCACAAACCCAGGTCGGTCTGCTGAACGCGATCATCACCGCGCTGGGCGGAGACCCGGTCGCCTGGCTCTCGACCACCCCGATCAACACCTATATGATCATCATCGTAGGCATCTGGATCTGGTCCGGTTTCTGTATGACGATCCTGGCGGCGGCCTTGAAATCTGTTCCCGATGAAATCCTGGAGGCTGCCCGCGTGGACGGCGCCACCGAATGGACCGTCTTCTGGAGGATCATGGTCCCCATCATCCTGCCCACCATCACAGTGGTAGTCACAACGATGGTGATCAACGTACTGAAACTGTTCGATCTGGTCTATGTGATGACTGGCGGTAATTTCCAGACAGATGTGATCGCCAACCGCATGTACACAGAAATGTACAAGAATTTTAACGTAGGTCGTGGGACCGCAGTGGCTGTGATTCTCGTGGTGGCGATCATCCCATTTATTTACTTCAACATCAAGCGCTTCCTGGCGCAGGAGCAAATGCGATGAACAGGGAAAAGATCAACAAATTCCTAAATAAGGTCCCGACGCATGTGATCATTATCTTTACGATGATCATTTGGATCGTTCCCACGCTGGGCTTGCTCATTACTTCCCTGCGCCCTCCGCAGGCAGTCAGTGGCTCCGGCTGGTGGACTGTCTTTTCTGGCTCCTCGGCGCCCGGTGCGGCAACATACAATCAGTATTGCGCTTCCTGTCATGGTGAGAATGGGCAGGAACTGCCGGGAGCTGATCTGACGAACCCGGATTTGGTCCGCCAGTATTCACGCTCTTTACAGCTTCTGGCACTGCTCCGTCGGGATATCAATGGGCAACCCCACATGGGCGATATTCCCCTCCCGAGTCCACAGGAAGCAGCCGATATCGCGGATCATCTCGAGACTCTTTCAGGAGCTGAAGGGTCTGCAGTTAGCTCAAACTTCACGCTCAACAACTATATCGATGCGCTAGTAGGCTATCGTGGGCAGAACACCTACAGGGCCGACTGTGCAGCCGGGACACAACCGCCGGATCTGGAATGCAACCTCAGTGACATTCTCAATCCGCGCGGCATGGGTCGCGCGTTCGTGAACAGCTTATTTGTCACTATCCCTGCAACCATATTACCCATTCTGTTCGCCGCCTTTGCAGGATATGCGTTTGCCTGGCTAGACTTCAAAGGTCGTTTCCTGCTCTTTGCTCTTCTCGTGGGCTTGCAGGTTGTCCCGTTGCAGATGACCCTCGTCCCGATCTCTCGGTTCTATACGCAAGTCGGACTCAATGGTACTTTCCTCGGGGTTTGGCTCTTCCATACCGGATTTGGCATGCCGTATGCCATTTATCTCATGCGCAATTTCCTCGGTACCCTGCCGCGTGACCTATTCGAGTCCGCTTATCTCGACGGCGCATCCCATTGGACTGCTTTCCGCCAGCTGGTGATCCCCCTCGCCATGCCGGCCATTGCCTCGCTGGG
>DATHTL010000059.1:0-7755 GCA_035463255.1 Anaerolineales bacterium | reverse complement strand
GTTTATAAGCTGGTGGAAGTTAACACGCGCTTTGGCATCTGGGATGGGCTCAGCACAAAAGTGGGTGTCGATCTTCCGTGGGCAGCTTATCAGGACGCGATCGGTCAATCGTTCGAGCCGCGCCATCACTATGCAGAGGGGGTCATCTGGGCAGATTACTACCGCGATCTGCGCGCGTTCCTGACCTATCGTCGCATGGGAAAAATCACATTTTCAGAATGGATGCGTTCGTTGCGCGGCGAGAAGATGATCGGTACATTTGCCTGGGATGATCCGATGCCGTTATTCTCCACAGGAATTAGTCTGGCCTATCGCCTGGTTCGCGATGCGCTTCATTGATCCCAGTTTTCTTGAAGGTACTCATGAAAAAATCTAAAGCTAAACGTCACTGCATGATCGTTCATCATGCCTATCCGCTAGCCGAGCCGCGCGTCGAACGCGAATCACAGGCCCTGGTCAAACATGGCTACGAGGTGGATGTGCTTGCCCTGCAACAGGACCCGCCGGCGCCTGCCTTTGAAGTTGTTGAGGGAGTAAATGTGTATCGCCTGCCTGTCCTGCGCGATAAGAGCCGTGGAATTGTTGGGCAATTTTTGGAATATTTTTCCTTCTTCATACGGTCGTTCTTCAAAGTCAGCGCGTTGCACTTCAAGCGTAAGTATGGTGTGGTCGAAGCGCACAACCTGCCGGACTTTCTGGTGTTTGCCGCGCTCATTCCGAAATTGATGGGCGCTAAAGTCATTTTGAACATCCACGATGTGATGCCCGAGTTCTACGCCGTGCGCTTTAAGACAGGCATGAGCAGCTGGCCCGTTCGCCTGGTGCGCTGGCAGGAGCGCATCTCCTGCTGGTTTGCCGACCACGTGATCACGGTCACGGAATTGTGGCGCCAATCGCTGATCGGACGCGGCGTGCGCGCAGACAAAACCTCGGTGGTGATGAATCTCGCAGACGAGCGCATCTTCGGGGATGCGAAGCCTGCAGATCATCCGAACGGCTCGCGCGAAGGCTTCCGTTTGATCTATCATGGGACGATCACCCGGCGCTACGGGATCGACCTGTTGATCCAGGCCCTCGACAAGGTCAAGTCAGAGATCCCTGGAATTCATCTGACAATCCACGGTGGCGGGGAGTTCCGGGATGAGATCATGCGGATGGTCAAGGAACGAAATCTCGATTCCTATGTCTATTTCAGTGTTAACCGGGTCCCCTCGAGTGAACTACCGAAGATGATCATGAAAGCCGACCTTGGAATTGTGCCCTATCGTTACGATGTCTTCACTGACGGTATTCTACCGACCAAACTGATGGAGTATGCTGCGGTGGGGGTGCCGGTGGTGGCGGCTCGTACCACAGCGATTACGGCTTACTTTGACAATGAGATGGTCCATCTCTTCACACCCGGCGACGTCAATGAGCTTGCCCAAAGTATTTTATTCTTATACAAAGACCGCACGCGGTTGGCGCAGTATGCGCAGAATATTGAGAAATTCAACGAGCGCTATAACTGGCGGACCGTCGCCTCGCAATACGTTGGGCTGATTGACCGGCTCAATCAATAGATGAATTAACTCTTTTATTTGTAAGCTAAGTAAAACAACAGCGTCAGCTTTTCAGGCGCTGTTGTTTTGTTTAAAGCAATCGGGGAGAACTGAGTGACTCCACGCTTTCCTTAAAGAATTGCTGAAGCCCGTTTCGTATATTGCTTTTTTCTTCAAACCTTGTATAATGACTTTGTAAACTCAATGGACAAACTATGTCCGCGAAAAAAGCCACCCATCAGCTCACCAAACAGCACAACCGTAACCTGGTCTTGAAGACGATTGTTGATCATGAAACGATCAGCCGCGCCGCAATTGCTCGCGACACGCAACTGACCCGTACCACCGTCTCGGATGTGGTCTCAAGTTTAATGTCGGAAGGTTTGGTGGAAGAAATTGGGCCAGGTTCCTCCATCGGTGGGAAGCCATCTATTCTGTTGCGCCTTGTGGCCGATTCGCGGTATTTGATTGGAGTCAACCTCGCTCAAAACAAGTTCATTGGCTCGGTCGTGAATTTGCGTGGGGAGATCAGGAAGACCGTCGAAGTTCCTGTCGAGGATGGGGATGGGGAGCAGGCTATCCGCCTGGTGTACCAGATTCTGGATCAATTGGTCAACAGACAATGGAAGCCGGTAGTGGGAATCGGTGTGGGGACACCCGGCCTGATCAACACCCGCGAAGGAGTTGTAATCAACGCGGTCAATCTGGAATGGCAGGATCTGCCGCTAGCGAGTCTGCTGGAGAGGCGCTACAGGATTCCCGTTCGCGTCTTGAACGACAGCCAGGCTACCGCGATCGGGGAGTTCGTTTATGGAAATCAACGGGCGGATAACAACTTGGTCGTCGTCAATGTAGGCCATGGTATTGGCGCCGGCATTTTGATCAACGGGCGTCTATTCCAGGGGGATGGAGGCGGCGCGGGTGAAATTGGACATGTGCTTGTTGAAACGAATGGTCTGCCCTGCCGTTGTGGCCGCAAGGGTTGCCTCGAGACGCTGGCAAGTGGGCGGTCCATCCTGCAGGCTGCGCGGCGACTTTCCGGTCTATCAGGTGAGTCCAATCTTGACTTGATCGAAAAAAGATTTTTCGAAGGCGATTCCTCCATCAAAGAACTGGTTTTAGATGCCGCGCATGCTCTCGGTACCGCTCTCGGCGGACTGATCGGAACGCTTCACATAAGAAAGATCATCCTCACTGGCGATGTGACGCGCTTCGGAAAAGCCTGGCTGGATGCCGTTCGTGAGGCGATGGCTGGCGCAGCGCTGGGACGCATGACCCAGGAAACGCAGCTGGACATTGGAAAGCTGGATTACCGCGCTTGCATCCTCGGCTCGTCTGCGTATCTCTTGCTCGATGATTACTCATTACTTTTCAATCAAAAGGAGAACTAATGCACTATGGCCAACCCTCTCAAGTTCATCCAACCGAAGATCCAACCCGCGCTCGATGATTCGTTCCAACCGGCCGCCCTGGCAAACCGGGCGTTCCGCCAGGCGGTGGAGCAGATTGGCGTGCCACAAGTGATTGGGCTCGAGCGCGGCAACGGCGAGATCTCGCGTTACGAAACCAAAGTGTTCCCGGAAGGCCACCCGGATTTTGAGTCCAACTTCGAATATGTCGAGCGGATCGTCAAGTTCCTGCTCTGGCAGCGCGGTGGGTTCAAGGTGTACGTTGGTGGGCCGCGTGCCATTGGCGATTACATCAGTAAGTGTTATGCACCCGATGGCAGCCGTAAGTTTGATTATTACTTCATGGGCGAGCAGGTCTATGAGCAGACGTTCCAGGTCGTTCCTTGTTCAGCGGAGGAAGTGCCCGCGGCGCACGAGATCGGGAAGCGGCTCGGCCGCAACCTGGATGGTCATCGCATCGGCTTTGACCTGGGCGCCTCAGACCGCAAAGTCAGCGCGGTGGTGGATGGCAAGGTGATCTACAGCGAGGAGGTGATCTGGGAACCGCGCAAACAGAGCGATCCTGAGTACCACTACCGCGAGATCATGACTGCGCTGCAAACGGCTGCGTCCAAGATGCCGCGCGTCGATGCCATCGGCGGGAGCTCGGCGGGCATCTACATCGACAACCGCCCGATGGTGGCTTCTCTTTTTCGGGGGATCCCACGCGAGCGTTTCGATGAGATCAAGAATTTATTCACGCGCATTCAGAAGGAAATGAATGTGCCATTGGATGTGATCAACGATGGCGATGTGACCGCTCTGGCGGGCTCCATGTCGATCGAGGACAATGGCATCTTGGGCATTGCGCTGGGCTCAAGTGAGGCGGCAGGCTATGTAAATCTCGCAGGGCATATCATGGGCTGGTTGAATGAGCTGGCCTTTGCGCCGATTGATTACAGTCCCACTGCGCCCCAGGATGAGTGGTCCGGAGATCGAGGCGTTGGCGCGTTGTACTTCTCGCAGCAATGTGTGTTTCGCCTTGCGCCAACAGCCGAGATTCAATTGCCAACCAATCTGACCGATGCTGAGAAACTTGAGTTCGTACAGGAGCAATTGGAGTCAGGTCATAGCGGCGCCCTCAGAATCTGGCAGACCATGGGAACCTATCTCGGCTACGGTATCGCCCACTATGCCGATTTCTACGAGATCAAGCACGTCTTGATCCTCGGGCGTTGCACCTCTGGCCGTGGAGGCGATCTGCTTCTTGAAGGAGCAAACCAAGTTTTCCAGGCAGAATTCCCTGATTTGCTCGAGAAGATCGCATTGCATCTACCCGATGAAAAAGTCCGTCGCGTGGGCCAATCGGTGGCCGCGGCGAGTTTGCCGGTTATATAATAATCCGGTGGTTGAGTAGAGCGGTGCAGTTCCGCTCATATCGAAACCACCTCTTTCAAAAGAGGATTTGTGTTGGTTTCGATACGGCTTCGAAAACCACTCAGCCTACTCAAACAACGGTATTTCCTCGAAAAGGATAAACCATGAAACTCAGTCTCCCTACCGCCGAAGTTTACATCCCCGATGACCTGCCTCTCGAGCAGGCACTGGCCCGCACGACCCATCTTTGCATTGCCGCGCACCAGGACGATATCGAGATTATGGCTGCCCAGCCCATCCTGGAATGCTTCCAGCAAAAGGACAAATGGTTCACCGGCGTGGTCGTGACCGATGGGCGTGGCTCGCCGCGCGATAATTTATATAAGGATTACACCGACGAAGAGATGCGGCTTGTGCGCTTCAAGGAACAGCGCAAGGCGGCCATCGTGGGCGAGTATGCCGCCCAGGTCATGCTCGACCTGCCGAGCAAAATTGTCAAAGATGTATCAAAGCCTGAAACAGTGGATGATATTGTTCAAGTCCTGCGCGCCACAAGGCCTCAATTTGTGTTCACACATAACCTGGCCGATAAGCACGATACGCATGTGGCAGTCGCTCTGCGTGTGGTGGAGGCCCTTCGCAGGCTGGATCCGGCCGAGCGTCCTGAGCGCCTCATCGGCGGAGAAGTCTGGCGCGCCCTCGATTGGATGGTCGACTCTGCCAAGGTCATGATGGATATGACGGAGCATGAGAATTTGCAGGCTGCTTTGCTGGGCGTCTTTGACTCGCAGATCGCCGGAGGCAAGCGGTATGACCTCGCCTCCCTTGGGCGCCGCCGGGCGAATGCCACGTATTTTGAATCACACGGTGTGGATGTGACAACGGGACTATCCTATGGAATGGATATGACCCCCCTGATTCAAGACCTCAGTCTTGAGCCAGCTGCTTATGCCGAATCGCTCATCAATCACTTTGCTCAGGATGTCATAGAGCGCTTACGAAGAATGAGCTGATTATTGGGCTAAATAGAGCAGGCGCAGAATCTTCAGATCATCGTAACTTACAGTGCCGTTCAATTGATCATGGACGGGTTTAAGAAAGGTGGGACTGTACTCATCGAAGGCCGCGAAAGCGGCCTTTTTTTGTTCGGCAGTGACAGATGTCAGAGATTCAAGGTCGGCACCGCTTCGTAATTTGTTGCCCGTTGCAAGGTAGCGCGTCAGGTGGTCAAGGATTGTACCCGCCGTGACGTGATAACGTTCCATTAAATTCTGGATGCTTTCACCCGAGTTATACGCTTCTGCGACAATCATATAACGGCGGTTTGAGTCTTTTTTCTCGCGGGGTGCCTCTTTCCCATTTTCCTTTAATCCATGTTTCTCGCAATACGCCTGGATGATTTCTAGGAATATCTCGCCATAGCGACGCAGTTTCATCTGTCCCACGCCGGAAATTGTTAACAGACTCGTGATGGACTGCGGATAATATGCTGCCATTTCGACAAGAGTCCGATCAGAGAAAATCACATACGGAGGCACGCCGGCCTCGTCTGCCAGCTCCTTGCGCTTCTGGCGGAGCAAGGCAAAGAGCGCGTTGTTGTACTCCAGCTCATCTTTCTTCTTATCTTTCTTCACGCGCTCCACAGACTCCTGGATGATGCCCATGATCTTCTCTCTTTTCCGGAGTGCTTCCAATGCCCTGGGTGTGAGGCCGAGCGTGTGATACTCGCCCTCCTGTTTCAAATAACCCATGGTCAAAAGCTGGCGGGCAATGTGCATCCACTGCTTGCGCGTGAGCTCCGTACCAATGCCATACGTGGACAACTTGTTATGTTCCCAGCGCAATACTTTTTCGTTCTCTGAGCCCAGCAAGATATCGGCGATGTGGCCGGCGCCGAACTTCTCATCGGCACGCTTGACGCAGGAGAGGAATTTCTGGGCGTAGATGGTGATGTCGGTCAGCGGCATGGGGGCGGAGGTGCAGTTGTCGCAGTTGGAACAATTGTCGGCTGAGACCGATTCGCCAAAGTAGTTGAGGAGCGGCCTGCGGCGGCAGGTGATCTCATCCTCGGCAAAACGCGTAATCGCATCCAGATGTTGCATGGCAACGCGCTTTTCACTGCCGGTTTTCTGGTCAATGAAATAGCCGAGCTTGGCGACATCCGCATAGCTGTATAGCAGCAGGCAGTGCGCGGGCAGGCCGTCCCGCCCGGCGCGTCCGATCTCCTGGTAGTAGCCTTCGATGCTTTTTGGCAGGTCAAAGTGGATGACAAAGCGCACGTTGGGCTTGTTGATGCCCATTCCAAAGGCGATCGTGGCAACAATGATCTGCGCGTCGTCGCGGATGAAGGCTTCCTGGTTCCTGCGCCGCTCGGAATCCTCCAGTCCTGCATGATACGGGCGGACGGAATACCCCTTCGAGGCCAGATACCCGGCGAGCTCATCCACCTGCTTGCGCGAGAAACAGTAAATGATGCCCGATTGATCTTTATAGCGCTCAAGCATGCGCATCGTTTGCAGATACGGATCCTCTTTGCGCAGGACTTCGATGTAGAGATTCTCGCGGTTGAAGCTGGCGATGAATTCGTTTGTCGTTGCGAACTTGAGCGTGGTGCGAATATCCTGGCGGACCCGCGAAGTCGCCGTGGCGGTGAGCGCCAGGCAGACCGTCTCCGGGAATCGCTTTCGTACCTCGACCAGCTGTCGATATTCCGGGCGAAAGTCGTGACCCCACTCCGAGATGCAGTGCGCCTCGTCAATCGTGAGCAGGTCAACTTTCACGCTTGCCAGGAGCGAGAGGATGCGTGGGCTAAGGAGCGTCTCCGGCGCGACGTAGAGCAATTTCACTTCGCCGCGCTTTACGTATTCCATGTTCTCCTGATATTCCAGTGGCGCCAATGAGCTGTTCAAAAACAGGGCAGGGACGCCAAAGGCGCGCAGCTGCTCCACCTGGTCTTTCATCAACGAAATCAGCGGGGAGACAACCACTGTAAGCCCATCAAAAAGAAGCGATGGAATCTGGTAGCACAGGGACTTTCCTCCGCCCGTGGGCATGACGGCCAGCGTGTCGCGCCGTGCCATGACATTCTCTATGACTTCGCCTTGCAGCGGGCGAAAGGTATCGTAGCCGAAGGTGTTTTTTAAGATAGATGAGGGAGTGAACAAATTCGCAGGGGAAGACATCACATGTTCCGGAGTTAGGATTGGCTGATTATACAACTTACATATTCCCACAAACCAAAACCGCCCTGTCAGTTTTGACAGGGCAGTTACCCTCAAGTGCAGGCCTTACGCTCAAGACCGGCGTTCGATGATCATTGGGAAACCGTTGGATGTGCCAAGTGTGCCTCCCATGACAAATTTCGGGATGAAGCCGGGTGCAAGCCGCGGTGAATATTCTCTGGCAAGCAGAGCCAACAGAATGTGCGACTCAAGCAGCGAGAAATTGTT
>DATHTL010000058.1:0-85855 GCA_035463255.1 Anaerolineales bacterium | reverse complement strand
TCAATATTTGCTGATCGTCTTCAATAATTAAGATACGTTCATTCATATGATTTGCTCCAGCCAAAATATACCACAACTTGCGTGTAGGATTCAAATGCGTCTGGCAAGAGATGGCTCAGGGGGCAGCAAACCCAGGCCAGTCACCGCTTTTTATATCTGCTGTTGAGGGGGGGTTCTGAGGCTGTCCGTTATCTGAGCCCGAGTTCTTCCTTCAGCCACGCCTTCCGATCGATGGTGGCAGTCTCATTCAGTCCATGCCCGGCTTCGTACCACTTCATCACTTTTGGGTCACGGGCGGCCGCGAAGAACTCTTCGGCGCGCTCCTTCGGCACATGGAAATCATCGGTTGCAAACTGGAACAATACATGGGCCGGCCAAACGTTGGGGATATGTGCGATTGGATCGATCTCTGCCATCTGGCGGATGAACCCCTCACGCGCTTCGCCCTCCAGCCTGGGCATGTAAAGATACCAGTCTGGAAAGCGAGGCGTAGCGGCCATCAGGACATAATGCGTCGGGCGTTGGTCCAGGCTGCCAGCCAGCACGCCGTACATCCCACCAAAATCGTGTCCCACATAGGCAAATCGCCCGAGATCGATATCCGGCTGGGAGAGAAGCAAATCCATGGCCTGGCGGAGATTCACAACTTCCTCAATGGAATTACGCAAGTCATCGTCCTGCGTGCGCTTGAGGAAGAAATCGCGATCAGACCACAGGGTTTCAATGGAAAGACAGACGGCTCCACCGCGCGCCATCTCCTTCGACTCCTCTTCGAACTGCGTTCGGTGCGAATCGATAGACTCAGGCTCATACCAGTGAACATATAAGATCGCAGGAAACGATCCATCGCCCTCCGGGCGGAACATTTCGGCAACGCGGCGATAACCGAACGGCGTTTGAATCACCATCAACTGGCTTTCGATCCCTTCCTGGGCGCGCTTGCCGATAATCCGGACATTGTCAGGTTCAAGTTTTGGATAGTTGCGCATCTGTGCTAACATGGTTTCCTCTCCGTCTCAGGTTGATGCTCGAATTATATGTGAGTTGGCTTGCTTGACACGCTTCTGCGGGAGTGTATAATCACGCCCAACAAGACAGCGTGAAGATAAGTAGCTGATCAACCGTGAATTGCAGAGAGCCATCGGTCAGTGCGAGATGGCCGGGGAGACAGCGAAATCCACTTCACCAAAGTTGCCCTCGCAGGAGTAGGTCACGTTTGCAGCGTGACAGATTGTAAGAGGGACGTGAGCGCCCGTTACAGCGCACTCCAAGGCCCCCTCCGCTTTCGGCACCTCCCCCAAATTCGAAACTGGAATTTGGGGGAGGCTGGGTGGGGCGGGGCAAAAGCAGGTGGCACCACGAGACGCCCCCTCGTCCTGCAAATGGACCGGGGGCGTATTCTATTCTTGTGCAATGCACAACATCGGAGGTGCAACATGTTAGATCTGAATTTGATTCGCGAAAAACCTGATCTGGTCCGCACGGCGCTTAAGAACCGCCAGATGGAAGCTTCTCCCATTGACGAAATTTTGAGCCTCGACGAACAGCGCCGCTCTTTGTTGACCCAGGTGGAAGCGTTGAAAGCCGAGCGCAATCTCGTCTCGAAAGAGATCGGCAAGATGAAAGACGCTACGGAGCGCCAGGCCAAGATCAGCGCCATGCGCGAGGTCGGTGATAAGATCACCGCGCTCGATAAAGAAGTGGCCCAGGTGGAAGCCGACCTCAACAACTTAACGGCGGCTCTCCCCAATATCCCGGATGAACGGACACCGATCGGCGTATCGGAAGAGGAAAACGTTGTCCTGCGTACAGTTGGGCAACTGCCAGAATTTGACTTCGAGCCGAAGCCTCACTGGGACCTCGGCCCCGCGCTGGGGATCCTGGACTTCGAGCGCGGCACGAAGATCACCGGCTCACGCTTCTATGTTTTGAACGGCGCCGGTGCGCGGTTGCAGCGCGCGCTGATCGCCTTCATGCTCGACCTGCATATCCGTCAGGGATACACCGAAAAATATCTGCCCTTCATGGTCAAGACGGACACGGTCTTCGGCGCAGGTCAGTTGCCAAAGTTTGCCGATAATTTGTATAAAGACCATGAGGAGGATCTATACTTCGTGCCGACCGCCGAGGTTCCACTGACCGGCATGCACATGGACGAAATCCTTGATGAAGCGCAGCTGCCATTGCTGTATACAGCTTACACTCCTTGCTTCCGCCGCGAAAAAATGAGCGCCGGTCGCGATGTGCGCGGCATCAAACGCGGGCACCAGTTCGACAAGGTCGAGATGTATATGTACGCCCGGCCGGAAGAATCGGATGTTTTGCTCGAAAAGATGCGCGAGCATGCCGAAGAAACGTGTGCTGCACTGGGTTTTCCATACCGGGTAAAGCAGCTATGCACGGGTGACATTGGATTCAATTCTGCCATTACCTATGATATCGAAGTCTGGGCAGCCGGTTGCAATGAGTGGCTCGAGGTATCGTCGGTGTCGAATGTGCGCGACTTCCAGGCACGGCGTGCGAATATTAAGTATCGCCCCGCGGATGGCGGCAAGACCCGCTTTCCGCACACGCTGAATGGCTCGGGCCTCGGGCTGCCTCGCACGTTGATTGCGGTCATGGAAAACAATCAGCAGGCTGATGGCTCAATCGTGGTGCCTGAGGTGCTCCGCCCGTGGATGGGTGGAGTGGATATAATCAGACCACAATAATTTGCATCAAGACCCTGAAGGTCTTTTCCTCGAAGCAAGTGAATAATTGCGTTTCGGTCACATGCTTATCATCAAAATTTATTTGCCAAGGAGACCTTTAGGGTCTGTAGCTTCCTAAGGAGAACATGACACCTGAGCTTGACCTCTTTCTGCAGGTTGTGCTTGAGACGCTGACACTTCTTGCGCTGATCATTGGGCTGCTGGGATTAATCGTGCCCGTTTTTCCCGGCCTGGTCATTATGTGGCTGGGAACACTTCTCTATGCGTTGGTCCAGAACGCAGCCGGTAATATGACAGGCTGGCACTGGTTCATCTTTGGCATCATCACCGTCCTGATGATCACAGGCAGCATCGTGGATAACCTGATCATTGCTTATAAAATGCGCGATAAGTACGTGCCCTGGAGCTCGATCTTATTTGCCTTTGGGGCCGGGATTATCGCAAGCATCTTCTTTACGCCGTTGGTCGGCCTGGTGGCGGCGCCGGCAGGGTTATTCCTTGCCGAGAACCGGCGCTTGAAAGATCACGACGCGGCGGTCGCTTCCACCAAAGCATATATGATCGGCTGGGGCTGGGCCTTCGGTGCAAGATTCTTGATCGGTCTGGCGATGATCGGTTTCTGGATGCTCTGGGCGTGGGTAATGTAATGACCAGAGTTCAAAAGAGCAGGCTCCCAGAACTGGGAGCCTGTTTTTTATTTCTTTGCATCCTGTGTCGCCTGGATGATTACTTCTCTAAACCGTTCCGCGGCCGGGCTTTGATCCAAACCGATAAATGCGCTGGCGGGTTCGATGGCATCCGTAAAGATCCCGCTCACTTGAATGCCAGAATCCGGGACCATCTGTGCGAACGGCGTTTGGACGTAGTCCTGCACGGTAATGTTGATTAACTGAGCGGACAGAGCCGTGGCCTTTTTTCCCTCTTCCAGGACGGACCAGACAAGCCAGCGAGGCGTTACCACCGCGCCCATCGTTACCTTCTCTGAGCCACCGAATAAACCCTTCTTAATCTTCTCCGAGTCGGTCTGGATTCCCATCAGTGCATCTGACAATATCGGACCGAGATTATATTGCCCGATATGCTGCTTGATCGCGGATACCATTTCAGGCAGCAGATCTTCCCACGAAACTTCTTTTGTCGAACGTTTCCACTCAGACATAGGATTTCCTCCCGCGGATCATCTTAATTTCTCAACCACACTGCCGGCCACCGTGGCAGGCTCCTCGCCGCTCAACACGCGGGTCAACGCCTCGTGCATCAGCGGGCCCAGAATGGTCAGTACATTATTGGAGGGAATAGGATGCGCCGACTCAAGAATGGCGTTCATGGTCCGATCGTTCGTCTCCACACTCGAGGGACGTGCAGGAAGATAACCTGTCGCACTTGTCCATTCTCCGATGAACGGATCTTCCACCAGGAACTCAGCCAATTCTACAGCGAGCTCCAGATTTTCGGGCCTGGAACCGGCCAGCGCCCACACCCAGCCGGTGGCATAAGAAAACGGCGTCTCTTCCAGACCCGGTAATGGTGTGATCGCGCCATCCTCCAATGGACGATAATTTAATATCCAGATAATCCCTTTATTGGCGCTACCGCTCCGATAGATCTGTAGGGTTTGTGCCTCTGTCGTGACATTGACAAGGGAAGATGGAAACACTTCTTTTGCAACAGCATCCTCCACGAGTGTCAACACGCGTGTCAGTGTTTCTTCTTCCAGCATAGGCAAGCCCTGAGCATCCAGGATCTCCCCGCCCGCAGAAGCGTACAGAGACAATCCTGCCAGCCCATCCAAATTTCCAGCGGGGAAGACCAACTGCCCATCGCTGTTCAAAACATCCTCCCAGGTCACAATTGTGCCCAGTTCAGGGTAATAGATCAACACCTGCGCGTCTCCAGCAAGCGGCAGGCCATAGCCTGTATTTTGAAGATGTGCCAGTTGCTGGGCGTAGGCATACCAGTTCGGATCTTCCAGCGAGGTGGTCAAGCCGTCAATGGGATGCAAGAGACCTCGCATCGCAGCAGCTTCCAGATCGGGCCGCGACAGCAGAATGAGATCGGGCAAGGCATCCGGTGCCGCAGTATTGGTCACTGCCAGGGTGTTGACAATATTGTTCTCCTCATCCGACTTCTTAGCGCGGATTTCCAGTGTGAGCCCGGGATGCTCTGACTCAAATTCTGTAAATCGTTCGCCGAGCAAGGTCGCGGCGTCATTTCCTGTAGATGGATGGAACTGTGGAGGCAGCCAGACTCGCAGAACAGGGCTTTCGGGCACAGGTGGGATGGTTGCCGTGGCCGTTGCGGGAGGCGTAGAGGTCGGTCTTGGTGTGGGAACAGGCGACGGCGTGAGTGCGGCGAGCAGCGGTTCCAGAGAAGCGCACCCCGCACTAAAAAGCAGTCCGAGCAGGACAACAAATCGAAAAGTACGCGACATAATCACATATCGATTGGCGTCCGCAGAACGGCGGTCAGCAGCCTGACGGCGTTTTCCACGTCTGAATAATCCACCATTTCAGAGGGCGAATGAACGTAACGGACAGGCACCGAAATACAACCGGCAGGTACACCCGCCCGCGCGCTCTGGATCGCCCGGGCATCTGTGCCGCCGATCAACAGCACTTCACGTTGATATGGGATTTTATTTTTCTCTGCGGCACGTATCATCCATTGGACCACGCGCGGATCAGAGATCATTCCCACATCCTGAATCTTGATACAGGGACCCTTTCCAAGAGCCATTTCCATTTTGTGCCCGTTAGGAGTATCCCCTGACGGCGTGACATCCAGGGCAATGCCTATGTCAGGATCGACCCCGTAGGCCGAAGTGGTCGCGCCGCGCACACCCACTTCTTCCTGTGTGGTAAAGACAAAGTAAACATCGTACGGCGTAGACTTAAGCGTACGCAGAGTCTCAATGGCCACGAGCACACCCACACGATTATCCATCGATTTGGCCACCAGACGGTTCCCCAGCTCACTGTATGGACGGTCGAATGCGGCAGCGTCACCAATCCTTACAGGACAATCCTTGCGGCTCGTCGCGCCGACATCGATATACACCTTATCGAGGGCCGGCAGCTCATTGACGTTATCCAGACGGTCAAAGCCAATCACACCCTGGGTGCCATTCAAAAATCGGACGCGGCCGCCGAGCACATATCTCCGGAACACACTACCAATCGGTGAAAAGCGCACAAAACCATTCTCATCCACGTGGCTGACGATCACCCCGATCTCGTCCATATGGGCGGCGATCATAATCTTCTTTGCATCTCTGGAGCCCTTACTCGGACATTTACGCGCGATAAGGTTGCCGAGCGCGTCCACCCGGACCTCGTCGGCGAGCGGTTGCACTTCCTTGCGCACGATAGCGCGCACGTTATCCTCGTAGCCTGATGGTCCGAATGTTTCTGTGAGTGTTTGGAGGAGTTTTTTCACAAGTGTTCCTACGAAAGCAAGTTATAGATTAATCCAGAACGAGAGTCTGGCCGCTGGCGTAGCTGCTCTCGCCAGAACCAGTAAAGAGGTGTACCTGACCCTTTCCCATTACGGTCCATTCTGCGCCGAGCCTGCCAATCAAGGCCGTGTCTTCGTCGATGCCGATCATGCGCTCCCCTTCCTTGAGCTGGCGCTGCAGGCCATAGACCACGGGCTTCCAGATGCCGGGAATAGCATCGAAGTGCGGGACAATATAGGTGGCAGGCACGATCCCAAATCCGTCCAACGTGCCGGCCAAACGAAAGCTTGGCATCCGTTTGCCGAGGATCATTGCACCCGCTGAACAGCCCGCATAGATTGCGCCGCGGGCCCAGGCGCGCTGCGCAGCTTGCCAGGCACAGGTTCCTTGAACCGTTTCGTATAAATAGCCCGGATCTCCGCCCGAAAAGTAAATCAGGTCCGCGGTTTCGAGAATAGGCTCCCATCGCGGATCATTCGCCGTCTCCCGGTTGATGATACGCACAGGGGTCACATCGGCGCCTAATTCTTGAAAATGCTGCATACCCATGCTCACCCAGCGATTCACGCTGGTATCGCCCTCGCGCCCTGCTGCGGTGGGCAAACACGCCACGCGCGGTTTTCGTCCATTTAAATTGAGGCTGTCGAGCAGGTATCGGTCTATATCCCGCATCACGGGTAAGTATTCACCAGAACCAACGAGATTGATCAATCCATTCATAGTTCACCTAGTAAACAAGTAAACACGTAAGCATTAACGTATGGCAATCAACTCGGGAGTAACACGCTCCAGGGCCGCGTACAAAAGATTGATCGTGTTTTTCCAATCTTCTACGCGGGCGATGCTGACCGGTGAATGGGTGTAGCGATGCGGCACGGATACTGAGACCGTTGGGATGCCCGCCAGGGAGCGCTGGATCGCGCCCGAATCGGTGCCACCGCCGCCAGGCTGGCGAAGCTGATACGGGATCCCCTCGGCTTCCGCCGCCTCCTGCAGAAAGCGGACCAGCCGCGGGTCGTGAATGGTGGAGCCATCGGCAACATAGATCGCCGGACCAAGCCCGAGCTTCGTGTTATAGGTCATGTTCTCACTACCGTCATGTAACGGCATATCGTAGGCGGGCGTGGAATCGATCGCAATGGCAAGATCGGGATTGAAGTATTGCGCGGCGACCTTGGCACCTCGCAGACCGATCTCTTCCTGCACCGAGAAGGCAGCACACAGGTCAACATTGGAGGGCGCCTGTTTCAGCAGCTCGATCAGCGTTGCCACGCCAATCCGATCGTCGATGGACTTGGCCATGATAGATGGTCCCACACGCCGAAACCGGGTCGCGAAGCCTGCTCGATCCCCGATTTTCGCTTTTCCCAAGGGGCCAACATCGATCCGCAGTGCATCCACAGAGACCTTTTTTGTCCGCTCATCCCCATTCATCAAGTGGACGGGCTTGGCGCCAATCACTGCAGGCGTGCGTTCTTTGCCAACGTAGATTTGCTTCCCGAGCAAGTGGCGAGCATCGATGCCGCCCACAGATTCAAAGCGATAGAGTCCCTCCCCATCTTCAGCCACGATCATAAAGCCAACTTCGTCCATGTGCGCATCGAGCATGACGCGGGTCCGTTTTCGTCCGCGCCCGTTCTTCGTTGCCAGCACATTCCCTAACGCGTCCACTTTGACTTCGTCCGCGTGTGGCTTCACCTCGTCGAGAACGATCTTACGAACTTCGCTCTCATCGCCTGAGATCGCGATGACATTGCAAAGCTTTTCGAGGAGTCTGAGCTGAGGGTTCCCAAAGGTTGGCATAAACGTCTGAACTTATTCCCAAACGATCGTATCGACAAAATCTGCTTCGAGCGCTGAAATGAACTCGGCCAGCAAGCGGCCGGTCCGTTGAATATCTTTGATCGCCACTGCTTCGACCGGTGTATGCATGTATCGGAGAGGGTATTCCACGAGCGCCGTGGGAATCCCTTCACTCGTAATCTGGATGGCAAACGCGTCCGTGCCGGAGTGGGCCGGCATGACATCCAAGAACCAGGGAATTTCCAGTCGGTCGGCCAGTTCTTTAAGCTTAGCATGCAGGAAAGGGTGCATGTTCGCGCCGATACCAAGCCCAACGCCCTTTCCCATGGGGAAGGTCTGCCAGCCATTGGCACCAGGCCCTTTTGCGAAGGTTCCGTCGATCACAATTGCGACCTGCGGCTGTATGGCAAAGGCAGAGCTATAGGCGCCCAGATAACTGGTCTCCTCCTGCACGGTGGCCACAGCCCAGACATCCCACACGTGTGGTTTGTTCTGTAATTCCTCCAGGCAAACCGTCAGCGCTGCGACGGAGGCGCGGTTGTCGAGCGTATGACCGGAGATCACATCTCCGGCGAGCTCAAAGGGCTGGTTGGCAAATGAAACCAGGTCACCCACGCGGACTTTTCGTTCCACTTCGCGCGGCAGCAAGCCGGTATCCACCAGAAGATGCTGGATATCGAGGAAGCCATTGCCAGCGAACTCAGGTAAGAAGCGCGCCGGCGGCATCGCTACCACGGCAGGTAGCTCCTCGCCAGTGCCCGAGGCATGCACGGTCACTTCCACACCCGGAAGGACACGCACATCCACACCGCCGATGTTTGTAATGTGCAGAAAGCCATCCACGATCCTGGAGACCTGCATGCCAATGGCATCCATGTGGGTAGCGATCATCAACGAGGGGCGTGGGGATTTCCCTGAACCTTCTTTAAGGGCATGCAGAGAGCCCACACGGCTCATTGTGATCTCATTGACAAGAGGACGCCACCTCTCCTCAATCAGTCTGGCAACAGGTGTTTCATAGCCCGAGAGGCCTGAAACAGAGATCAGTGACTTGAGAAAAGGAACGATGTCTGTCATCTAATCGCCGTCTTCGGGAAATTCAGTCGGTGACGGAACCGGTGTATCCGTTGCTGTAGAAGTTATGGAGGGCGTAAGTGTGAGACTGGGCGTCCAGGAGGGAGTCAGCGATGGCGTTAGGGACGGCGTCAGTGTCATCGAAGCCGTGAAGGTCGGTGGGATAAAGGGAGTTAGTGTAATCGTGCTCGTGGAAGTTAGTGTGGGCGAGGGTGTGATGCTGGGTGTATTGGTCGGGGTACCCGTGAAAACCAGCGGGGTCACGCTGAGCGTGATGCTGGGCGTAATGGTGATCGTTTCTGTAACAGTCGGCGTTAAGCTCATTGGGTCGGGTGCCAGTGCGATGGCAACCCAGCCGATGCAATAACAGGGAATTGTTGCAAGGATAATTGCAAGCAATGCAAGGCGGCGGCGAGCAATCGCATCGGAGGCTTCGACCATAACGGTTCGATTATAATCTATCCATTCACAGAACAAATGTGCAATAACAGGTACAATTAAGCGACTTATGATTCCTCTCCATATACGAATTTCAGGATTTCTCTCCTATCGCGATACGGTGGAGCTCGATTTCTCCTCATTTGAGCTTGCATGTATCTCCGGCCATAACGGCGCCGGCAAATCATCCCTACTGGATGCGATCACCTGGAGTCTCTTCGGAGAATCACGCGGCAAGAGCAGCGACGTGATCAATTTGCATGCCGACACAAAAGCAGCCGAAGTGGCACTCACTTTTCAGCACGAGGAAAATACCTATCGGGTGCAACGCACGCTGCCGCGCAACAAGAACACGCTGCTTGAGTTCCAGGTACGCACGGAAAAAGCGTGGAAGCCTCTCACCGAAAAGACCACGCGCGAAACGCAGGCACGCATCGAACAAACCCTGCGCCTGGATTTTGAGACGTTTGTAAATGCATCCTTCTTCTTGCAAGGCAAAGCCGACCAGTTCACACAGCAGAACGCTACCCGGCGCAAGGAAGTGCTGAGCAATATCCTTGGGCTGGAAATGTGGGAGGACTATAAGAATCGCACCGCCGAAAAGAGGAAGATGCTTGAGCGCGAAGTGGATGAGCTGGATGGACGCATGCGCGAGATCGATGCCGAGCTTGCCGAGGAAGATCTGCGCAAAGCCAGGCTGGCTGAGCTCGAATCCAACCTCAAGCAATTGATGGCTCTGCGGACCGCGCAGGAAGCGGCTCTCGATAGTATCAAGCGCAGCGCGGCTCTGATCGGCGAACAGCGCAAAATAGCCGCCATGCTCTTCGAAAGGCTCGAGCGCGAACGCTCGGCCGTTTCGGGGCTGGAGGATCGCCTCGCCCTCAAACAAGTAGAACGTGACTCTTACACCGACCTTGTCCATCGCGCCAAAGAGATTGAGGCAGCGTATAAAGCCTGGCAGAAATCCCGCAAGGAGCTCGAAGAATGGGATGGAATTGCATCGCAGTTTCGTGAATATGAGAAAGAACGCGCGCCCCTGCTCGAGCAGATCGCCGTGGAGCGAGCAAAATTAGAGCAGGAGTCGGATGTTTTGCAAGAACAGGACTCTACCGTTGATGATCAGCTGGCAACCGTGAATGCTCTAGAAACGCAAATTGCCGCCGCTGAAAGCTACTTGAAAGAGGCGGATGCCAAAGTGGTCGAGCGCACGCAGTTGGAAGAGAAACGAAACGCGGCCCGCGAACGACAAGCGGAACTGAAAGCCGAAAACGAGGCCCTCAAAGCAGACATGAATGAACTCAAGGAACGCATTGATTCCCTGCGATCTGCACAGGGTGCGAATTGTCCCGTGTGCGGCCAGGAACTCTCTCCCGAGCACCGGCTGGAGACCCTCATGCAGTTGGAACGCGAAGGGAAGCAGGAGGGCGATCGTTTCCGTGCCAACCAGGCAGAGTCTGCCGAGCTCGCCAAACAAATTACCAATTATGAATCACAGATTACCAGACTCAGCTCGGCAGAAGACGAACGCATTCGGTATGCCAGCGAAGTGTCGCAGTTGAAGGAACGTCTGGATAATCTGCAATCTTCGATGAAAGAATGGGAGTCGGTCGGGAAGAAGCGACTGAAAGAAGTGGAAAAACTGCTGGACTCGAGTAAATATGCGGCAGACGAACAAAAGCAGCTGGCAAAGCTCGACAAACAACTGGAGAAGCTGGGCTACGATGTTTCTGCTCATGAAGCTGCCCGCGAGACCGAGATCGAGTTGCGTGCCGTGGAAGAGGACTATGCTAACCTCAAATCTGCCAAAGAGGTCAGCAAACAGATTGATAGCGAGCTCGCAAATCTGAAATCGGAAATCAAGAATCACGAGGCGGAGATCGCCACGCTCGAAGCGGAATACCAGACCGCCCGGGCCAACCTGGAAGCCGCCGAGGCCGGCGCGCCCGATCTCGACACTGCCGAGCGGGAGCTGTTCCGCTTGCGCGAAGCTGAGAACAAGACTCGCAGCGAGCTGGGCGGTGCTCAGCAAAGAGTAGACATCCTCGAAACACAACGCGCCCGCCGGGCGGCGTTTGAAAAGGAATGTGAAAAGTTACAAAAGCAGATCGCCCGCTACCGCACTCTGGAACGCGCCTTTGGCAAGGACGGCGTCCCCGCGCTGCTGATTGAGCAGGCGTTACCTCAGATAGAAGACAAGGCTAACGAATTGCTCGACCGCCTGTCCGATGGGCACATGTCCATCCGCTTTGTGACACAAGCGGAATACAAGGACAAACGACGCGACGATCTCAGAGAGACTCTTGATATTCAGATCAGTGATACGGCGGGCATCCGCAATTATGAGATGTATTCGGGCGGT
This sequence comes from Anaerolineales bacterium, assembly GCA_035463255.1. Lineage (GTDB taxonomy): Bacteria > Chloroflexota > Anaerolineae > Anaerolineales > Villigracilaceae > Defluviilinea. Next base: position 74,016 of record DATHTL010000058.1, on the reverse strand, counting down.
GAAGCCTTCCGGGTTAATTTTGCGATCCGGCTTGCGCTTTCCAAGATCCTGGCGCAACGCAAAGGGGCGCGGCTGCAAACCTTGGTCATCGACGAAGGTTTCGGTTCACAGGATACCCAGGGACGGCAGCGCCTGATCGAAGCCATCAACCTGGTGAAGCATGATTTTGCCAAGATTCTGGTGATCACTCACCTCGACGAGCTCAAGGATGCCTTCCCCACGCGCATCGAAGTGGAAAAGACTGATCGCGGTTCGACGATTCGGGTTATGTAATTTTCGGTGCTGGGCGGAGCGAGCCGTTAGGCGAGCACAGTCGAAGCGCGCATTTTGTTTTGTTATTCGATTAGAGTAGGAGATGGCTTCTCCACTCACTGCACTCGGGCCCGCAATTACGGGAAGATATGATGATCTTTTTTTATCTCTCCACGGCGTTGTTTATCGGTGGGATATTCATCGTTTACTGGCTCCACAACCAATACCACCTCGATATCATCGTCCGTCCAACGCCTCCCCCACTTAATGCACCGCTGATTTCAGTCTGTATCCCCGCTCGTAACGAGGAACGAAATATTCGCACCTGCGTGGAGTCCATTCTCGCGCAGGATTATCCAAACTTCGAAGTCATCGTGCTGGATGACCGCTCCACCGATGGAACGTCTGAGATTTTGCGCCATCTCTCCACACAGAGTGACAGGCTGAAAGTGATCCATGGCTCCGACCTCCCGGATGGCTGGGCAGGCAAGCCCCATGCCTTATTCCAGGCTGCTGCCGCGGCGCAAGGTGAGTGGCTTTGCTTTGTGGATGCCGATACATTTCTCTCTCCTGCAACTCTCTCCTCGTGTTACGCAAAAGCCATGGAAACAAAAGCCGACATGTTCACAATTATGACTTTTCAGATCCTTGGCTCGTTCTGGGAAAAGACCGTCATGCCCATCGTGATGACCGCGCTCTCGGTGGGATTTTCGCCTCGCAAAGTCAATGATCCCAACAGCAAAGATGCCATAGCAAATGGACAATTCATCCTGATCAAGCGTGCCGTCTACGATGCCATTGGCGGCCATGAAAGTGTGAAGAATCAAATCGTGGAAGATAAGGCCATCTCGGAACAGGTCAAATGGAATGGCTATCGCCTGATCGTAGCCAACGGCTATGCCGTAGCACGCACGCGCATGTACACGTCCCTGCCCGAGATGTGGGAGGGCTGGACGAAAAACATCTACCTCGGCTTAAGCGACCGGCCGTCGCTGATATGGCTGGGAGCGTTTGGAGCGCTCATCCTGTTGATCGCCGCACTGGTCCTGCCGCTCTGGCCGGTACTCGGCATCTTCTGGTATTTACAGGGCGGCAGTTGGCTGGCTTTGATGGTTATCCTCGAGGCGCTAATCCTGTGGGCGATCGTGATCTCTGCGCGGGCGCGGGTTGCTGCAGGCATGGGCATCTCCCCCTGGTATGCGCTGACCCTCCCGCTCGGCGCGGCGGTGTTTGCCGCGATGATGGTCGTCTCCACGTGGAAGGTGCTTTCGGGCAAGGGCGTCACCTGGAAGGGGCGGATGTACGCGCCGAAATAGCGGAAGCATCTCGCGGCAGAGACGAGAATATCTCAATTTTGTAGTCAGGGGCTAATTTTCTCGCTTAACCATTTTTAATTTTTAATGCTAAAATGTGATAAAAGTCACAATATAATCCAATAAACTCTTGTATATTAACTCCAGGTTAATACCCTTGAGGATTGTCCATGTCCAAATTACCGTTCTTCATCGGGATCGCAGCCGCGGTCATTGCCTTGGGATTTTTTGTGTATGTGACTGACGCACCAGCGTACGGGGGAAGTGCACCTGAGACCTGCGCTAACTGTCATGTGATGGATTCCCAATACGAAAACTGGTTTCACGCGCCGCACGAGAGAGTCACCGAGTGTGTGGACTGTCACCTGCCCCACGAGAACATCGCCGCGTATTACCTCGAAAAAGGCCGCCAGGGCGCCAAGGATGTATACGCTTTCACAACGGGGAATATTCCGGTGGCGATCCGCGCCAGCGAAAAAACCAGGGACATTATTCAATCGAATTGCATACGCTGCCATCAAACAACCGTGGAGAGCGTGGTGATGGGCGCCCAGCCCTTTGACCGTTACTGCTGGGAGTGTCATCGCGATGTGTCCCACGGGACGCGTGGCGCATCTGGTGTACCGTATCAAGATTCTGTGATCTATCCCGCGAAATAAATCTCTATCGAGGAGAATGCATCCATGAAGAAATACCTGAACCTTAACCTAATTCTGGTCGGCACGGTTTTGGTGCTTGCGGCTGCCCTTGTGGGCGTGCTGACGTTCATGCGAAATCAGCCGCCGCAACAACGCGCCTTCGAGGAACTGGTCCAGATCAAGGCGATGGAGCCTGATTCCGAGTTGTGGGGCCAGAATTTCCCCAACCAGTGGTCCACCTTACAGAAGACCAAAACCAACAACGTCGATACGACCTATGCTGGTTCATCCGCATTCTCGTGGCTGGAGCGCGACCCACGTCAGGTCATTCTCTTCGCGGGCTATCCTTTCAGCAAGGACTACAACGATGACCGCGGTCATGCGAATGCACTGGAAGATGTGCGCGCCACCGAGCGCTTGAACCTGAACCCGGACGATCCAAAACGCACCCCGGGCACGTGCTATTCCTGTAAATCATCCAACAACCCTGGGTTGTGGGATGAAATGGGAATGGCGGAATTCGACAAAATGTCCTTTATGGAAATCGGAGCACGCATCGAAGAACCGATCGGCTGCGCCAACTGCCATGAAGCCGGCACCATGCGCCTGATCGTCACCAACCCCGCGCTGGATGAAGCTCTCAAAGCCCAGGGCAAAGATTGGACCACATTCACACGCCAGGAAATGCGCACCGTCGTTTGCGCCAACTGCCACGTGGAATATTATTTCAAAGGCGATGGCAAGTACCTCACCTTCCCATGGGCAAAAGGGACCAAGGTCGAGGAGATGATCGCCTACTATGAAGAAGCTGGATTCAAGGATTGGGAATATCCTGAAGCTGGCACAGCGATGCTGAAAGCCCAGCACCCCGAGTTCGAGTTCTTCACCGCCGACAGCACGCACTTCAAGGCTGGGGTTTCCTGCGCCGATTGCCATATGCCCTATGTAAGCGAAGGCGCGGCCAAGTATTCCACCCACGATGTACACAGCCCGCTGCTCAACCCTGAGGCCGCCTGCGGTCAATGCCACACGGATACTGAATATGTGATCGGCCGTGTGAATCTGATCCAGGATCAGGTCGCCGGGACCAAGCAGAACACCGAAGATGCGCTCATCGACGCGATCAATGCCATCAAAGCCGCCGCAGCAGATCCGGACGCAGACGCCGACCTGCTCGACCAGGCCCGCAAGCTGCACCGTGAGGCGCAGTTCATGTGGGACTTTATCTCCGCCGAGAACAGCACGGGCTTCCATAACCCTGAATATGCACTGAAGGTATTGGCCCAATCCACCGATCTCGCTCGCCAGGCTCAGATGCTCGCCGCCCAATCCGTGGACGACATGTCCCTGCTGACCACGGGCACATATTATCAGACGACGCAATCTACGACGGCACCGTAGAGAAGAAAGCAACTGAGGAAAGGCGCTCTCGAATTGAGAGCGCCTTTTTTGTTGGTGTTATAGTTAAGCCATCTCAAGAAAAGATCGAGAAGGAAGACATGCTGTGAAACGAATTTTCATACTTGTTTTAGGAATGGCGTTATGGGTAAGCGCATGTTCCTCTGAAACGGGGACAGGGATCGACGTGCATGATGCCTGGGCACGACCGGCTCTCCAGGGAGAAAACGGCGCTGTCTATTTCGTGATTGAAAATCAGTCTTCAGAAACGCATGAAATCATTGGTGCCACGTCTGATGCCGCGGAAGCCGTAGAGATGCATGAGAGCAAGATGAATGGTGATGTGATGCAGATGAATCAATTAGAGTCGGTTTCCCTTGGGCCGGGCACCGAGGTCACATTCGAACCGGGCAGATTGCACATCATGCTCGTCGGTCTAAAGCAAGAGCTAAAGATCGGGGATGAGATCAAAATTACGCTGCAGTTCCAGGATTTTGAGGATATTCAAGTCCTGGTCCCGGTGACCGAGGGTGCCACTCACGGAGAAGAACATTAGCTTTGAGGGAACTTTTTTATGCAGGGCGTCGTCCATTGCACGAAAAGGAGATAGAATGAAAAAGCTAATTTTTATCGTTATGACGCTCGTTTTGGCTGGTTGCGCCGCCATGGGTAGTGCCATGGGAAGCCAGTCTGAGGTCGAGCAAAACAAGGAAAAATGGCAGGATGCCGGCATTTCTCACTATCGTTACAACCTGTTCATCAGCTGTTTCTGCGTGTTCGTTGAGAATATGCCCCTGGTTATCGAAGTGCAGGACGGTGAGGTTGTCTCGATGGAGTACCAGAATGGGAACGAGATCGATCCCTCACTGCTGGAGCTTTTTGAGAAATATGCGACCATTGACCGTATCTTTGCAGAGGTAGAAGCGGGCTTGAACGGCGCGGCGGACAACGTGGTCGTAACGTATGACCCGACCTACGGCTTCCCCACAGAGGTCACCATCGATGTCGAGGAGCAGGCGGCTGACGACGAGCTATACCTGACCATCTCAGACTTCGAAGAACTTCCATAAATAGCAGCAAAATAGCTTCATCTGGTAGTAAAAAGAGCGGACGTTGGAAAACGTCCGCTCTACTTTTTAACGGCTCTGGCTAATAAGATTGTGTCCACTGGCTCAACGCTTCCTTATCTGCGACTTGGATACGCCGGTCTTGGATGCGGATAGCACCGCTGCGCTCCAGTTCCTTGAGCGAGCGCGCCACCACCTCGCGGACGGTTCCCAACTGCGCCGCGAGCTGTTCCTGCGTCCAGGGTGGGTGCGCCTCCTCTTCGGGAAGTTCGCTGATCAGCCGGGCGAGCCGGTTCGTGACCTGGTAAAACGCCATCTCGCTGACCATGCGGACCAGCCCGCGTAGATTCTTTCCGAAATTGGACAGTACTTTCAATGCAAAATCAGGATGCAATCTGACGAGTGCACGCAAGGTCGCATCATTGATCACCCAGACCCTTGATTTTTCTAGCGTTTCCACATTGACCGGATTTGTGCCGCTGTCAAAGGCGGGAACCTCATTGCAGGTATCTCCTTCCTGCAGCACACGAACAATATACTGCCGTCCCTGGGGTGAAAGCCGGTATAGCTTTACACTTCCCTCCTCGATGATATGCAACCCCGCGCAGGGATCGCCTTCCCAAAACAGCACCTCCCCCCGCTCGAAGCTCCTCAATTGCATGTGGCCGGCGACCTCCTTCAGTATTTCCTCGGAGAGATCATCGAAATAAGGATTCCGGCGCAATGTGTTCAGTTTTACTTTTAGACTCGCATCCAGAGGTTTCATACGAGCGACTATATATTGCCTAAGTCACCCAATAAAACTTGGTCTGGGCCACGATCGATCTCCCAGGGGTAGATAATAAACGCATCGGTGACTGCGGCGAAGTACTCCGGGCGAGTTCGTCCAAAGAGGTTGCGATACGGGTTGAAATGGAGAACGCACGTCTCGGGGAAGCCACCGGCGGCAGAAACACGATTCTTGACTGCGGTAATGGTGCGCCCCGAGCCCCACACATCATCCACGATTAAGGTGGGCCTGCCGCGCAATTTATCGTCCGCAGGGAATTGGATGAATTGCGGCCAGGCGATCAGCTTTGCTTTCTCGCTGGCCGATTGCGCGGGGAAATCTACAGCCGCGGTCAGGATGTGAGTGATGTCCATCGCTTCGGCAAGCATCCCGCCGGGGATGACTCCACCGCGCGTGATGATCACCATGGCTGTGAATTCCCGTCGGAACTGCGGGATGAGATGATCGATGAGACGATCTACCTCTTCCCAGGTGATCATTTCGCGGCGGGGTTGGCGTGATTTTTCTGGTTGCATGCAAACTCTTCTTCTTAGAATTTTGAGCCTGGCGAAAGGCAAGAGTCTTCGCCAGAGTTTCTCATCCGATTATCCTAACACAGCTGCCAGTGGAGCAGGTGCAGCCACTCGAATCGCTTGATCTGCCTTTTGGGCTACTTCCACATTGCGAGCCCACAGGTACAGGCATGTATGATAAGCGGTGGACGTGTACGTGCCGATCACACTGGCCACCATCGTGAACAAGAGGAAGATCAAAACTCCCAATCCGATCCCGATAACGAGCCCCAGCGCACCTGTGCCAAGCAGGGAGATCAGGCCATAACCGACAATAAGTCCCAAAACTGCGCCGCCCACGCCCAGGACAAAACCAATGAGGCCTGTGACGGCGCGCACACCCACCGTGCTGACTCCAACCAATAACAAGTTCTCCTTGACGATCTGAGCAACCCGCTTTGCCGCATTCGACAGGTTCATATCTTCGATGACCATGGCCGGCAGGATCAAATAAGCAGCTTCCGTCCAGAGAACTTCCAGCAAGCCGGCCGCCGCGCTGATCAGGCCGGCCGCGATTCCCCCACGACGGTTCCTGCGGGCCGCGTTCTTGAGCAGGTTCACGCCAGTGGAGACAGCTGCCAGCGTGACGAGATCAAAAAAATCGCGGCGCACGATGGACCAGGCTGTACTCATCCGTCCGTTCCCTTGCGTGAGGTATTCGTAGATCAAATAGGCGGTCATCCCTGAGAAAATATAGGTGATCACAAAATTGATGAACACCAGGAACGCGCCCATCACTGCCAGAATGAATTGACCCACGCGTCCCGCATCGCCCAACAGTAAGGCAGCAATAATGATCGGAATCGATCCGATTACAGACACGATGCTCCCAATGATCAGGGAGTAGACGGATGGTTTGATCAGATCGTTATCCTTGATTGCCATCTGCCAGGCTTGCTTAAGAAAAGACCACCCGCGAACAAAAGACTCCATGATGTATTCTCCTGTGATGTTTGCGTAGGGCAGGTTGGTAACCTGCCAAAATACTTAATCGATTATAGCAAACTTATTGGGTCTACTTCAACCCGCCAATCCACCAACCATCTTGCGACGGGATCTTCTCTAAGGACGAATGTAGGGTCTGGCCCACGCAATACAATTTGCCAGCGATAATAGCCGCCCATCTTTGCAAAGAACGACGGAACCGGCCCGATCATAGTCGTCTGCTTCCAGGTGCCATTGACAAGTAATTCTCCCAGCTTGCTCGCGAGCTTTTGTGCTTCTGCTTGCGCGGTGGATGCATCGCGGTGACGGAACTCCAGCCTCACCAGGCGCGAAACGGGTGGATATCCCAGTCGCCTGCGTTGTTCCAACTCATATTGATAGAAGCCATTCACATCGTGCTGAGCCGCAGATTGGATCACCTGATTGGCGGGATCGAATGTCTGCAAAATGACCTGGCCGCCGCGCTCGCTGCGACCGGCGCGTCCCGCCACCTGCGTCAGCACCTGAAAAACGCGTTCCCCGGCAAACGGGTCCGGCAAGTACAGGCCGACGTCTGCAAGCACAATGCCGACCAGAGTCACCAGCGGAAGGTCGAGACCTTTGGCAAGCATCTGTGTACCAATCAGCACATCCGCGCGATGGGCGGCGAAATGTGTCAAGATCATCTCATGGGAGTGTTTCTCACGCGTGGTTTCCCAGTCCCACCGCAAGGTGCGCGTCTGAGGAAACAGGGTCTTGAGTTCCGCTTCCACTCTTTCACTGCCCAGGCCATATTCACGGATCTGCCTGCTCCCGCAGGATGGGCAGGAGGAAGGTTTGCCGCGTTCGTAGCCACAGTGATGGCAGAGCAAGCGCTCCTTCTCTTCCACATGTAGGGTGAGCGGTGTATCGCAATTCGGGCAGCGCAGAACATGCCCACAATCGCGGCAGAAGATGTAGGTCGCAGTGCCGCGCCGGTTCAAGAAGAGGATCGCCTGTTCCCCGCGCTCCAGCGTGGATTGAAGCTCCTTGAGCAGGAACCGGCTGAAGATGCCGCGCTGTCCCGCTTTCAACTCCTCCCTCATATCCACGACCTGGACCGGAGGCAGCCCTGCTTCGAAGATGCGGCGAGGTAGCTCCAATCGCTTCATATCCCTAGCCTCTACCCTCTCGGATGTTTCGGCGTGATACCGCTGCACAACAGTTGGCGTCGCGCTGCCAAGGACGCAAACCGCCCCAGTCAATCGGGCATACGTTTGCGCGGCAGTCACTGCATGATAGAACGGCGGCTCGGCTTGATAATAGGATGAGTCGTGCGATTCATCGGCAACGATCAAGCCAATATTCGGCAACGGGGAGAACAGCGCGCTGCGTGCGCCAATGATTACTTTTAGTAAGCCTGCGCGGGCGCGCCGCCAGGTGTCATAACGCTCCCCTTCCGACAATTTCGAATGGACCAGCCCCACCTGCCCGGGAAAACGACTCAAGAAGCGGTGAACAGTTTGCGGTGTGAGCGCAATTTCAGGCACGAGGATGATGGCCTGTCTTCCGCGCCGGATGATTTCCTCCGTTGCACGCAGATAAATTTCCGTCTTACCCGAGCCTGTTACGCCCTGGAGCAGGAATGGCTGATGACTTTCCAGTGACGAGATAGCATTTGTAATTTGCTGCAGCGCGAAGGCCTGTTCGGGTGTGAGATCGATGTCCCCTCTGCTTGTGTATTTATCGATCTGGATGTTTGTCTTCTCGAGGGGATCACGAAAGATTTCGGTCTCGAACAGGCGGATCAAACCGCGTTCCTCGAGCTCCTGCAGGTCGGCGAGGTTGCTGCCACTCTCCGCATACACCCACGAGACATTGACCGCATCCTTCACCTGCATTAGAAACTGTAAGGCCTTCTGGCGTCGCGTCCGTGTGGACTCGGTCTTGCCCAGATCACTCATGGCAGCTTCGAGCACCTCAGGTGCAACGGCCATTTGGGCGGTCTTGATGAATTTTGTCCTCACCCGCGCAGGCGGCAACATGGACTGTGACGCCAGCACGCCTTTTTTTACAAGGCTGGTTGCAACCCTACGCCAATCCACATTACGAAAGTGCGTATCCAGCTGCCTGCCGCGCAATGGGCCGCGTTCTTGAATCAGGTTCACGATGCGAGAGGCGATAGTCGACGATTCGATATTCGATTTCTGGTTCTCATGATTCGCTTCTCGAATATTGTAGATCGTATCCGCTTGCTGGCTCAGCCCGACCGGCAAGAAGAGACTGACGATACTGGCCAGGGGAGCAAGCGTCGATTCCGCCATAGCTTCTGCCAGCTCGATCTGTGCCTGGGTCACGATCGGCGCGGGATCTAATAGCTCGACGATCTCTTTGACTTCTGGCACAGATGGCTGTTCCAGGAAACGAAAGACCACGCCCTGCACAGTTTGCTTTCCAAACGGCGCGATCACGAGATGCCCAACACCCACCTGCCCTAGCAGAGACTCAGGCACGGCGTAATCGAATATTCCCGCCACCGCAGGGACGTTCACAACAACTTGCATGAAGGTAGTCATTGGGACGATTGTAACGTGAAAAGCTCTTGATCGATGCGCAATACAGGCAGTAGGGTATTACCTGACTAACACTGTGTGCTCATAATATCTTATAATAAGCTAAGGGAGGGACCATCATAACTTTCATTACTCCTCCACAATTCAATACTCACCTAGTGAAAGGATCTCCCATGAGTCTGTTTAGCAAGATTCTCGATAAGCTTGGGCTGCGCAAGGATAAGGAAGATGAACAGCCGGCGACCAGAGGAACTGCGGGTGCCAGCGCATCCACACCCAGCAAACCTGCCACGTCAGCGCCTGATCTAAAGACCACGACGGCAGGTAAGGCAAGAGGCCAAGCGCCAACATCTGAAAAAGGCGTCGGTACATCAACAAGTACAGCCGATAGACGGCAAAGGGATGATGTGGCCGTAAAGCATACGGCGGCCCCAGCACCCGCCGCGTCGACCGCACCCAGGGCGATGTCCAAAGTAGACGTAACGAACATGCTGGAGCAAAAAGCAAAAGGAACAGGGCTTAACTGGAAGCAGTCGATCTCAGACCTGCTCTTCCTGCTCGACATCGACAACAGCTATGATGCACGTGTGGAATTGGCAAAGGAGCTCAACGCGCCCCAGGAAGTGATGGGCGACTCGGCGCGCATGAACACCTGGCTTCACAAGGAAGTCTTGAGGAAGATCGCCGAAAACGGCGGAAACATTCCCCAGGATCTATTGGACTAAGATGTGATAAGGAAACAGCGCTGGCTTTCGCCAGCGCTCTTTTTGTTTTCCAACGCACTAGGCCGCCTGAGATTTCAAAATTGCCGCCGCACCGTATCCCACTACCGAGGAATAGTCGCCGGTTACATTCCCAGATGTTGCATGGCGCAGTACCTTGACCTTGTCTGCGCCGAGCTCGCGAGCCGCCCACATCACAGCAGTAAACGCGCCGAGCCCGCAGGCAAAGCCCTTGCCGGCCCGCTCGAGGTCGAAGGCGGCATCGGGGTCAAATGCCTCAATAGCATGCAACATCGAGCGGTCATAAGTCAGGGCGGTTTTCTGGTTATAGAAATGCGACAGGTCTGTGCTGGCGACCATCACGAAGTTTTTATTGCGCAAGACCTGCGCCAGGGCTTTGCCTAATCCCTTAGAGACGCGTGGATCGCGAGCACGATCCATCACAGGCAGCAGCTTCCACTTTGAGGTAAGCGCACGCTGCAGAAAAGGCAGCTCAATTTCAAGCGAGTGCTCAGGATCGCGCGCAACCGGCGCAAGACCGAATCCCACTTCCGATTTCAGGACAACGTCAAACTCACGTAACGCGTCTTTATCCACGGGGACCTCGCCAAGCGGTGTATAGTACGCGTCGTGTGCTGTTGTGAGAACAGGGTCAAAGAAAGGATGATGCATGGGAGCAATGACCGCTACCAGATCGGGCGCTCGACCGCGTAACGCGGCGAAGGCATAACCCGCGACCGCGCCTGAGTAAGTATGCCCCGCATGCGGTGCGATGACCGCGATCACTTCCTCATCGAATGCCTGCAACTGCGCATCGTCGAGATAGTCATCCACAATGCGCGCCAACATCCTCGGATCTTCCTCATACCATTTGCCTGCGATGGGTGAAGGGCGCACATCAATCATAAAATGATTCTAGCACTTTCTGGGTCGCGCGAAAAGCAAGCGGCGGAAGGTTCTCACGCGCAAACCATTCCACCGCATCGGCATCGTCATCTGGCTTCAATTGACCATCGATGACAGAGGCCTGATAAACGATGATGAAGTCCGCACCGCGCGGGTGTTCTTTGCCCGAGATGATATCCAGCACACGCGTCACGCGGACGTTTAAGCCTGTCTCCTCGAGACATTCACGCGCCGCGGCCTCGGCCGGATCTTCGCCCCCATTGATGAAACCTGCGGGAAGCGTCCATAGACCGCGAAAGGGTTCGTTGACGCGCCGCACCAGCAGGACGCGCCCATCCTGCTCAATCAGCACCGCCGCGGCAACCTTTGGGTCAACAAAATGGATCCAGCCACACTGCGGGCAGATGGGCCGCAGTCTCCCGTAGAGCTCTTCATGGTTGACTCTGGTGCCGCAACGTGGACAATAGTTGAATTCGGAGTTCGCCATCTCGCACATTATGACACAAAACGTCCCGAAGGTTCTACGAAGCCTTCGGGACGTTTTGTAAGAGATTTTGTTATTTACTTCGCCAGCGCTCAGCCGCTGTCCGCCGCATCACAACCATAATCAGTGCGCTCAGTAATGCAATGGCTGCCAGCACGATCTGCCAGGTCGGTGGGACAGGAGGAGGCACTTCCTGCGGTGTAACTGGAATGTTCTGCACCTGTGATTGATCCTCAGCGCTTGAATCTCCACTGACGCCGTCTTTCTGAGAAGGAGTTTCCTCGGCACGGGCACTTTCAGCAGCGGGAGCCGTCGTGGTCGGGAGAGGCATCAGCTCGGCCGGCGGTTCCGCTGCCGGGGCTTCCAAAACAGGTGCCTCGGTGGCACCAGCCGCTTCTTCTGCCGCTTCCGGTGCCTCGGCAGAAAAAACTTCCGGGGCCCCGCCGCCGCCCATTCCAAAAGCTGGAGGCTGGGAAGCCATTTGCGGAACCAGGAAGTTCAATCCCATGGTAAAGAACAGGAGCAAACTTGCCAGGGCGCTTACAAATCTGAAAGCCGGGTAGGCCCGCGGCAGCGGTGGATTCTTGCCCACCATCCTGGGGGTCAGGGTGAAGTTGCGCGGCGCTTTGCGCATCGGCAATTGACGGAGCAGCGTCCGGGTAGAACGCAAATCGTCCAAAACGGCACGCAAATCCCGATCTGTAGAGATGCGGGACTCCAGGCGCGCAGCTTCAGACGGCTTCAGCTGTCCGTCTAAATAAGAAGAAAGGAGTTCAATATCACGTCGATTCATTAGGCGCTACTTCCTTCTTCCAGACGAAAAGAGGCGGGTAAAAGTTCCGTAAAGCCCTGTAAACACTCACGTAACCTTAATCTCGCCCGGGCCAGGCGGCTTTTTATGGTCCCCAGCGGCACCCGCACCGCCACCGCGACCTCGGTGTAATCCATGCCCTGGATATCGGCCATCACGACGACGGTTTTGAATTCGAGGGGAAGGTTGTTCAGGCAGTGCTGGAGCGCATGCTCAAGCTCATCCGCTTCCGCTTCCTGCTCGGGCGACATGCCCGGGTCTGCCAGCCAGGTGGGCGAGTCCATTTCCTCGCCATCTTCGGTATCCGGCTCGAGCGGTGTTGTCGGGCGGCGCTTCTGGCGGCGCAGTTCATCGTAGCAGGCATTTGTCACGGTACGCATGAGCCAGGCCTTGAATGATCCGCCCCGGAACGAGGAGATACTCTTGAAGGCAGAAATGAATGCATCCTGTGTAGCATCCGCGGCAAGGTCTTCATCGCCAAGGATGCGCAGCGCGGTGTTATAGATACTATCCTGATAGTGCAGGATCAGCGTATTGAAGGCATCGAGATTGCCTCCCTGCGCGTCGTGGATGAGAGCTTGTTCGTCCATTAGAATTATTTTATCACTGTGGATTTTTTTTAACCACTAAGGACACAAAGATCACAAAGGTTCTTAACTAACCTGCTCTGCGCCTCACGAAGTAATAAATTGCTCGCCAGATGACCATTCCCAGCGCGGAGGTAGCGGCAAGGACCGCGGCAAAAATAGGAATGATCGGGGCATTGAAAAGGAAGCCGCGCAGGACAGCCGCTAACGGGGCTGCAAAGAGGGCAGCCAACGCGGGACGCCAGAGCTGTCTGGGGTCAGAGATCGCCTCAGGTCGGAAAAGCCCAAGCGATGGAGCGAGAAGGAACCAGGCTATGGAAAGTGGAAAAAAGAGCGCAGCCATGCGCGGCAGGAAGGCGAGATCCGCTTCACCGTGAGTGGCAAAGCCGATAAGCGTCAGAAGCGCAATGGCAAGAATATCGCCAAGAATTAGGATGGATTTGTTCATTAGAGAAAAGGAGTCAACGATTCCAATCGTTGAAATTGCAACATCCGGAGACGTTGAGCTCCTGGCATTATTCTTTTGTGGTAGCAAACTCTTCATGGCGCAATGCCGGGAATAACAGCACTTCGCGAATGGAGTGCTTATCGAGCAACAGCATCGTGAGCCGGTCTATGCCCATGCCGAAGCCGCCATTGGGCGGCATGCCATATCGCATCGCCCGCAGGTAATCCTCGTCCATGGGGTGCTTCTCTTCATCGTCGGCGGCGTAATCACGGCCCATCTCGATGAAGCGCTGCTCCTGGTCGAGCGGATCGTTCAATTCGGTGAAGGCGTTGCATAGCTCGAAACCTGCAGCATAGGCTTCAAAACGCTCCACCGTCAGCGGGTTGCCCGGGATAGATTTCGCCAGCGGCGAGATATCGCGTGGGTAGTTGTACAGGAATGTCGGTTGGATCAGAGTCGGCTCCAGGAACTCGCTCAACAGGAAATCGATCAGCTTGCCGCGCGTCGCGTGCGGGTCCGGCAGCTTGTTGGGATGCTTATCTTTGATCGCCCGGAAGAGTTCCTCAGCGCTCCGGTGCGCGTCGATATCGATGCCTGCTGTGTCAAGGATTCCCTGGCGCATTTCGAGCCGCTTCCAGGGCGGCGTCAGGTCAATATCGTTGTGTTTATACGTAATCTGCTGTGTGCCGAGCACTTGTTGCGCGGTGTACGAAACCATCTGCTCGGTCAGCTCCATCACCTGCAGATAATCCGCGTAGGCCCAGTAGAACTCAAGCTGGGTAAACTCCGGGTTGTGCTTGAACGAGACGCCCTCATTGCGGAAATCGCGCCCAATTTCATAGACCTTTTCCAGGTTCCCGACCAGGAGGCGCTTGAGATACAACTCAAAAGATATGCGCAGGTACATTTGTTGTTCGAGCTCGTTGTGATACGTCACAAACGGGCGCGCCGCGGCGCCTCCATAGATTGGCTGCAGGATGGGAGTCTCCACTTCCAGGAAGCCGTGGTCATCGAGGAAGGTGCGCAGGGCTTTTATGATCGCGGCCCGCTTACGGAACACGTCGCGCACATCCGGGTTGACGGCCAGGTCGGCGTAGCGCTGCCGGGCGCGCAGTTCCGGGTCCTCGAGCGCGGCGTGACGGATGACGGTGCCATCCTCGAGAATCTCGTCCTTGGCAGCAGGAAGCGGGCTGACAGATTTGGCAAGCAGCTTGAAATTATGAACATGCAGCGTCGCTTCGCCAGTCTTGGTGCGGAACATCACGCCTTCCGCCTGGATAAAATCGCCGATATCGAACATCTTGTTGAAGAAATCCAGTTGTTCCTTGCCCACTTCATTCAGGCGGAAAAATAGCTGGATTTTGCCCGCGCCGTCTTCGATATGCGCAAACGAGACCTTTCCCATAGGGCGCATGGCACGAATGCGGCCGGCAAGCGTGGCTCGCACTTCCCCGCCATCTTTCTCAGCGGCTTCGAATGCTGCCATGGCTTCCGTGCTCAGATGTGTACGCTGCGCCCGCGTGGGATAGGCTTCAATCCCTTCCGCGCTTAATTCTTCCAGTTTTTGCAGGCGGATCTTTTCAAGTGAGTTGTATTCTGTCATGAGTCCTCTCAAGTGAGGCAAAATAAAAGCCCCGCACTCCTTCATCGCAGGCGCGCGGGGCAGGTAATTACGCTCCTGCAGCTAGCTGATCTTCAGGATTTTCACATTATACGTGCCGCCCGGAGTTTCGACTTTGACCGTATCGCCGACCTTGTGATTTAGGATAGCTTTCCCAATGGGAGATTCGTTTGAAATCTTTCCATCACGCGGGTTGGCCTCCGCCGCGCCGACAATCGTAAAGGTTTCGGCATCAAAATTGCCTTCTTTAATAGTCACTTTGGAGCCGATCTGGACGGAATCGCTCTTCTTTCTTCCGTTTTCATCAATAATTTTCGCGGTTGCAAGGAGCATCTCCAATTCCTGGATACGCCCCTCTACAAAGGCCTGCTCATTTTTTGCGGCTTCATACTCTGCATTTTCGATCAATTCCCCCCCTTCCATAGCTTCATGCAGACGGTTGGCAACTTCCTGGCGCTTGGCCGTGCGTAAGTAGTCTAGCTCGTCCTGGAGCTTCTGATAACCCTCTTTGGTCAAAAAATTGTTAGGCATGCTAGTGTGTCCTACTATAAGAATTTTGCATCTCTGTTTAGAGATGCAAAGGATAAGGGAAATTAAAGCAACAATGAAGCCCGGTGTCCTCTCCCAAAAGCGTGCTTAATATATCATGATTTTAGCCTAAGTACAAGAGCTCCCAGATGAATTAAATGCTCTGCCATAAACGGATGCCCTCTCGCTCCGCCCAATACGACTGGAGAGAATTCCGCACCTTTTCGGGCGTATTGAATGCCTCGCGCAGGGTGGGGACCTGAGATTTGTACTCCAAGGAGGCATCCTTCCAACGCTCCAGGCCTGCTTCCGTGATGAGATGGGTCGATTCCTTTATCCCGGCCGATTTTGGCTCCAGTTCCTCCGGGCGATAAAAAATGTAAGGAACATCCGCATAATAGTACAACGGCCGTCCCAGCAATTCGGCTCCCTGCCTCACAAGGACGTGGTCCACGTGTGAGCCGAGGGCTAACTGACAGACCAACACATCGTCCGGCCTGAGATGAGCGCGGATGGCTTCTGCAACCTGAGCGGGAATACCTGCATCGGCTGGGTCAGGCGGCACGAACACCTCAGAATACAGCCATTCTCCGTGGGCTCCCCGCCGGTAGATGCAATCCAGAAAGTCAAAGTGATGGAGTCCCGCCCCGAGCACCGCGGCGGCATGTTCGTCCTCCTCGCGGCGGATGCGGGAGGCTTCCTCGGCAGACAAAGCGCCCCACTGCCTGTGCAGTAACTGAGCAAATGGAGATAAGTCTTCGCTGGCTTCTGCGGGATACCCGCACATCAGGGTCCAGATTTCAACCGGGATTCCCGCCTGTGCCTGTTCGCAGATCAGGCCGCCCACTGAGAAAACAGCATCATCCAGATGAGTAGAAAGATAGATCCATCGCATGGTTTGATTTAACCATGATTGGGCCTTTACAAAAAAGATTTTAAGATGCCAGCGCAATTGATTTTAGACATCAACTCAAGTAAACTATGTCCTGAGGCAAATATGCAGGACAGACGCAAACTTCCACGCAAAGACTTAATGTCCTACTCACAGGTATTTGACCTGTATAAAGGCAAGCTGATTGGCTACCTGGGGGATCTCAATCTCATTGGCGCCATGGTCATCGGCGACGAGTTTATGAAAGTCGATGAAAAACTGACCATATCCATCCAGCTGCCCGAATTGCCCAAGATCAACGCCACGCGCCTGGCTGTGCCAGTCCGTGTGGTGCGGTGCCACCAAGATATCAGCCCGGAGTACTTCAACATCGGCATGGAATTCGAGCAGGTGACAGATGAGCAAAAGAAGATCATCGAAGCCGTGATCGAAAACTACGAATTTCGGCGGCAGACACCCAATTATCCTCCCCACCCTACCGAGCTCGAATAAGATAGATCATTGTGGGACTCTACGACCTTCAGGCAGAATAGCCTGAAGGTTTTGTTTACCTAAACCTTTTTTTATTCTATAATGGATAAAACCAACCAGGAACGAGGCGGATCGTAATGAGCACATCGACTCCCCATTTCTTTATGAGTTACAGCCGGGAGGATATCGACCTGCAACGAAGGATCATTGCAGAGTTACGCGGGCGCGGGCTCAATGTATGGGTGGACCTTGAGAACCTCATCCCTGGCTCTCCCGCCTGGGAACGGGAGATCGAGCGTTCCATCCGTGGCGCTGCAGGCATCATTGTTCTACTTTCCCCGGGATCCAATGACTCCGAGTGGGTGCGCCGTGAGATCAGTTTCGCGGAACAGAATGACAAGCGTATTTTTCCTGTCCTGATCAGCGGGGATGAGGACGATTCGATCCCGCTGCGGCTCTCGAATCACCAACGCGTGGACCTGCGCCAGAACTTTGAACAGGGACTGGACGAGCTTGCCAACGCGCTGCGAGATCACACCGGCCTGACGATGATCAGCCGACGACCCAAATCGGGAGGAAAGCAAACGTCGTCCACCCAGTCACTAGATATCAGAAAGTTCGCTCTCCCTGGCCTGCTTGCCTTGATCGGATTGATGTGTTTCACAGGTTTTGCTCTGGTCGCACGTTTCATTTATACCAATATTCAGAACGTTCCTACCCCCACACAACAGCTGGCCGCGATCACACCCACTCTTGAAGACGCTGATCCGGTCATCAGCACGAATACCCCGATCCTGATCGATGCACCGTTGGCGGAACCGACCGGGAAGATCGTTTATACCTGTCAGGTGGCGGGTGATGAGGTTTGCATCATCAACGCCGACGGCTCGGGCTGGCGCCGGCTCACAGATGCCCCCTCCGCCAATTATTACGCCTCGCTATCTCCAGATGGACAATCCCTGCTTTTTGTCGGAAAAGCAACGGGGAACACCGAGATCTATGAATTTGATCTCAATACCGGGAAGACAAAACAACTGACCCGTTTTGAGCACGAGGTAGGCTCACCCGAAATTTCACCGGACAACCAATGGATAGCCTTCACCTACCGGGCAGACAACAACCTCGCCCAAGTCTGGCTGATGAACAGAGACGGGAGTGATCCCCACGTTTTTTACAGCTCTTCGACTCAGGATGCTCATGACCCCACCTGGTCACCGGATGGGACGCAGATCCTGTTTGCCATGGGCAAGGGAGAAAACAACAAGCTTTACATTGTAGGTCTTGATGGGCGCGACCCGCGGGTTGTGAATGATTCGATCGACACGCGCGGGCGTAGCGACTGGTCAAGTCATGGTGTGATCACCTTCGATATGGGTGGACCCTTCCAGCATGATGTGTACCTGATAAACGAGGATAGCAGCAACTTAAGCCAGTTTTCTAATGGCAACAATTCCCAGGGAGCAAGTTTTTCTCCCGACGGACAATGGGTGGCATTCACTGCCTATACAGATGTAGCCAATAAGGATTTATCCAGTTGCGAGATCTACATTATGCGGGTGAATGGAACGGACCTGCGCCGTCTGACAGAAAATGGTTATTGTGACTACCAGCCAAGATGGGGAAATTGAGTATTCAGGAAACCTTTGCTTATATCACAAATGGATTACACTTCTGCAAAGTGTAGGGGAAAAGTACGTCTAACGTAGGTCGAACTCCATGGTATGTGTTTTAATTCAAGGTATACTCTGCGAAATTTGTTTTTGGCCGTCTAGTATTTGTTACACCTCATTCATACTTCGGAGCATTTTCAATGAAAAAATTTCGCCCTCTCATTGCTGCCGCACTGGCGCTCACCTTTTATACATTCGCTGATATCCTCATCTGGCAGAGGATCTTTGAAACCAATCAGATGGTCCATTATGCCGACATTTATCACACCGGTTGGTTTGTTTCCCTGGCGGGATACGCGATCCTGGGCGTGGTTTTTATGTGGGGCGCCTGGAAAGATTGTCTCTATTACTTGATCTCCCTGTTTGTCGGCGCGTTCAGCGGGTTGGAAGACGTGCTGTACTATCTTTTGGATGGCAAGCCTATGCCAGAGTCCTTGCCCTGGCTGGAAGACAACCCCATGATCTTCCATGTCTCGCGCGAGGGTGTGATAGGCTCTGTCTTTCTCTGGTTGATGGCCCTCGTAATCCTCTATGTGGTGCTTTACCACTGGCAGGTCAAAACAAAGCAGGAATCAGTCGGGTAACGCTTCCACATATTCTTCTCAGTTATTTTTCGAGATACCAATAAAATTTGCATCCACCTCCTGCCTGGAGGTGGATCTATTTATGTACCCTGGCCGGGCATTGTATTAAGCAAATTCTAATTCTTCCCTAAGAAATCTCTCCCAAAGAAGATAATAACATCCTGTCTGCTTCGTTCTTACTATTATCAGCCATGCAGCCCTATGGTTGTATTCTGCGATGCAAGAAGGAGGATGAGACTTTGCAACTGCTTACCGGTTTAATGGGAGTTTTCTATTTTATTGTCACCACCATCCTGGCCCTTTACGGCTTCCATAATCTGATCACCACGATTATGTACCTGCGTATGAAAACGCCGAAGAAACGCAGGCAAGAGACCCAAGTGCTCCGGGAATGGCCGCATGTTACTGTGCAGCTCCCAGTCTTTAATGAAAAATATACGGTAGAACGTTTATTACGCGCCGTAACCCGGCTCGACTATCCTGCTGATCGTCTCCAGATTCAGGTACTGGATGACTCCACGGATGACACAGTCGACCTGCTCTGCAGGCTGATCGATGATTATAAGCGCCGTGGCGTGGATATCGAGTTGATCCATCGGGTGGATCGCCAGGGATATAAGGCTGGCGCCCTGCAGAACGGGCTCCAGACCGCGACGGGCGAGCTGATCGCCATTTTCGACGCGGATTTTGTCCCCAAGCCTGATTGGCTCAAGCGGACCGTTCCCTCCTTTCAGAATCCACAGCTTGGATGTCTGCAGACGCGCTGGGGCCACACCAACCAGCAATACAACTCGCTCACCCGGGCCGAAGCCATGGGGATCGATGGTCACTTCATTATCGAGCAGACCGTCCGCTCCAAGAACGGCTTTTTCCTCAACTTCAATGGCACCGCCGGACTTTGGCGGCGCGCCTGTATTGAGGATGCCGGTGGCTGGCAATGGGATACGCTGACGGAGGATCTCGACCTCAGTTATCGCGCCCAGATGCGCGGCTGGAAATTCGATTATCTGCCCGATGTTGTAGTCCCGGCGGAATTACCCCCACAGGTGGAAGCGTATAAGAAACAACAGTTCCGCTGGGCGAAGGGAAGCTTCCAGGTGGTTCGCAAGATCCTGCCCAGTGTGCTGAAAGCAAACTTACCTCTGAAAGTACGTTTTATGGCCCTTCTACATCTGACGGGCTATTTTGTGCATCCATTAATGCTTTCGATCTTGCTGCTCACTCTGCCCGTGGGACTTTTGGTTCCCGGGGCGTTTCGAGTCTTTCCGATTTCGATTCTCGCTGGCCTGGGCCCGCCATTGCTATATTTGACGGCCACTGCAACGCAGCATCGATCCATCTTGAGAAGGATGGCGTCCTTCCCCATGCTTGTCATTGTCGGCTTTGGTCTCTCCTTGAGTACGACGGTCGCCGTCCTGGAAGGCTTGTTCAGCAAAGGGGGAGCATTCATCCGCACACCGAAGCTGAATGTCAATAATAGACGGCAGAAGAAAAAGATCGATCGCAGCTATGTCGCGCCGCTGAGCTCCATGGTCTGGATCGAGATCCTATTGGGATTGTATGCACTGCTCACAGGCATCGTGCTTATGCCCTATCTGGGCTGGAGCATCCTGTTCTGGATGATCGTCTACATGCTCGGTTTCTTCTATATTGCAGGCTTGAATCTGATCCAGCACACAGTCGAAGCAAATTAACTCTTCACGCAAACACACGGGGGATGAAGAGCGCATCAATAGTTCATCTAAAAGCTACGCCGGCCTCTACTGGATTGGCTTTTACTCAACCCACATTGACTGCGGCTGTTGCCGCGGTCAATGTTTTCTATACACTGGATCAGCTGAGATATTCAATTTAGACAGTATTACTCTTATAATAAGGATATCATCCCCTTAGAGTAGTGCCATGCCTGAAGTACCGAGAGGCCATGTCTTTGTCAGTTATAGCCGCAGGGATCGTGAGATCATGTGGCGAATTGTTCGATTCCTGCGGGAACAGGGTCTCAATGCTTGGGTGGATAATGAGAAGTTAATCCCTGGTACTCCCATTTGGGAAGAGGAAATTGAGAAAGCAATCAAGTCTGCCTCTGCCGCCATTGTCGTGATGTCTCCTGACGCGAAAAGCTCAGAATGGGTCCGGCGTGAGATCAGCCTGGCCGACCAAAACCGCAAACAGATCTTCCCAGTCCTTGTGCGCGGTGACGAGGATTCATCGATCACGCTGCGATTGATCACCCGTCAGTATGTGGATCTGCGGGCAAATGAAGAGGCAGGTTTACGTTCACTTTATGCTGCGCTCTCAGATTATTTGAATTATGTAGAGCCTGAGGCTTCAGAAGAGCCCTCCCCTGTAAAACCTAACCCTGCTCAGAATGCTGAAAGCGTTTCTCCACCTGTTGAAATGCGTAAGGAAGCTGTTGGCAGTGCAGTGATTCCCATCGCATTAGCATGGGCCATTGCCGGCGCGATCGGCGGTGTGTTATACAACGCAACAGAGATTCCAGCCGTGGGGGGAGCAATTGGTGGAGCTCTCGGAGGCCTGGCTACCGCGTTTATATCCAACTTTGCAGGTACGCGCTCCAGACCGAAACAGCTAGCCGTGTTTGCACTGGCATGGGCAATCGGCGCGGCCACAGGGTGGGCGATCGGAAACTTCATTACTGAACCCAGTGGCATTGCGATCGGTTACGCCATTGGGATAGCAATCACGATGGCGATTGTCACTCGCGTTGGACAGACTCATGTCAGCTGGAAGAATATAGCCTGGATCGTTCTTGCCTGGTCGCTGGGCGCGGCGTTAGGCTGGTGGATCGCTAGAAGATTCCTGATAGACCAGCTAGACCTGGGTTATGAGATCGCCTGGGCGATAGGTACTGCCATCGGCTGGGCAATCGCTGGATTGGTCTCAGCCTGGCAACTCTTGAACAGCCAAAGTAGTTACAAACAGTGAGCCTACTCGTCGTTCGGCGGTGATTTTTTCCTCGCCGGTTTTTTGATCAGAACTTCTTGCTCTACCGTTCCATTTTTCGTCACTCTTAAAACCGGATCCGATTTGACGGCTTTTTTCTTCGTAACGCGTTTCTTCTCACCACCGGCAGTTTCGGTTTCTTCTGAAGCTTTAACTTTTTTAACAGCCTTCCTGCGCGGTTTCTTGACCTTAAGGGCTTCTGCATCTTCTTCCTTCACCCCGAACATCTCATCCCATTTCCGCTGCATGGACTCCACCCCCGCGCCGTTCAGAGCGGCATAAACATCACTCCACCTCTCGTCATCCACAAACCGCCAGTCCATGAAGACGTGATGCTGGTAAGCATGCAGATCAAGATACATTCCCTTCTGCCACAGGTCGTCACACGAACGGATATATTCCAGGTGGGTCACGTAATCTTTGAAGATGACATACCCTTCAAACGGCAGTCCCAGTCCTTCTGCCAGAGCTTTCTGACGCAGGTCGCCGGTATTCTTGTTGAGATAGGCGGCCGAGGTTTTAATCCAGCCGCGCGTGTCGGCGAAGCGGTTGTGATAGATCACGAGTCCACGCTCATCGTCGTGAACATTTGAGTAGGCAAAGACGTTCTCGTCCACGCCGCCGTCGGACTGATATAGATCATAGAGATAGAACTGCTCCACATCAGCAAAGAGATAACGGCGGTGCAAGATCGGGAAGATCTTCCATTCGTGGCCGCCGATCAGACCTTCATCGGGAGTCTCCTCCCATTTGGGCTTGCGAAACTCCATGCCGTATTTTTCACGCAGACCTTCCACCTGTCCATGGCCGAACATGGGCAGGCCGGGCAAAGTAGCCAGAACGGTCGCAACGCCAAAGTATTTATCGCCGTTGCCAAACTGCTCGATGGCCGTTTTTTCATCGGGGTTGTTCATGAAATTGACGTAGCGCTTGAGGATCTGCGGATCAAACTCGAGCGTGTTCTTGATCGCCATGCGATATTTTTCGTTATCCTCAGCGCGCAGCATGTGCATGAATGCGGAGTTATACACCCGGTGCATACCCAGCGTGCGGACGAAGTAACCTTCGAGCAACCAGAACGCTTCGGCAAGGAGGAGAGTATCCGGCACTTCGGCTGCGACGCGGTCGACGACCTCGCGCCAGAATTCGTTGGGGATGGCTTCATCGAACTCGGCGCGCGTCATGCCATGCTCAGCCCGCGAGGGAATCGCACCACCCGAACCCGGCTCAGGAAACCACAGGCGCTGGATGTGCTTCTTCGCCAGGGTCATGGCCGCATCAAAACGGATCACAGGGAAATTTCGCGCGACGTGCAAAATGGTTTGAATAACCGCCTCGCGCACCTCGGCTTTCAGGTAATCGAGCTGCGCCGTGTCGTTCCAGGGGAAGGATGTGCCGTCGTTGCCGTGATAGATGTAGCGGACGTCGCCCGTGTAATGATCCCGGCGCTGGAAGACAACAGCCGCATCCGTTTTGTCGTAATAATGATCTTCAAGATAAATCCCAACGCGGAGATCCTCGGATAGATTTTCCGATTTAAAGGAATAAGAGGGATAGGGTGGGTATGGGAGGGATAGGAACCAATCGGGATGTTCAATGACCCACTGTGAGTCGATACCCATGTGGTTCGGCACCATATCGGCAGAGAGGCGGATGCCTCTCTGCCAGGCGCGCCAGCGCAGGTTCTCCAACGCGCTCCAGCCTCCCAGGTCTTCGGCAATATCATAGGAATACAGCGAGTACGCGGAAGCCACCGCGTCAGCGTCACCCATGCGCTGCTTGATGCGCTGGCTGGCGCGCGAGCGCTCCCACAAGCCGATCAACCATAGACCGGTGAAGCCGCGATCGCGCAGAATATCCAGCTCTTCATCGGGAATTTGATCGAGGGTTTTGATCCAGCGCTGATATTTCTTCGAAAGCTGCTCGAGCCAGACGTAGGAATTCTTGGCAATCAGCACCAGGCGCGGCATCCAGTCTTTATCCGGGCTGTAGCGCTCATATTCCTGATATTCACCGCCGCCAAAGGTCTGCAGCGGCACGTCAGGCTTGAAATCACCGTGCCCGTGCTGGCGAATGGCTTCCTCGCGTAGAAAGTCCATGCTGCGCAGGATGCGTGCCACAAATCGTTCGCCAAGCAAGTCGCCCCATTTATCGAGAATAAATTGAAGCTGGCCCTCTAAGGAGTAAGGAGAGGCTTCCGCGGGCGCACGCAAAATTTCGAAGAGAGACTGCGTTGCGCCTTGCGCCGCCGGATTGTCCTTGGCCAGCTCGTTGAAGAACGAATCGAGCGCACCAATTAGATTCTTGTAGGCGGTTGGTTCGAGCGGCTCATCGTCCACCAGCTCCATCAGCGGGCTGACTGCGGGGTTTGCGTTGTGCAAATACGTAAACAATAATTCTTCAATGGTCGCGGCGCGTCCGTTCTGGGCAGCAGAAGCCATGCGTTGTTGGAGATATTCTTCCGGTTTTAGCTCGCCGCGATAGACGTGATCGGGCGGGAATTCAGCCACAAATTTCCTTTGGATCGATTCGACAGACTCCACGCCCAGGTTTTCATCCACGAATGACACCGCGTTGCTCATCACTGCGGGTGGAGCATAGTGCCTGATCAGCACGCGCAGTGCCTCGTCGATGAGCTGCATGGCATAAATATCGGAGGCAGGCACCGGCTGCGTCCGGCGCGCCGACATCTCGGAGGCAAACTTCCGTGCGGATGAGTAATCGGCAAAGTCCAGTCCCCCATCCGGGCGGAAGAAATCCGAACTAAATTGATACGTATCGCGGGAGTTTTTTGTGATAAGCATGGATTAATGATAACCCATTCCCGCCTGTTTCACTATTAATTGAGCCCACATTTACGAGCTTTAAGTGGACCAATACGTCGAGAATAACACAATGCAATTCTATAGAAATGATTTCGAGTATACTTTGCGGCGATGTCAGTCGAAAACCTCACGTTAATATTGCACCTGATCCTGGCAGCACTTTACGTTGCTTTGCTTATTACACTGGTTCAGCGGCATGCCGGGCACGAGAACGCCGCCATGCTGCTGAGCGGTTATATTCTCATCGGCGCGTTCCTGGTAGTGGCCGAAGGACTTTGGCGGGGAGGGCGGCTTTACATTGCTTCAGCTCAGATCGCGAATGACTTTCAGACGTACGGAGCTCTGGCGCTCGCGTTTTTGTTGAATCTTACGGTTGGCTTTTTCACCCGGCGCAATCTACGCGTCTGGGCGGGGGTTGGTGCAGCCTGGTTCCTGGGATTTGTCATTATTTTCTTGAATGTCTTCCGCTTTGGTCCGGTGGTCTGGACGAACGGAAACTTTTCTCTCACCTTTGAGCGGCTGGGGCCCGCCTGGGCAATGCTGGGCTGGCTGATCTTTATGGTCGGTGCTGTTCTGAGCGTCCGCACGGCGTACGCGCGCTCACGCCAGCCTCTATTGCGCAATCGCTTGAACTACTGGACGCCCGTTTTCCTTCTGGTCGCTCTTAACGATGTGTTGATTTTGGGAGGTATTCCACTGCCCGGCAATCCCATCCGGTTGATTGCCGCCATGCTCGCGACGTTCATTGTGGTGACCCATGATCCGCCTGACCTGGTGGAAGTGTCACGAAAAGTGGTCACGTACATCATTACTACAGTGGTGATTGTCGCCTTTTATGTTGCAGGTTTCACAACATCACAAACTGTCTTCGAAGCGCTGCCCAATTACAGCCCACTGCTGGTGGGTGCGGGCATTGCCTTGCTGCTTTCGTTTATCTTTACCCCTCTGCTTTCGCTCGTGCGACGCTGGGTGAACGCCTGGCTGAATATCAAGGAGTTCCACCCGAGCCGGACGCTGCATGCCTACAGCGAGCAGATCAGTAACATCCTCGACATGCAGCGCCTAGCCAACGTCGCCGTCGGATTGATTATCGAGGCGATGGATATCTCGCGCGGCTTTTTGTTCCTTGTAGATTCAGAAGGGGCAGGTGAGGCCAAAACCTACCGCCTGCGCGCCGTGCGAAACCAGGGCGAGCGCCAGATCAAGATCATCACGATGACAAGCGATCATCCTATTGTGAAGCAGCTCACCCAGGAAGGACGCCCGCTCCTGCAATATGACCTGGACCTGCTCCCGGCTTTTCGGACTGTTTCCTCCGCCGAGCGTGAGTGGTTTAATCACCTCGAAGCCGAAGTGTATCTGCCCATCTTTTCGAAACGCGAATGGATCGGCATGCTGGCCCTCGGCGCCAAGATCAGCGGCAACCGTTACTCGGAGGAAGACCTCGTGACGCTGGCCGCGCTCGCCAACCAGACGGCGGTTGCGCTCGAAAACGCGCGCCTCGTCGAGAACCTGGTCCAGCTCAACACCGAACTGCGACAGGCCTACCGCGCCCTCGACAAAGCCAACCGCGATCTTGAGCGCCTTGACCAGACCAAATCTGACTTTATCAGCATCGCCTCGCACGAACTGCGCACCCCGCTGACCACGATCATCGGATACACGGAAATGTTGATCGAAGATCATACGCTGCCAGAGGGCGTTCACGCCATGCTCAAGTCCATCTCGAAAGGGACGCGCCGCCTGCATGAGATCATGGACTCCATGTTCGATATCGCCCAGATCGACACACGCACATTGCAGCTTAACTTAACGCCTGTCGATACAGCCAGCCTGATTCGAGAAGTGAGCAGCAGCCTGGAAAAGACTCTCAGGGAACGCCAGCAAATCCTGGAGATCAACGTGCCTGCTCTTCCTCTGGCAAAAGCCGATCCCAACCTGCTTAAAAAACTCTTCCAGCATTTGCTGAGCAACGCCATCAAATTTACGCCTAACAATGGCAAAATCACGGTCGGTGCAAGAGTCCTGCCAACGCGCAGTGCTGAATTGCCCAACGGCGGCGTGGAAATCGTGGTCAGCGACACAGGCGTGGGCGTGGATCCCGCTTCGCAGGATATTATTTTCAGCAAGTTTTACCAGCCGGGCGAGATTTCCAAGCATTCCACGAGCAAGACGCGTTTCAAGGGCAGCGGCGCAGGGCTGGGACTGGCGTTATCCAAAGGCATTGTCGAAGCGCACGGCGGGCGCATCTGGGTGGAAAGCAAAGGTTATGACGAAGTCAATTTCCCCGGCAGCAGATTTCATGTGGTGTTGCCCTTGAGCTACTCCAAAGATGGAGAGACAGCCAGGCTGGGAACGGAAATAAACGTTCAGTTGGCGTAGGGAGGAAGTAGACAGGTAAACAGGTACACAAATAGCCATGTATACGTGTTTACATGTGTACCGGTTTACCCGATGGGCCTGCAATACACGCGATGATTCTTATACTCCACACCATTTAGATTCCTCAGATCTGCGCGCATCTGACGGGTCGTCTCGGCAACCTGGGTCATCTCCACGTGTTCGAAACGGTTGAACCCAAAGACGGTCCTCCCCATTTCATAGTAAAGCAACGCATTCCCGCCCTTGCCCTGGAATTCAGGCAGGATTCCCATGCCGTTGCCAGAGACCGTTTTCGTGCGTTTCATTTCCAGCAGAATATCCACGATGCGGAACGGCAGCAGGTGTCCTTTGGCGCGTTGCAGTGCAGCCGAAACATCCGGGAAGGCAAACAGGAAGCCGACGATGTCGTCCTTGTGCATGATGAGCTTGATCAGCTTCGGGTTGGCGATCATAAAGACATTATCCACAGCATATTTCACATCCCCCTCTGTAAAGGGGTAGTACTCCCAGTTATGGATAAACGCCTTGTTATAGGCATACCCAATCCGCGGCGCCCATTGGATCAGTTCCCGCTTGCTCTTGAACTGCTTCACCCACAGATCCCCACGCTCTAGAACATGTTTGGCTATGCGCTCCACACGTTCCGGGATTTTGAAGCACTCAGCGGGCAAATAACACGAGACGAAATCCACTTCCTTCTCAAAACCCATCGCTTCCATGAGTTTCGGGTAATAGCCATAATTGTAGTTCATCATCGTCATCATCTGGCGATGCTCGAAGCCTTCCACGAGAATGCCATAGCCATCGAAGGGCGAAAGTCCCTTCGGTCCAATCACCGTATCCAGCCCGCGCTCCTTTGCCCAACTGTTGACTGCATTGAAGAGTGCCTGTGCCACTTCGAGATCATCGATGGATTCGAAGGCGTAGAAATGGGCCTTTTTTGTTTTATGGTAGTCATTGAAGAGCTTGTTGTTGGCTGCGCAAATGCGTCCCACCACCTCCCGATCGCGTACGGCCAGGAAAAAATCGGCCTCCGAATGTTCGAAGAAGGGATGTTTTTTGCGGTTTAGCGGCAAATACGCGTCGATGTATAACGGCGGCACCCACTGCGGACAATCTTTATACAACCTGTAGGGAAGCTCAACAAAACGCTTTACCTGTAATTTGTTACCAGTATCAACTCTTTCGATGCGAAGCATGGGGTCTCCTGTGATAACAGCTATGTTCTGTTCTATATAACACACAAGTGTTGCAAGCAGTTCCTGCTACATAAACTGGAAGGTAGCTGAAAAGTCCCCCGGCAGTGCTGCAGAGGGGTTTATCCTTGTCTTGAATCGGCGTTATACTAGAACCAACTCCACCCAAAAGGATCTTTCAATCGATGCCATCTCAACAACACCAGGAATTGCTTCGGAAGTATGCCGAAGCCGTTGTCAAAGTCGGTTTGAACTTGCGAGCCGGTCAGCGCCTCATCATCACCAATGCAACTTCGCGCGGCGTCCCTCCCGCAGGGAGAGCCCTTGTCCACGAGGTGGCCAGGGCTGCATATGCTGCGGGCGCCCGTTTTGTGGATGTGATCTGGGGCGACGAGGAAATGCTGCGCATCCGCCTGCAAAATGCTCCCGCTGATTCGTTCAAGGAATACCCCAAATGGCACGTCAACGGCATCATGGACATGATCAAGAACGGCGATGCCTTATTATCGATTTACGCGAATGACCCCGATGTGTATGCCGGGCTAGATTCCGAGCGTATCGGCGCGATGCAGAAGTCTCATCTGGAGAACTATCAAGCAGTCGGCTTGAGCATCACGCGGAATGCCGTCAACTGGTGTGTCATCGCTTCGGCTGCCCCGGCCTGGGCTGCCAAAATGTTCCCAGGGCTTCAGTCTGAAGAGGCAATGGAGAAGCTGTGGCAGGCCATTTTTGAAACCACGCGCGCCGTGGAGCCCGATCCCGTGGCTGCCTGGGGCGAGCATATCAAGAATCTTCGGAAGCGCGCAGATTACATGCAAGCCAAGAAATATTCCGCCCTGCATTACAAATCGCCCAACACAGATTTCACCCTCGGACTGCCGAACGGACATAAATGGATCAGCGCCCAGTCCCTGGCGGAAAATGGCGTAATCTTCACAGCAAACATGCCGACTGAGGAAATTTTCACCCTGCCTGACCGCCAGCGCGCCGATGGAACTGTTTCCTCTACATTCCCGCTGAGCTATGGGGGCAGCCTGATCGAGGATTTCCAGGTGACCTTTGAGAACGGGAGAGTGGTCCGGGTCAGCGCGAAGAAGAATGAGGCGATCCTCCAGAAGCTGGTCGACACCGATGAAGGCTCCACCCGCCTCGGCGAAGTGGCCCTGGTCCCGGCAAGCTCCCCCATCGCCCGGCGCGGGCACCTCTTTTACAACACTCTATTCGATGAAAATGCCTCCTGTCATATTGCCATCGGTCGTGCGTATCGTTTCACCCTCACCGGCGGCGAAGAATTGACCGACGAAGAGTTCAATGCCGCCGGCGGCAACACCAGTCTCACGCACGTGGACTTCATGATTGGCTCCCCGCAAATGGATATTGACGGCATCCGCGAAGATGGCACACGCGAGCCCGTGATGCGCTCAGGGGAATGGGCGTTTGACGCTTAAGCTGTAAATTGCCTTAACACAAAATCTCACCAGGTGTACATCTGGTGAGATTTTTATTTAGATAATTATGGTTGAATTTGGTTTCTGAAACTGCTATACTGCTTTATCGGTTCTTCCCACCCGTCAGGAGGTCATCATGAATGAACAGGAATTCTTGCAGGCACTGCAAAAGTACGCAGATGTAGCCGTTAGAGTTGGCGTCAATCTACGCCCGGGCCAGCGATTGTTTATCCTTGCCGGCATCCATGACTATCCGCTGGTGAGACTGGTCACAGCGAGTGCTTATCAGGCGGGCGCCCGCTACGTGGATGTGGTCTGGGTAGATGATGAGATCACTCATATCCATCTCAAGAATGCGCCAAAGGACTCTCTGGCAGAGATCCCGAACTGGGGTGCGAATGCTGCCCTGGAATTCGCCGAAAACGGAGATGCTCTGCTTGGTATTGCCTCCAAAAACCCTGATGTATTTGCAGACGTAGACGCGGAAACCGTATCCACGTTTCAGACGGCCAGGCTAAAGAAGTGGAAAAAATTCTATGATTTGATCGAGCGAGACGCCACCAACTGGAGTGCAGTCGCCAGCCCCACGAAAGAATGGGCATCTAAAATATTCCCGGCCGCAACGGTTGAGGGAGCAATCGAGAAACTCTGGGAGGCAATCTTTCAAACCTGCCGCGTAGACCAACCGGATCCGGTGGCCGCGTGGCAGGCCCATATCACGGATCTAAAGAAACGTAGCAGTTACTTAAATACGAGGCGATACACCGCTCTCCACTACCAGGCTCCCGGCACGGACCTGACTGTCGGACTTCCTGAGGGCCACTGCTGGCTGGCAGCACAAATGAAATCGGAAAACGGGATCGAATTCACAGCTAACATGCCCACCGAAGAAGTGTTCACTATGCCTCATAAGGACCGGGGCAACGGCAGGGTAAGCTCGTCCCGCCCGCTGGTTCTGGTAGGTAATATTGTGGAGGATTTTGTATTGACGTTTGAGAATGGCAAGATCACAAATTTCAGCGCGCAAAAGGGTGAAGATCACCTGCGCAAATTGATCGAAACCGATGAAGGCTCACGAAGCATCGGTGAGATCGCGCTGGTGCCGAATAGCTCCCCCGTCAGCCGGAGAGGTCATCTTTTTTATAACACCCTCTTCGATGAAAATGCTGCTTCCCATATTGCCATCGGCGCCGCATATCGCTTTACGATGGAGGGCGGCAATGAAATGACCGAAGAGGAATTTCAAGCGAATGGTGGGAATATCAGTCTCACCCACGATGACTTTATGGTTGGCTCAGACAAAATGGATATCGATGGCATCCGGGAGGACGGCACACGCGAACCCGTCATGCGTGCAGGCGAATGGGCGTTTGACACTTAATCTCGCGCTCCCGGAAGAACTCCGGGACCATAGTGAGCGGAGCGAGCTGCTAAGCGAGCGCAGTCGAAGCGTGCAAGCGTAAAGTAAGAAAGAGCCTCCTCAGGGGCTCTTTTATTTTTAGAACATCTGTTATATTATCGAAATCGCCGAAGGAAAACAATTATGAATAAAAAGGGTCTCGCTTCGCTCATTGAAGGATTGCCTCCTACGTACTGGTTGATCTGGACCGGCACGCTCATCAATCGCCTCGGCGGCTTCGTCATCCCCTTCCTGACGCTTTATCTGACCGCGCAGCGGGAGATTCCCGTCAGCCAGGCCGCGCTGATGGTCTCGCTGTTTGGCGCGGGTTCCTTCACCGCGCAGCTCAGCGGCGGCGAGCTCACGGACCGTTTCGGCCGTCGTCCCGTGATGCTGATGAGCTTCTTTATCACGCCCATCTTCATGGTCACCCTGGGATTGGCGCGTGACCTGGCGCTTATTTCCGTTGCTACATTCATGGTCGGCTTCTTCACGGATCTTTACCGCCCGGCAGTCGGCGCGGCGATTGCAGACCTGGTCCCGCCCGAATTACGGACGCGCGCCTACGGGTACAATTACTGGGCGATCAACCTTGGCGCGGCGGTCGCTCCGCTGCTCGCGGGACTGATCGCGGATTACAACTTCCTGATCCTCTTCGTGGCTGATGCGTTAACCACCGCCATCTTCGGCCTGATCGTATTCTTCGGCATCCCCGAAACACGCCCGGCAGAAGCACATCACACGTCGCATATGGCGCTGGGCGAACGGATCTCTCAATTACGGCGCGCGCCCATCCTGTTGATTTTCTCCTTTCTCACTTTATTCTTCGGTATGATTTATATGCAAGGCAACGTAACCCTGCCTCTCGACATGCAGTCGCATGGACTTGGTCCTCAGCAATATGGCGCGGCGATTGCTGTGAATGGTTTTCTCATTATCCTGGTGACCATCCCGGTGAGCAATATGGCAAGGAAGTGGCCGCGCTTTGAAACCGTGGCTGTGGCAGCTGTTTTGACCGGGCTCGGCTTCGGGTTCACGGCGCTGGCAACCAACCTGCCGTTGTTCGCTCTAAGTGTTGTCATCTGGACGTTAGGTGAAATCGCCGGGACGTCGGTTAGCCCCGCCATCATTGCAGATCTATCTCCGGTGGAACTGCGCGGTTTATATCAGGGGATATTTGGTTCTGCCTGGGGGCTGTCATTTTTTATCGGTCCTCTCGTGGGCGGATGGGTGTACGAAAATATAGGCAGCAACGCGCTCTGGATCGGCTGCCTGACCATAGGCATCCTGCTTGGATTTTGTTATTATGCATTAAGTGTGCCGGCCAAACGACAGATGTCACAGTCCAGCTTTTCAACCGATTAAGTTCAAAAACCTACAACTATATGCCACGCAACTATCAAAACGCATCCCCGACAGCCTTTCAACGGCTGCCTGAATACAAACGCGACGAGGAATGGATCCGGGCTTTCCTGCGGGAAGCCAGAGTGGGACACATTGCCACCACGCGCGAGGGGCAGCCATTTCTCAACCCGACCACATTCTGGTTCGATGAAGCCAATCACCAGATCATCTTCCACTCGAATCTCACGGGGCGGATACGTTCCAATATCGAGACCAACCCCCGGGTGTGTTTCGAAGCCAGTGAGCTGGGAAAGATGCTTCCCTCGAATGTCGCACTGGAATTTTCGCTTCAATTCCGCAGCGTCATTGTGTTTGGTCAGGCCCGCCTCGTCGGCGAACCGCAGGAGGCTCGCAGAGTCCTATATGCTTTGATTGCGAAATACTTCCCTGCCATGACCGCGGGCAGGGAATTTCGTGAGATCACCGATAAGGAGCTGAAACGCACCTCGGTATATGCCATCCAGATCGAGGAGTGGAGCGGCAAAGAAAACTGGAAAGACCGAGCAGACCAATCCGACGAGTGGCCGGCGCTAGATGAAGAGTGGTTCGAATGATGGGAGGATCGCCTGACAATGATGCTGCCGGGCGAATTGGTTTTAAGGAACTTTATGGATGTTTGGACGTATAATCTCAGTGGAGGAAACTATGACCGAACAGAAATTCAGAACTGAAGAATTCCGGGTGGAGGGTGAAAAACTCATATCCAAGATCAAGGAACTATTCCATGAAGGGAACATCCGCCGGATCATCATTAAAGACAAAGAAGGCAAGACCGTTATGGAAATCCCGGTGACTCTGGGAGTTGTCGGTGTGCTGCTCGCTCCACAGCTGGCTGCCGTCGGAGCCATTGCAGCACTGGTCACGGAAGCGACCGTTGTCGTCGAAAAAGCCGAAAGTTAAGTTCTTCTCTGAAAAACTGCCAATTGAACGGCTGGATTCATAGCAGCAATAAGGAAAACCATGGATATCTTCACAGCAATCTACTTTGTAGCCATCCTCATCGAGATCATCATCCGGATTCCGCTCAACAATCGACGCAAGCAAGAGAAGATGAGCGAGCAGCGGGTCACCCGGCAGGAAAGGACCCTGCTCGGGCTGTTGTCCCTCGCAATGTTCTTTGTGCCGATCATCTACGCGGCGACAAGCTGGCTCGATTTTGCCAGTTACACGCTACCAGCATGGGCCGGCTGGCTGGGTGTGCTGATCCTTGCAGGTGCGCTCTTCGTGTTCTGGCGCGCTCACGCAGACCTTGGACTGAACTGGTCGCCTTCCCTGGAGATCCGCGAGAAGCATGAGCTAATTACGCGTGGCATTTATGGGGTGATCCGCCATCCTATGTATGCATCGCAATTTCTCTGGGTCATTGCGCAGCCACTGCTCTTGCAAAACTGGATCGCGGGCTTTCTCAACCTGCTGGTCTTCGTCCCCTTCTACTTCCTGCGGGTGAAAGAGGAGGAGAGAATGATGATGGAAACATTTGGAGACCAGTACCAGACCTATATGAAGACAGTTGGCAGCGTCCTTCCAAAATTTTGAGGAATAGATATATTGCTTATGCGCAAACCAGGTGTTAATACACAATCGTTGATTCCAGTTCGTTGATTTATGTTTTTCCAGCCAAAGTGCTATAGTAGTTTAAGAAAACCATCCAGCACGTTAAAAACGAAATCCAGACGAGGAGGTAGTATGGACCGAAACGTTGGGCTATGGATCGACCATAAGCAGGCGTATGCCATATGGTATCAGGATGACAGGATCGATGAGA
Source organism: Anaerolineales bacterium (assembly GCA_035463255.1). Taxonomy (GTDB): domain Bacteria; phylum Chloroflexota; class Anaerolineae; order Anaerolineales; family Villigracilaceae; genus Defluviilinea. Next base: position 39,424 of record DATHTL010000058.1, on the reverse strand, counting down.
TTCCATCCCATATCGAGCCCCCGGCTCATTACTCGGGCGGCACCCAACTTGGAGGTAAACTGAATCAGAAGGGAGATGTGGAACTACATCATAACGACCGATTCAGGCTGCAATTGAACAAATACTATCGACAAGTCATCGTAGCACTCAAAAACGCGGACTCTATTCTGGTCATGGGACCCGGCCAGGCAAAGGTCGAATTCGAGAAAGCTATCAGGAAGAATAAAGTTATGCAGAAGCGGATACTCAAGGTGGAACCCGCAGATAAGATGACAAAAAATCAAATGATGTCGTACGTTCGCAAGTTTTACCAAAATAAGAAAACTACATAAGAGAGTGCAATTGAAAAGAGCCAGAGGAAAACCTCTGGCTCTTTCTTTATCGTCGTTCCACTCCCAAGCCTGGTCCGTCAGGCAGTAAAAATTTCGCACCCTCGTACTTCAAACCCTGATATGGATCGTTCTTGATCAGCAAAGGGCCATCCAGATCAGCATAATCACACAGCGGAGCAAGATGGGCCGCAGCCGTCACTCCCACCGATGACTCCACCATGCAGCTGAGCATGATCTGCATATCATGTGCCCGCGCGGTATGGATCATCCGTAGTGCTTCGCGGATGCCTTCGCTTTTCATGGTCTTCACCACCACACCGTCGATCGCGCCTGCCAGTTTGGCGACATCGTGCGAGGTCTTTGCGGTTTCATCTGCAAAAATAGGAATATCAACCTTTTGGACGCGTAACTTCTCTTTGAGCCAGAAAAAGCCTTCCACATCATCCACGGCGAGCGGCTGTTCGATGAATTCCAGCCCATATTCGGCCAGCCGCGGGATGAGTTGCAGGGCGCGCTCACGGCTCCAGCCGGCATTCACGTCCACGCGTAGTCTGGCATTCGTGGCCCTGCAAATCGCCGCGACAATTTCTTCATCTTTCTCACTTCCCAGTTTGATCTTGAGAATCGGATAACCCGACTCCTTTGCCTGCTCCGCCATCACCTGCGGTTCGTCCATGGCAATGGTGAAAGACGTTAGCGGTAGTCTATTCGGATTCAGGCCGAACAATCGATACAGAGGCTGACCTAATTTTTTGCCCCACAGGTCATGCAATGCCTCGTCAATTGCGGCGCGCGCTGCGCGTGAACCTGCAGGTCGTTTTGCCAGGACCGCGTCGATGTCGAAAGGATCATTTCCCAGATCCGGAACGGACTGCAGGTATTCGATGATCCCCTGTTGTGTTTCGCCATAATACGGAACGGCTGCCGCCTCCCCCACCCCATCATCGAGATAGACAAGGACATTGTGGCGTTGGTCGCTTGCACCATGCGCGACTCGAAAGGTTGTCTTGAGGTCCAGTGTAAGGGGTTCACAGTGAAGTTTCATATCTTCCCTACTCGGTGGTTGAGTAGACACGAGCATAGCGAGTGTCGTATCGAAACCACTTATTTCAAGTTTATAGGATATTTGCAGCTACACATTGAATAGTGATCTCGATACGGGCTCGGGCTACGCCCTACTCGACCACCGGGATTATATTAGCCTCGCCTCTCCAAAAAATCCAACACCTTCGCAATCCATTCCTCGCGCCGCTCGATATGAACATTGTGCCCGGTGTTCCCGGGAATCCACAGCTCGGCGCTTGGGATGTTATTGGCGATGTACTGGGCATGCTCATCCGGCGCATTGACGGTATCGTCGGCGCCCATGATCACGAGCGCCGGTCGCTCGACGCGCGCCAGTTCAGCAGGTGAATAGTTTGGCTCGGAAATGATCTCTTTCATCGTCAGCCACAATAATTCACGCCAGTAGTCTTTTCCATTTACCTCGCTATGAAGGGCGATCATTTCGTTCATCCAATCGGGTACTTCACGCGCCACACGATCCGGATCGAAGACCTTTGGCTCACGCTCAATGAGATAGCGCGTCACGTAGGCGTTAGCCGCCTGTGGGATGCAGGTTTGCACGGCATCCGGATGTTCCATGAGAGTCACAAGGGCAACATTCCCGCCGTTGCTGTGACCGATGATATGCCCGCGCTCGTAGCCCATGGCACGCACGAAAGTGGCAACGTCATCAGCCAATTCTTTGAAGGAATAACTCATTTGGGGATTATTTGACCTTCCATGTCCCCGGCAGTCCGGGGCGAAGACTCGATACCGGCGTGCTAGCTCGGGCGCGATGGCGTCCCAGTCTGTGTGGCTGTCTATCGTCGAACCGTGGATCAGCACGATGGGCGCGCGTCCGGGTTGGTCCTCGCCGTAGGCTTGATAGTAAATGTTTGCGTTGTTGATTTCGATGTAAGGCATTCTTATTCCTGCGTTCCGCGCAGGCGAGGTTCTAGAGCGTCACGCAGGCCATCGCCAAGGAAGTTGAAGGCGAACATCGTGATCGCCAGTGCCAGCGCTGGGAAGAGCGCCTGGTTGGGATAGGCGCGCAGGGCACGGGAGCCCTCCGAGATCATCGATCCCCATGAGGGCGTCGGTGGATTGACCCCCAGCCCAATGAAGGAGAGAAATGCCTCGGTGTAAATATATCCCGGTATGGCCAGGGTCTCGAGGACGATCAACGGTCCCAGAATATTAGGAAGGATATGGCGGAACATAATGCGCCAGTTCGTGGCACCAATGGACCGCGCCGCCTCGATATATTCTTTCTCACGCACAGAAAGCACCTGGCCGCGCGTCAGACGGGCCTGCGTTTCCCAGCCGGTGAGACCGATACCGATCATGATGAACAGCAAGCCACCAAATTTTGCGTCGAGCTGCCCGACATAATAGGCAAACGTTCCCTCCTCGGGCTGGGCGAGCGTGGTGCGGAAAAACGCCATCAGCAGAATAATAAACAAGAGCCCGGGGAACGCGTACAGCACATCCACAATACGCATCATGATGTTGTCGACGCGGCCGCCAAAGAAACCAGATATGCTTCCGTAGAGCACACCAATGATCAGGCTGATGATGGGACCGATAAACGCCACGGCCAGCGAAACGCGCGTCCCATAGACGATGCGGCTGAACAAGTCACGACCTAGCTTATCCGCTCCGATCGGATACTCCTCGTTGATCACAGCGTACGGCTTGAGTGAAGGGAATACATTGGTGATCCAGGTGGGAACTGCGTTCGCGTTGAGCAGGGATTGCTTTTCAAACGTAAAAGGCGCGATCAGATCTGCAAAGAGCGCGACTAGCACCAACAGAATGATAATGATCCCACCCGTCATGGCAGCGCGATTGCGCATCAGGCGCTGGAACGCCTCCTGGTATAAACTACGGCTTTTCCCGGCCGTACCGGGAATCGGTTGATCGGCGGATGCCGGGGGCTTTGGTTGGGTTATTGCTGTCATGAGTTTACCTGTTAATTGTAGCGAATGCGTGGGTCCAGAAAGCCGTAGACAATATCCACGATCAGATTGGATATCACCAGAAAAACCGCGTAGAGCAGAACTGTCCCCATAATGACCGGAAAGTCACGGTTACTGATGCTTGTCACAAAATATCTCCCCAGGCCGGGAATGCCAAAGACCAACTCCGTCACGAAGGTGCCTGTCACCAGTGCAGCAAACAATGGACCCATCACTGTGACGACGGGGATCAACGCATTCTTGAGTGCATGACGCATGATTACCATTCGCTCCCGCAAGCCTTTGGCCCGGGCGGTGCGAATGTAGTCTTCTCGGATCACTTGCAGCATACTTGCACGCGTCAGGCGGGCTATCACCGCGGAGCTGCCGAAGCCAAGCACAAACGCAGGCAAGATAGCATACTGAAAATATTCCCAGTTTAGCGAGCTCGGGAACAAACCCAGCACAAATGGCGGCTTGGCCCCCCAGCCGGTTGGAGGCAGCCACTGGAGCGCGACCCCAAAGAGCCAGACAAGCAACGGACCCAGCACTATCGTTGGGACGGAAACACCAAAGATCGCCACCCCCATGGCCAGATAGTCCGGCCATTCGTTGTGATTGAGAGCAGACATAATCCCCAGGGGCATCCCGATTACCAGGGCAATCATTAAAGCAACGGTTCCCAGCTGAAAGGATACCGGCAACTGTTCCCGAAAGATATCGTTGACCGATCGATTGCGTGATGTAATCGAGGGCCCGAAGTTCATCCATTTGAACCAATAATTACCCACCTTTGCCGTGATCAGAAAATCGTCATTCGTGTTCATGGTCGGTGGGGTTGTGGTAATGCGCGGAATGGTCACAAGGGAAAGATAGGAAAAATACTGCACATGCAGAGGATCGTCGAGATGATAATATTTTTCCTTGATGGCTTGAATCTCCGGAGGCAGCTTCTTCTCCTTATCAAAGGGACCGCCCGGGACAGCGTGCATGAGAATGAAGGTAATACCAGACACCACCAACAACACAACCAACATATAGAGCAAACGTCGGAGAATATAGTTGGTCATCTACACCTCTTTAAATGCCGAGAACTCGTTTGCGCGCCTTCTCCAGCGTGGTGCGGATGGCAGTCACGCCTGCCATCTCATCGCGGCTCCGCAATGCTGAAATAATGCCTTCATGGCCGTGGCCCCACTGAAATTCTCTATCATGAAGCGATATATCCATATAGAAGAGACGCTGGGCTTCATTCATCAACGTCTCGTAGTACCAGAGCAGGCGTCCGTTTCGAGCTGCAGCCGCCAATGCCGTATGGAATCTGCGATTCGACTCGAGGAATGTTTCTGCGTATTCAGGACTCTTGGCGTCGCCTTCCACCCGACTGTGCTTTTCCAGTTCGTCGATCTCTGCATCCGATATCTTTCGCACCGCCAGGCGGAATATTTCTGACTCGAAGAAAATACGCGCCTCGAAGATTTCCTGAATATCTGTCACAGAAACAGGAGTCACTCGAAAGCCGCGATTTGGGGTGTATTCCACTAATCCGTCCTGAACAAGAGAAGTTAGCGCTTCACGAATGGGGGTCTTGCTGACACCAAAGCGATCGACAAACTGGTGCTCACTGAGTGGCTCTCCAGGTGCCAGCTTGCATGTAATAATATCATGCTTGATTTGTTCATACACATGCTGCCGTAAGACTGTTTGTTGCGCCATCTTGTCCACTCCATGGTCTTATTGACGTTGCTTAGTCAATATTATATAATGAAAATATATTCTTGGCGTACCGAAAATATATTTTGGGAATATTTTCACAATTAACAAGGAGGAACCCTCACCCACAAATCAGTGTCTAATCCGAATGTTCAAGAAAACCAACACGTGCTAGAGGAGAAAAAAACACCATGTCGAAAAGATACTTGGCCCTAAGCCTGATGACTGTGTTCGTTCTACTGGCCGCTGCCTGTGCACCACAGGCTCCTGCCACGCAGGCTCCGGCAACCGATGAGCCCGCGGAGCCGACTGAGGTAATGACCGAGGCTCCCACCGAGGCGGCCACAGAACCGCCCGCTTCCACCGAGCCCAAAATTCTACGGCTCGCCCCTCTCGCCAGTGACTTCGGAACAATAGATCCGGCTCTGGCTACGCAGAGTGCGGAAATCCAGATCGCCGAGACCACCACCCTTGGTGTCGTTCGTCAGAATGAAACCACGGCGGAAATCGAACTGGCCATGGCCACCGGATACGAGGTCTCTGACGATGGCTTGACCTACACCGTCGACATTATGAACAATGTGCCCTGGGTACACTACAACGCCGAAACCGGCGAGGTGGAGGTTGTGCAGGATTGTGATGGCAATGATCGTATGGTCACTGCCCAGGACTTTGTCTATGGCATCGTCCGCACGATCGACCCGGCGACTGCCTCCGATTACGCGTATGCGTTGCTGCCTTACATTGAAGGCGCTGCCGAATTCAACGATGGCACGAATACCGATCCGGAGTCGGTCGGCGTCCGGGCCGTGGACGAGGATACGATCGAGTACACATTCACCGCACCCGCAGTCTACAATCTGAACCTGCTGGGCCTTTGGATCGCTCACGCCACACCCCAGTGGCTGATCGAAGGCGATGAGTGCACTGATGCTGCCGGAGATCGCTGGACCGAACAGGAATTTTTCCAGGGCTACGGTCCCTACACCCTCAAGGAATGGATCCACGATTCAAACCTGACCCTCATCAAGAACCCGTTCTGGCCTGGAACAGAAAATGTTCCGCAAGCCAAGATCGATGAAATCGAACATCGCTTCCTGGATACCTCTCCGGCGCTGTCCGAGTTCGAGGCCGGGAACCTGGATATTGCGGCCATCCCCTCCGAGGAATGGGATCGCATCCACTCCGACCCTGCGTATGCCGACATGATCCGCCCGATCTATACACTCGGAACAGAGTGGTATGGGTTCAACACCAAGCTCGCTCCCACAGATGATCAGCGCGTTCGCCTGGCGCTGTCGCTTGCGATTGACCGGGAATTGTTGGTCCAGCAAGTTGTCAAAGGCGGAATCCCTGCCCAGTTCTTCACCAACCCCGGCGCGGCCGGCGCCCCGAAACCGGAACTCTATCCGGATGACGGCGTGAAGTACGATCCGGAGCAGGCCAAGGCGTTGCTCGATGAGTATCTCACCGAGAATAATCTCGCAGCCGAAGATCTGCAGCTCACCCTGATGGCAAACTCCTCCGAGGGCAACCAGCGGACCGGCGAGGCCATCGTGGGTATGTGGAACGATGTGCTTGGCATCGATGTCACCTTCGTGACACAGGAACGCGCCGTCTACCTCGATACCCGTACAGAGGGTAACGAGAACATCTACCGCAACTCATGGGTCCAGGACTACCCGGATGCCAACAACTTCCTGTACGATGTGTTTGGGCTCAACGCCGCGTTCACCGATGTGGTTGACTGGCCGATCAATGTAGGGCTAACCGAAGCTGAGGAATACGAGCCTGGCTCCAACGAGAACTTTGACCGCTTCACCGAACTGCTGCAACAGGCTGCCAATGAACAGGATCCACAGGCACGCATGGACCTCTATGCTCAGGCCGAACAGATCCTTCTCATTGACGAAGCTGTGGTCGCTCCCCTTTACTGGTACTCGGACGACATTCTGATTCGTCCTGAGATTCAGGACACCGAATCAATCACTGGCTACGATCACTATGAAAAATGGGACATCGTGCGCTAAAGACTGAGATCCCTTAAGAGAAGAGGGTAATTTGGACGTCTATCCAAATTACCCTCTTTGTTCACAGGCTACTTTTACAAATCGTGTAAAATCAAATCATGGAAAACATCCAATCCACTCTTGATAAGCTGGCATCGCAGAGTGATCGTCGCATCTCTGTATTCGATATTGAAATCGTTAGACTTCAAAACACTATCCTCACGTTGAGCGGACGCCTGCTCGATGAGACTCAGCTGGTTACCCTCTCCCATCATTTTCCCAAATGGAAGCTGGATACCGCTTCCATACAGATTCTATACAGGGGAGATTTGCCGCGCATGCACGTCTCCACAAACCTGACCGGTTTGTATGAGAAGCCCACATTTGGCATGCCGCTCTCAAGCGAATTGTGCTACGGGACCGAGCTGGAGATTCTCGACGAACAAGGCCAGTGGGTGTTCACAAGACAGAAGGATGGATATTTAGGCTGGGCGTATAAGTCTTATCTCACCAATGGTTCCGCCGCAACAGCGACTCACCTTATCCTGGCTCCATCATATGGGCTGCGGACACAACCGGATAGAGAGAGTGCGGTGGTCACCCGCGTGGTAAGCGGGACGGGAGTGAGCATCGAAGAAGCTCGCGGAAATTGGGCCAGAGTGGTTGCTAACGACACGGGATGGATGCCAACAATGTTCCTGCGTCCAATCGAGTCACTGCCAGGCTCCATCGAGGAGAAGCGAAGAGCCATCGTGGAAGACTCCGCTCGGATGATGGGCGTTCCCTACCTCTGGGGCGGGACCAGCGGCAACGGGATCGATTGCTCGGGGCTGGCGCGGCTACTTCACCTCTGGGTCGGCGTTGACATCCCTCGCGATGCAGACATGCAGCACGCCGCCGCGAAACCCGTTGAGCCGCCGTTTGAAGTGGGCGATTTGCTCTTCTTTGCAGAGTCAGGCAGCCAGCGCAAGATCACACATGTGGGTATTAGTCTGGGTGGCTGGACGATGATCCACTCTTCACGCGGGCGCAATGGTGTCTATGTGGACGATGTGGAAAAAGACGAAGCCCGCAAGCAGGCTTTCGTGAGCGCGGGGTCGTTTCTCAGATAAGACGGCAGCTGATCAGAAGCAGCGCATCACAACAAAAGAGTCTGTCCATTTTTTCGCAGCCATTTCCGCCGCTCTTGATAATCAGGAAAGATCTCTTCTACTTTTTTCCAGAATCGCTTTGAGTGGTCATGGAATAGGGTGTGCACAAGCTCATGCACCACCACGTAATCTACGGCTTCTATGGGAGCCAGCATCAGTCGCCATGAAAAGTTCAGCGAGCCATCCGCACTGCAGGACCCCCAGCGCGTGCGAGCGGAGGTGATCCCGATCTTCTTATACTCAAACCCATACTGGCATGCATAGAAATCTACGCGCTCAGCTAATATCCTTTTCGCCTGCTCGCGATACCAGCATTCAAAGGCCTGCCTGGCGTCGGTTTGTGCTGATTGTGCCAGTTTGAAGCTGTCTTGGAGCAACAAGGTTTTTCGCTGTCCCTTCACGATCTCCAGGGGATACACATTTCCCAGATACATGAACAGCTCGCCCGGAACATATTGCTTGGGCGCCGGAGGCAGGGCCGTCAGCGCTTCCGCGCGTTTCTTCTCCACCCAGCCCGTATTCTTTTCAACAAATTCCCGAATGGTTCTTTCAGAGGTCCGCAGCGGAACGCGGACAATTAAAGAGCCGTCAGGCTTGACAATCAGGGCAAGAGTTTTTCGTTTACTGCGAACGATTTGATGGTCTTCAAGAGGCATTGGGTTCTCTCATGAGTTGGGGAATTGGTCCAGTGTATTATATCCGCCCGGCTCATCTTTTCAAAAATGAAGAGGATTTGCACTTGTCAAATCCAATTGATATGGATATACTGCGACACAACATGAACTTCAGGCTCACGCACTCCCATCATGCTCATCATCAGTCCCCGAAGGACCGGAGGATCAGTGCGTGCATACCTGAATTAACCATATAACAGGATAGCAAACTTTGATGTATCAGCCCCCCGGTCAATGACCGGGGGCTTTTGCTTACCCTCACCCCCTGCCCCTTTGCGAAGCACCCCTGTGGGGCTCCCACAGGGAGCGGGGAGAAAAGACAAGGATGAATTTATGCAGTCACCACAAACCATTCGACTCTCCCTCCCTTCTAAGGGCCGCCTCGAAAGCAATGCCCTGGAATTCCTTTCTGCCGCCGGGTTGCGCGTGCTCAAGCCCAACCCACGCCAGTATCAAGCCAGCTTACCCGCCCTGCCCGAGCTGGGTGTCATCTTCCAGCGACCTGGTGATATTGTCGTCAGCGTGCGTCAGGGCAGCGTGGACTTCGGCATCACCGGCTTGGATATGGTCGAAGAGAAGCGCGGAGACAACGGCGACATCCTGATCCTGCACGACGCGCTGGGCTTTGGTCACTGTGCGCTGACGCTTGCCATTCCCGAAACATGGGAGGCGGTGACCAGTATTCCGTCGCTCAAGAAATTTGCCACGACCCTGAATTATCCGTTGCGCGTTGCGACGAAGTTTCCCAGTCTCACCAAACGCTTCCTCGACCAGCACGCAATTCCGCATCTCCTCATCGCAGCTGAAGGGACGCTCGAGACCGCGCCGACTATTGGCTACGCGGATATGATTTCTGATCTTGTGTCTTCCGGCCAGACATTACAGGATAACCGTTTGCGCGCTCTACCGGATGGTGTTATCCAACCTTCGCAGGCAGCGCTGATCGCCAATCGCAAAGCCCTGCAAACCAATCCTGAAGTTCTTGAGATGGCGCGCCGCTTGCTCGAATATATCGAGGCACATCTGCGGGCAAAAGATAACCTGCTCGTGATCGCGAACATGCGTGGCGAAAGCCCAGAGTCCATTGCATACAACATATTCACACAAACAAATACGGGTGGGCTGCAAGGTCCCACCATCAGCCCGGTCATTGTGCGGGATGGGGTCAACTGGTATTCGGTCTCCGTGGTCGTACGGCGCGACCGTCTGCCGCAGGCCATCACAGAATTACGTTCGATCGGTGGCAGTGGCATCATCGTTTCTCCGGTGACATATATTTTTGAAGAAGAGCCGCCGCGCTACAAAGCCATGCTCGCTGCACTATCGGGCACCACACAATAGGATACATCATGTTAAAACAATACGATCCTCAAACTGCAAGACAAACTATTCTCAAGCGCACACCGCCCGATGAGTTTCCCGTCAGCCAGCGCGTGCTCGATGGCATCGCACAGCTCTTTGGCGAGCGGCTGACTCCCGAAGAGGCGGTCACGCGCATTCTGAAAGATGTACGGACCAATGGTGACGTTGCTCTTCAAGAGTGGACTCAGACGCTGGACGGTCTGGACCTCCGGCCTGCTCCCGTTTCACAAGCCTTGATTCAATCCGCGTTGGATTCCATTTCCTCTGCTCAACGGGAAGCACTTGAGTTGGCAGCGGCGCGCATCGAAGCCTTTCACCGCCGCCAGCCGTTGAGTTCCTGGTTTTCTAATGACTTGGGCGGAACGGTCGGGCAGATCATCCGTCCGATCCAGCGCGTGGGACTGTATGTGCCCGGCGGGACGGCTCCCCTGCCCTCCAGCGTACTGATGAGCGCAATCCCGGCGCGCGTGGCTGGCGTGAAAGAGATCGTTGTTGTAACTCCACCCAATCGCTCGCTCGCCAATACAAATATTCCTGTGGACCCAATCATCCTGGCAGCCTGTGCAATCGCAAACGTGGACGAGGTCCATTTATTGGGTGGTGCGCAAGCTGTTGCTGCACTAGCCTATGGAACGGAAACTATCCGCCTCGTAGACAAGATCTTCGGTCCTGGCAATTTATTCGTCACTCTGGCAAAACGACAGGTCTACGGCGTGGTAGGCATCGACGGCCTGGCAGGTCCGACGGAGACAGTCGTCATCGCCGATGAAGCTGCCAACCCGGCCTGGGTGGCGGCCGATCTGCTGGCGCAGGCGGAACACGATCTGTTGGCTTCCGCAATTCTGCTTACACCCTCGCAGCCAATGATCGAGAAAGTTCAGATTGAGATCGCGCGTCAGCTCGAGCAACGCAGCCGCGCCGAAATCATCGCGGCGTCATTGCAAAACCGCGGCGGTGCAGTACTGACCACGGATCTCGCTGAAGCCGTGCAGCTCGCAAACGAATATGCCCCCGAACACCTTGGTCTTTCAGTTAGCGATCCCTGGCGCTGGGTGGAAAAGGTGAACAATGCGGGCGGCGTGTTCATGGGTGAGCATTCCTTCGAAGTGCTGGGCGATTACCTGGCCGGGCCCAGTCACGTGATGCCGACCGGCGGCTCGGCGCGCTTTGCCTCCCCGCTCAACGTGTGGGACTTCATAAAAATCGTCAGCCTGGTGGCGCTGGATGATAAGACCGCACAGGCCATCGGTCCGGGCGCAGCGACGATCGCAGAAGCCGAAGGACTGGATGCGCATGGGAACGCGGCATTGCTGCGGGTGAGGCAATCTACATGAAGATCCGCGCTCACCTTGAATCGCTTCCGCCGTACATACCCATCGAACCGTTCGAAGTCCTGTCCGCGCGCATCGGGCGTGAACCATCGCAGATTGTCAAGCTGGACGCGAACGAGAATCCCTATGGGCCCTTGCTCGCTGTCTGGGAAGCCCTCGGCAAGCTGGATTTCCCACACATTTATCCTGACCCGGAAAGCCGCGCTCTGCGTAAATCGCTGGCTGGCTTTACTGGCATCGGAGAGGAATATCTGCTAGCCGGCGCTGGCGCGGATGAGCTGATTGACTTGCTGATGCGAGTCTTACTAGAACCAGGGGAGTGTATACTTTCGTGTCCGCCCACGTTCGGCATGTACTCTTTCGATGCAGAGCTGAACGCCGCGCGCTGTATCGAAGTGCAGCGAAATCCGGATTTTTCGCTCAACATAGATGCGATTTACAGGGCAGTGGAAGCATACCAACCGAAGATGTTGTTCATCACGTCACCCAACAACCCGGATGGGTCCATGCTGGATGCAAAGACCATCAACGAGTTGTTATCGCTTCCTTTGCTCGTTGTATTGGATGAAGCTTACATTGAATTTGCAGATATGCTCGCTCCGCCGTCCGCGGCGGGGATATCAACCAAGGATTTGGGCGCAGGTTTAAGCCGCATTCGCGAAGTACCCTCTCGCGAAAACCTTGTTGTGCTACGTACCTTCAGCAAATGGGCCGGTCTGGCCGGTTTGCGGATCGGCTACGGCGCGTTTCCACTCTGGCTGATGCCTACATTGTGGAAGTCCAAGCAGCCGTATAACGTGAATGTCGCAGCCAGTGTCGCAGCACAGGTTTCACTGGAGCACGTAGATGAGTTAGTAAAAGTTGTAGAGCAGTTGAAAAGGGAACGAGCAAGATTATTTTCTGCACTGCAAAAGGTTTCCTACTTGAAACCCTATCCGACCCAATCCAATTTCGTCTTGTGTCAGGTCATCGGTCGGGATGCCGCGGAACTCAAGAAACAACTTGCAGAAAAACACGGTATTTTTGTGCGCTACTTCAACAAGCCCGGTCTGCGCGACCACATCCGCATTAGCGTGGGCAGACCGCAGGATACTGATGCGTTATTGTATGCGCTGGAGGCGGAGTCCAAAGTCTCCTGACTTTGGAACAAAAGGCGCTCAACGTCTGGAGACGTTGACTCCCTGGAGCTAACTATGCGAACAGCCGAAATCTCACGACAGACAAATGAAACCCAGATTGAGATAAGTCTTGATTTGGATGGAACCGGCCAGCACCAGATCTCTACCGGCATCGGATTTCTCGATCACATGCTGACCCATCTCGCCGTCCACGGATTGTTTGATCTCACGGTGCAGGCAAAAGGCGATCTGCACATCGATCCCCATCACACGGTTGAAGACGTGGCCCTGGCACTGGGACAGGCTTTCGATAAAGCGCTTGGTGATCGCAAAGGCATCCTCCGCATGGGCGACTGCTTCGCGCCAATGGATGAGACCCTTGCGCATGTAGCCATTGATCTATCAGGGCGCCCATACTCAGTCATTCAAGCCGAATGGCATACGCCTTATCTTGGTAACATCCCAACCACATTATTTCCGCACTTCTTCGAATCATTTGCCGTTACCTCGCGCTGTAACTTGCATGCGCGAGTCGTCTATGGTCGTGACGACCACCACCAGGCAGAAGCGCTATTCAAAGCTTGGGCGCGCGCACTGGATATTGCTACGCAGATGGATCCGCGCCGCGCCGGAGCCATTCCCTCCACGAAAGGAACGCTGTAAGGCGGAATCCATTCTGCCCTACACAAGGAATACAAATGAAAGATGTTATTTTGATCGATGCCGGCACGGGCAATCTTCGCTCCGTGCAGAAGGCTCTGGAGGCGGTTGGAGCAAGCGTCGAGCGCACGAACGATTCGCGAAGAGTCCTACCGGGCAAGCGCGTGGTCTTACCCGGCGTCGGCGCCTTCGGGGATTTCATGTCTGGTCTACGAGCAGGCGGATTGGATAAGGCTGTAAAAGAAATCGCGGCACAGGGCGTGCCCTTGCTTGGAATCTGTGTCGGGATGCAGGCTTTGTTCGATGTCGGCGAGGAGATGGGCGAGCACCCGGGGCTGGGTCTGCTTGCTGGCAAGGTGGTGCGCTTTGCAGGGTCGCTGCCGGTCAAGGTTCCGCATACAGGCTGGAATCAGATCGAGGTTAAGAAAGAGGCATCACTTTTCAAGGATATCGATTCTGGATCCTTTGTCTATTTCAATCACTCGTACTATTGCCAGCCGTGGAATTCCCCCGATGTTATCGGGATCACAGACTACGGCATAAAGTATGCCTGTGCTGTACAACGTGGAAATATTTTTGGCGTGCAGTTCCATCCGGAGAAAAGTCAGGCAGTGGGTTTACAGATCTTAAAGAACTTCCTGGAGGCCACATGAGTTTTGAGATCTATCCTGCGATTGATCTACGAGGTGGGAAGGTTGTCCGTTTGAAGGAAGGCGACCCGGCGCGTATGACCGCCTACAGCGATGACCCTGCCCAGACCGCGCGGCGCTGGCTGGAGGCGGGTGCAAACTGGCTGCATATAGTAAACCTGGATGGCGCGTTCGGTGAGAACGACGATGCAAATCGCGCCGCGCTCAGGTCGATTGCAGAACTCGGTAGGCGAGTTCAATTTGGTGGAGGGATCCGCTCGATGGACGCGATCGAACGGGCCCTCTCATTCGGTGTAAGCCGGGCGGTACTTGGGACAATTGCGGTCGAGCAGCCTGATGTAGTGAAAGAAGCCATCGAACGATTCGGCGCAGAAAAGGTTGCTGTTGGAATCGACGCGCGGGATGGACTCGTCCGTGTGCGCGGTTGGAAGGAAGGAAGCGGCGTCTCGGCAACCGAATTGGCGAGTCGGATGCGGTCCCTGGGCCTGCGCACTGTTATTTTTACCGATATCAGCCGGGACGGTATAGGCAGCGGACTAAATATCCCTGCGACGAAGGAACTAGCGGAAACGAGCGGACTCGACGTCATTGCATCTGGTGGGGTGCATACATTAGATGACGTGATCGCCGCCCGTGAGGCGAAGCTGGCAGGTGTAATCATCGGCCGCGCGTTGTACGAAGGGACGATTGATTTGAAAGAGGCATTGGAGTCACCGTCTCCTGACGTTGAATAAGCTGTAGTGGCAACGTCTGGCCCACAGGGTGCTGCGCAAAGACGTTGAGTCCATATCGGAGAAGATATGTTAGCAAAACGAATCATCCCCTGTCTCGATATCAATGATGGCCGGGTGGTCAAAGGCATCAATTTTGTAAATCTGCGCGACGCCGGTGACCCGGTGGAACAGGCTCGCTTATATGATGAACAGGGCGCGGACGAATTGGTCTTCCTCGACATTTCTGCCACGCATGAGGGGCGGAAGACTACCCTCGAGTTGGTTGGGCGCGTGGCAGATACGGTCTTCATGCCGCTGACAGTGGGTGGCGGGATTCGCGACGTGGACGATATGCGCAAGCTCCTGCTCGCGGGCGCGGATAAAATCAGTGTCAACTCAGCAGCGGTGAAAACGCCCCAACTCCTGTCCGACGGCGCATCCCGTTTCGGCGCGCAGTGCATTGTGCTGGCCATCGACGCGCGCCGGCGTGATTCCGGCTGGGAAGTCTATGTCAATGGTGGGCGCCTCCCGACAGGGATTGACGCACTGGAATGGGCCGCGCGCGGCGTGGAGTTGGGCGCCGGCGAAATTCTGCTCACCAGCATGGACGCCGATGGCACCCTGGCTGGCTATGATCTGGATTTAACACGGGCAGTTGCCGAGGCGGTTTCTGTGCCGGTCATCGCTTCAGGCGGCGCCGGAACCCCACTCCACTTTGCGGAGGTGCTCACCAAGGGCAAAGCCGATGCCGCGCTGGCTGCGTCACTCTTCCACGATGGGAAATTGAAAATCACAGCGTTGAAAGAGGAATTACAGGCGGAAGGCGTCCCTGTGCGTCTTGGAGTTAACGTCTCCTGACGTTGGAAAAGGAATAACATATGCCGCTATCCTTACCCGAAATTAAGTTTAATGCGAACGGACTCGTCCCTGCGATTGTGCAGGATGCAGAGACGAACGAAGTTCTGATGATGGCCTACATGAATCAAACGTCGCTTCAACTCACTTTGGAAAAAGGTGAAACCTATTTCTGGTCACGCAGCCGGAGCGAGCTATGGCATAAGGGAGCCATCTCTGGAAACGTCCAGCGGGTTGTAGAAGTCCGCGTGGATTGCGATGCCGATACCCTGTTGATCCGTGTCCATCCTGCAGGCCCAGCCTGTCACACCGGGAACCAGACATGTTTTTATCGTGAGTTCAGACCCTAAAAGTTTCCTTGACTCTCAAGCAAGCAATTTCAGTAAGTGTTTTTACCAAACTGTTATCTGATATCGAGGAATACAAACCTTTAGGGTCTCATCCCAAACGGAGAAATACCATGAGCATTCAATGGCTGTTCGAGATCATCGAAGACCGGAAGAAAAATCCACTTGAAAAATCATACACCTCCAGCCTGTTTGCAGAGGGGCTGTCGAGGATCGCGCAAAAGGTCGGCGAGGAAGGAACCGAGGTCGTCGTCGCCGCTCTCGCACAGGATGATAAGCGCCTGATCGAAGAGGTAGCCGACCTGACCTATCACAGCCTTGTTTTACTTTCCGCGCGAGGATTATCGCCTGCCGATGTCATTGCTGAATTAAGAAGACGCCATGTGTAACGGGACCCGACTTTCTGAGAAAATAAATTTGACTTATACTTGACCTAACTATTTGAGGTTAAGAGATCAGATAAGATGCCTTTCGTATGCAAAGTGAAGTGGGAAATCTGACTTTCTGAGCAAACTATTGAGATAGATGCACAGGATATGTGCGGCCAGTTTGGTATACAGTCGAGTGTACAAAACCCCAGAAAGTATCGGCACGGTTGATCTACAGATGGAAGGCCAACGGAATTGAAGAATTGCCTACGGTGATTACGGCGCGGGATGGATCTCAATCGGATACGATTGCCCTGCCATAGCAGATGCGCCTTGTCCGCACCAATGTAGACTTTATCACCCAGCACCTGCAGATCGCCGCCGTCACTCACCGATTCAAAGCCTAATACATTGCGATAACCAATCAAGAGAGGTGAAGCCATGTTGCGCAAAATAATGGCTGGGTTCATCTGCCTTGTGGCGTTTCTCCCCTCATCCTGTACTTCTCCAGCGCCAGATCAGCTACCCATATCAACAGCTCGGTTCACGCCCGAGATAGGCACAGCGACCATGACATCGGCGGCGATGCCTACATCAACTGCATCTCCGCCACCTACGCAAGTCGCAAGGGATGTGATCAGTTCCGAGAATCTGAAGCAAGTGCGGTTATTGCATGAATACTGGCTTACTGTAGCGACTGCCGCTGTTGTCGATCCATACCAAATGGATATATCGGCCATCGCTGCCAGCCCGCAGAGTCGTTTCCTTGCCGTGGGAGGCTGTTCGAGACCACTTGAGGCAGATCTTCGCAGTGGAAATATCTACTGCAATAGCGAAGATCTTGAAAGCTCTGATGGCATGCCATTTCTACTGATTCTGGACATGAAAACAGAAAAGGTGGTTGGAACAGTCCCTGAAAATGATGCCAACACCACAATTGCTGACCTGGCTTTTACCCAAAATGGAAAAAAATTAATCTATGCTACACAGCCCGGCAAATTTGCTGTTTGGGATCTTGCTTCGGGCCAAATCGAATCCGTGCTCTGAGAGGGAGACACATCCGCGCCGAGGATTGCCATCAGCCCGGACGGTAAGTGGATTGCGCTCAAGACTTCCGATCAAGTAGTGATCTGGGATACAGCGCTCGAAGAGTTTGTGGCAGAAATGCCTGCCTATTTTCGACCTCAGTTCAGCACGGATAGCACGCGGATGTTGGTTTACCGCGACGAGAAGTTCATTATCTACGAGACGGGCACCTGGACCGAATCGTTGAGCTTTGGCATCCCGTGCGATTGTGTCTACGCCTTTTCACCCGACTTTTCATTGTTTGCCGCCTCAGAGAGCGCGTCATCAGAAAACGCTCCCATTCTGATCTGGCATGTTTCTACGGGCAAGCAGCTTGAATCTCTGGAAGGAAATGAGGGGTTTACCGCTTTCCTGTTATTCAGTCCAGACGGGGAAATGCTGTGGCGTGCCGGAGAACGCGGAGACCTGATGGCCTGGGATACTAGAGATTGGCAGTTCCTCGCCACACAGATTGGTGGCATTACACCAATATTCAATCTGCATGGGTTCCAGTTTATGAGTGATGGCCGGCACTATCTGCTTTTTAGTGACTTGCATTTCGGTCTCTATGGCTTGCGCTAGCGGTTTCGCCATTTCAGATTGGCCAAGTTTAGAGTGAGGAGACTCTATAGTAGAGCTCCATATTGACTGGTAGCTGACGTGGTTCCTCTATTTTCTCTATAGCCAAGCAGGCGATAGGTTAAGAGTGACCTTACTACGGGGATGTCGACGGATAATTTTATAACACCAGCATAGCACAAAGATTTATGCTTGATTGCTCGTTCCCTGGCTGGAAGCTCCGACTGTTTGAGCATAACACCTCATTAGAGCCTATGCTGAACGAAGCAACTTAAACACTGCGAAGGGACGAATGACAACAGTGGTTAGGAACCATTTGAAAATTTTGTGTCAGGACCCACACGTGTTCCTGATTCACAAATTTACTACTTGATCTCGCGTCGTTCTAGGGGATATTCTGCTATAATAACTTTAGCTATTTTTAATCAAATCCTGTGCGATTGAGGGTATAGAGGGGCTCTCGACCTTATCGCCGCCAGGCACACCCATCTCTATTGCAAATTGCGCGGCGTACGCACGGCTTATTCGTATATCAGCCCCTTGCCCTGTTTGGAAAGCATCAAACAACTATTTTGTGTTAACTGATGAAATACGCAGGTGTGTATTTCATCCGTTTTGTGCCATCCGTGCTTGTTCTGAAAGGAGGTGATAAAAGACTACAGAGATTCCTCCCCACGCTCGTGGGTGATTCGTTGTATTCAAAATCAACCAAGGAGGAAGCAATGGCCCGATTTAATTATCGTATTCTCACCGTTCTATTGCTACTGGCGTTCGTGTTTTCAGCGTGCGCGCCTGCTGTGCCTGCCACATCCGCTGCTGAAGAACCATCGAGCACGATCGTTGTAGCACTCGCTGCAGCACCCGTCTCTCTTGATCCGGCTGACCATCGCAGCCGCGAATCTGAGACGGTCATTCGCAATATGTTCGATGGATTGGTCACACGTGACGCAACAAATGGAGTTCACATGCAGCTGGCCGAATCCATGGAATGGGCAGATGACCAAACCCTCAATATCAAGCTACGTGAGGGTGTGAAATTCCACGATGGAACAGAAATGACCGCAGATGATGTGGTCTTCACCTTTGAACGAATTATCAATGAAAACGGAATTGAATATCCTGAGCCGCACACCTCTCCGCGGAAGGGATTGATTGCGCCGCTTGAATCAATCGAAAAGACAGGCGACTATTCTGTCACCATGCATTTTAGTGGGCCGTGGCCGCCCGCCATGCAACTGCTGGTCCATCAGCAGATCATCCCCAAGGCGTATATTGAAGAGGTAGGCACCGAAGGTTTTATCGCGAAGCCTATCGGTACCGGACCCTTCCGGTTTGTCTCTGCGCAGCCCGGTTTTGAAGAAGTGGTCTTGGAGCGTTTCCCCGATTACTACGGTGGTTCACCGGATCTGACCCCAGTTGGCGCGGCGTGTGCCGGCCAGGTAGTGTTCCGAGTGATTCCCGAGGCATCCACGCGCGTGTCAGCACTACTGGCCCGTGAGGTGGATATCATCACCAATGTCCCGCAGGATCTGATCGAATCCCTATCTGCTAATGAAAACATCCAGGTGAAAACTGCCGCGGGCACACAGCCCAAATGGATCGAGTTGAACGTGAACATGCCTCCATTTGATGATGTGAACGTGCGCAAAGCACTGAACTATGCGATAGACAAAGACCTGATCATCGAACAGATTTACGGTGGACGTGCCGTCGCGTTGCCTGGCGCCTTATCTCCGTACAATAGTTTTGTGAACAAGAGTCTATCGCCATATCCTTACGATACCGCCATGGCTCAGGAC
Organism: Anaerolineales bacterium; assembly: GCA_035463255.1. Taxonomy (GTDB): domain Bacteria; phylum Chloroflexota; class Anaerolineae; order Anaerolineales; family Villigracilaceae; genus Defluviilinea. Next base: position 19,696 of record DATHTL010000058.1, on the reverse strand, counting down.
TTGCTGAGCCAGGCTGGCTGGGAAGACTCAGACGACGACGGCATCCTGGACAAAGATGGGCAGCCATTTACCATGACGATCGATACTCTCGAAGAATGGCGCCCCCTGGCTGAAGCAACAGCCGATATGTATCGTGCCATCGGTATTGACGCAAACGTCCGTTTCTGGGAATACAGCGTAGTCCGCGATCAACTTTTGGCTGGCGAACGGCAAGCCTATCTGGATGACTGGGGTGACTCAGCATTCGATCCGGTGGGTCACTTCGAGGCCAAGTGGCACGGATTTGTGGCGGATACCCCTTTTGGACGTGGAAACTTCTCAACATATAATAATGAGCGCGTCAATGAACTGATCGAGCAAGGGGAGACCACGGGCGATACAGCGGCACGTCAGATGATCTATGATGAGGCACAGCAGATCGTCTATGATGAGGCGCCGGCGGTGTTCCTAATCCTGCCCGAAGAAGTGGAAGCTGCTTCTGCTTCGATCACCAACTGGACCCCCGCGTCAGACAGCCGCGAAAACATGCACGACGTTTGCAAAGCAGAATAACAGTTCAGGGGAGGACAAAGTGTCTTGTCCTCCCCCAATTTGATTCCGTTCTCCACATCCAACCTCATCCCAGGAGGTGACTATTCGTGCGAAGCATCAAAATCCTTGAGCGTGTATTGGCGACCATACCGATTATGTTCGGTGTGGCGATCATTGTGTTCTTCTTCATTCGCTTGACGCCAGGCGACCCGGTTGACATCATGATGGGGCAAGGAGGAGCCATATCAGCCGGTGAACTTGATAGGTTGCGTGAAGAGTTCCATTTGAACGAACCGCTGCATATTCAGCTCTGGTATTTTTTGCGTGACGCTGCACAGGGCGACCTGGGCTACTCCTACGTGCTCAAACAGCCTGTGATTTCATTAGTTGCCGAACGCCTGCCTGCGACGATCGAACTGGCGGTGGGTGCATTATTGTTTAGTCTCGTCGTTGCTTTGCCGATCGGTGTTATTTCAGCCGTTCGACAAAACTCATGGCTGGACCGGTTAAGCATGAGCACCGCCTTTTTAGGTATATCCATGCCGGGTTTTTGGCTGGGCATTATTCTCATCCTGTTATTCTCAGTCCATCTTCGCTGGCTGCCTGTGCAGGGACGGATCTCACTCGGAACGGGTTTTCAGGAACGTACCGGTTATTTTGTTTTGGATAGTCTGCTTACCGGAAATATCGCCGCGCTCAAAAGCAGTCTGTTGCATCTCGTTTTGCCATCCATCACTTTGGGTGCACCGGTCGCGGCAGTCATTGCACGTGTATTGCGTTCGAGCATGCTTGAGACCCTGCGCTCCGATTATGTCACGCTGGCTCGTAGCAAGGGCGTGCCAGAAATGTGGGTGGTCATTAAACATGCGTTGCGCAATGCCATGATCCCGACCGTAACGGTGGTGGGGCTGCAGGTCGGTATTCTGCTGGGCGGAAATATGGTGATCGAGACCGTCTTCGGCTGGCCCGGTCTGGGACGCATGGTGGTCAAGGCTATCTTCGACCGCGACTTCCCGCTCATTCAAGGTACGGTGATGATCTATGCCTTTACGTTCGTGACGGCAAATCTGATCGTGGATATTTTGTACACGTATCTCAACCCGCGTATCAGGATGCAGTAAAGAGATAATTTATGGAAATCAGTCCCGAGATCCAATCCACTCTACGAGACCAGATCTATATCTGGCGCATCCGCCTGGAACTGTGGTGGCGCAACTTCAGAAATTTCCTTCAGGAATTAGGCATGCATCCGTTGGCAATGATCGGAGGCGTGGTCCTGGTTTTGTATCTCGTATTCGCTGTATTTGCTGACCAGATTACAGTCCATAATCCCATTCAGGGAAATCTGCGTCTACGGCATATCGCACCCGTATGGCAGGCAGGGGATTGGACGTATCCTCTTGGCACCGATTCGCAGGGACGCGATCTATTGACCCGAATCATTTACGGCGCGCGCGTTTCACTCAGTATTGGTTTTCTTTCGGTAGGGATCTCGCTGGTGGTTGGGATATTGCTTGGCACTCTCGCAGGCTATTTCGGTGGCCGATTCGATAGTCTCGTGTCCCGTCTCGCCGACCTCCTTCTAGCATTTCCCTTTTTGATCTTTGCGATTGGCGTTATGGCATTCTTGGGACCAGGATTCACGAACCTGATCCTGGCCCTGACTTTCAAAGGTTGGGTGGAATTCTTCCGGCTTGTCCGCGGTGAAATGCTCGCCGAAAAAACTAAGGAGTATGTGGAGGCAGCGCGCGTCACCGGGCAGGGACATCTTGCGATCATCATGAAAGAGATTCTGCCCAACATCATCCAATCCGTTTTTGTTCTGGGAACCTTGCGCATGGGCTATATGATCATCACCGAAGCCAGCCTGAGTTTTCTCGGGTTGGGATTGCCGCCCAATATCCCTGCCTGGGGCTCCATGGTCGCCACCGGGCGTGACTCGATGCTTGTGGCCTGGTGGGTTTCGACATTCCCCGGCCTGGCGATATTGTTCCTGGTTATGGCGATCAACGTCTTTGGCGAAGGTCTGCGCGATATTCTCGACCCGCGCCTGAAATTGGAAGGGTAGCCTTATGGAATCAAAGAGACCATTATTGGAAGTGAGAGATCTGCATTCCGTTTTTCCGTCAGACGGAAACATTGTGCGCGCGGTCAACGATGTCAGTTTTACATTGAATGAAGGCCAAATACTGGGTGTGGTAGGCGAGTCGGGATGCGGCAAGAGCACATTGCTATTATCACTTCTGCGCCTGATACGTTATCCGGGCAGGGTGGAAAGTGGAGAAGTGCTTTTTCGTGGCAAAGATATTATCAAGTTAAGTGATAGGGAAATGCGTGAATTGCGCGGCAAGGAGATCTCGATGATCTTCCAGGACCCGCTCTCCACGCTCAACCCGGCCTTCATGGTTGGTGAACAGATCCGTGAATCCATCCGGCTACACAATATTGTCAGCAGCAATAAGTTGCCGTGGCCGTTCGATGGGGTCCGCCGCGCCCAGGAAAAGGAACGCGTTCTGCAGATCATGAACGAAGTCGGCATTCCCTCACCGACGGACCGGTATGCGTCTTATCCGCATCAATTTTCAGGTGGTATGCAACAGCGCACACTGATCGCGATCGCATTGGCATGCAGCCCTGCATTGTTACTGGCTGATGAGCCGACCACTGCGCTGGATGTCACCATTCAGGCGCAGATCCTAAATTTAATGAAACGGATCAATGAGCAGCGCGGCACAGCCATCATCCTTGTGACGCATGATCTCGGGCTGGCATCCGAGTTTTGTGATCGCATCGCGGTCATGTATGCAGGTCGTATTGTCGAACAGGGTACGGTCGACGAGATTGTCGAAAAACCACGGCACCCCTACACCCAGGGACTGTTGAATTGCCGCCCGCGTATTGGAGAACGTGATCAAACCATTCGTCCCATCTCAGGCAGTGTACCGAGCCTTGCAAACTTAGCTAACAATTGTGCGTTTGCTTCACGATGCTCTTATGTAAGGGACGTCTGCGAGGCGGGGCCCATTCCCATGTTCGAGACTGAGCCTGGACATCTCAATCGTTGCCTGCGGACCTCAGATTACTATCGCCAATCGGATTGGGAGTGGGACACCGTTATTGATCAGGAGCGCGTATGACAGCGACGCCTCCCGTTACCCAACCGCTGGTCGCTGTTAAAGGACTGGTCAAACACTTCTATATCACTCCCAGCTTCCTCGCACGGGCGCTGACACGCGCCCCGGAAAAAGTTGTTCGTGCCGTCGATGGTGTGAACCTTGAAGTTTTCCCGGGGGAAACTCTGGGGCTCGTCGGAGAAAGCGGGTGCGGGAAAACGACGCTGGGGCGCGTCATGGTGCGGTTGGAGGATGCCACGGATGGGGAACTGCTCTTCAAAGGGAAAAAGGTCGAGAACAACCTGATCCTTGAAGAGTCCGGCAATGGCGTCAAACGCACCAAGTATCATCATGCCGCGCAGATCATCTTCCAAAACCCGTATTCGTCATTAAATCCGCGCAAGACAGTGCGCGAGATCATCAGCACACCTCTGCGGCAACGGGGGTTTCACAATCCGCGTGAGCTGGAAGACAAAACGATCGATCTTATGCAGCGAGTGGGCCTGGGCACAGGACAGATCGACCGTTATCCTCATCAGTTCTCCGGAGGGCAGCGCCAGCGTATTGGCATCGCGCGCGCGCTGGCAATGCAGCCTCAATTCATCGTCGCTGATGAACCTGTTTCATCGCTGGATGTTTCCATCCAGGCACAGGTCATCAACCTGCTTGAAGAGCTGCAGGAAGAATTCCACCTTACTTATCTTTTTATTTCCCATGACCTGAGCGTGGTCAATTACATCAGCGACCGGGTCGCGGTGATGTATCTCGGTCACATTGTTGAAGAAGCCAAAACAGACGATCTCTTTACCCGCCCGCTGCATCCCTATACTCAGGCGTTGCTGGCAGCCATCCCGCGTGTGCGCAAGTCACAGCGCAAAGAACGCATCATCTTATCAGGCACAGTCCCCAGCCCAATCGACCCGCCTTCCGGCTGTCCATTCCACCCAAGATGTTTTGCAAAAGTAGGAACCATCTGCGAGACCACTTATCCGCCATTCTTTCAAGTGGACGAGCAAAAGGTGGCGTGCTGGATCTACGACCAGGAATGACCGAAGTTGTCAAAACCATTGGTGACGAGCGATCTGCAACTCCGGGGACCGAAAATGTAAGCATTTTAGTCAGGTAAAATCATCCATAATGCCACATAAATGGTTAAGAGGAGATTATGAAATCCTACCGCAAAGAACTTTGGTTCAACATCCCTGGTCGACGCGGCTTTCGAAATATTACTCCTGATGTAGAAGTGGCCTTGCGTGAAAGCGGAATTCAGGAAGGCCTTACTTTGGTTTCCGCAATGCATATAACAGCCTCGGTCTTCATCAATGATGATGAATCTGGGCTGCATCAGGATTATGAGAAATGGCTCGAAAAGTTGGCTCCGCACGAGCCGGTCGACCAGTACCGCCACAATGACACCGGTGAAGACAATGCCGATGCCCATATGAAGCGGCAAATTATGGGCCGGGAAGTGGTCGTTGCCGTGACAAATGGTAAACTTGATTTTGGTCCCTGGGAGCAGATCTTCTACGGAGAATTCGATGGACGCAGGAGAAAACGGGTTTTGATCAAGATTATCGGTGAATAAATTTTATAAATATGGAGTAGATAAAATGGCAGATGCAAAAGGTGAGGCGCATGGGTGTATCGTGTGTGGAAAGCTTTATCAGTTGTATGTGGTGCATGATGACAAAGGAGAGTATTTGGGAAGCAAGGTGATGAGTGCGGGCGGCGTGGAAGTGAAGGGATATGGGCGACCGCTAGTCGCCTGTGAAACGCATACCGCAGAAGAGGTCGGAAGAGCGGCAGAACGAGTGTACGGCAAACAAAGGGAAGAGGACGAGTAACCTGCCGCGATCCATGGGCAGGTTAAAGTAACAAAAACGTTTACATCCTGATAGGAGCGATATGCCTGATCCACGCGTACAAAAACTTGCCCTGGTCATGGTGCAGTATTCACTGGGCATCAAACCAGACCAGAAGGTCTATCTTCAAACAACGCCCGCTGCGCACGAATTCAACCTCGCATTCTACGAAGAGGCCATTAAAGCAGGAGCCCATGTCACGTTTGCCATCGATGGGGCGTACTATCCCGGGGCCCAGGAAATATTCTTGAAACATGCTAGCAAGAAACAGCTGGAATGGGTTTCACCAGTCCGCAAGCTGATGATCGAAACCTATGATGCCCGCATGGTGGTGGAGGCAGAGACGAACACACGCGAGCTGGCAAGCGTGAACCCTGAACGGATTGCCCTGTGGCGCAAAGCGAATGCACCAATGTTCAAGAAAATGCTCAAGCGCATCGAGAGCAAAGAGCTACGCTGGTGTCTGACGGTGTATCCGACTGAGGCGATGGCCCAGGAAGCCAATATGAGTCTGAGCGATTACAGTGAATTTGTTTATGAAGCCGGTATGCTGAATGCGAAAGACCCGGTCAAACTTTGGAAAGCAGAAAAAAAGAAACAGCAGAAACTTGTCAATTGGCTCAAGGGAAAAAACCAGGTCACCCTGAAAGGTGAAAATATCGATCTTTCCCTTTCCATCAAAGGACGTAGGTTTATTCCGTGCGCCGGGGATCAAAATTTTCCAGATGGTGAGATCTTTACCAGCCCGGTGGAAAATTCTGTGAATGGCTGGGTGCGATTCAGGTATCCCGCCATTTTCGATGGCCAGGAGATCGAAGATATCGAATTGTGGTTCGAGAATGGCAAGGTGGTGCAGGAAAAAGCGGCACGCAATCAGGAGCTTCTGACTGCACAGCTCAACACCGATCAGGGTGCCCGCATCCTCGGTGAATGGGGGATCGGTACAAATTACAACATCAAGAGATTCACAAAAAACATGCTCTTCGATGAAAAGCTGGGTGGAACTATTCACCTGGCGCTGGGATTGGGCTTCGAAGAGGCCGGCGGCAAGAACGCTTCTGGATTGCACTGGGACATGTTATGTGACATGGCGAAGAGCGAGATCATGATCGACGGAAAACCGTTCTATAAGAACGGAAAACCGGTGATCTAGAAAGAACATCAACCTTGCGAAGTTTTTGTGCCAGACTCTAATAATGAGGCGAACTAACCTTCGCAAGGTTGAAGCATAGTCAAGGAGAATCTATGGAAACTCGACGGTTCGGGCGCACGGGACATATGAGCACGGTCGCCATTTTCGGGGCGGCAGCGTTTATGAGCATCTCTCAGGAAGATGCAGATAAAGTCATAGAGTCGGTCATCGAAGCGGGCATCAATCACATCGACGTCGCGCCTTCGTACGGGCAGGCGGAAATCCGCATCGGGCCCTGGATGCCGCGCGAGCGCGGGCGGTTCTTCCTCGGCTGCAAAACCATGGAGCGTACAAAAGAGGCCGCCTGGAACGAGATGCAGCAATCCCTGAAGCGGCTGCAGACGGAGAACTTCGATCTGTATCAGTTCCACGCGGTCACTACGATGGAGGAGCTGGATGCCATCACGATGAAAGGCGGCGCGCTCGAGGCGTTCGTGGAGGCGCGGCGGCAGGGATTAACCAGATATATCGGCATCACAGGCCACGGGGTAGATGCTCCGAAGATCTACATCGAAGCGTTGAAACGGTTCGACTTCGATTCAGTCCTCTTCCCATTGAATTTCGTCCAGATGGGGAATCCGGAGTACCGAAAATATGCCGAAGAGCTGATTGCCACCTGTAAAGCAAAGGATGTGGGCACTATGGTGATAAAAGCGATCACAAAGGCACCCTGGGGTGAAAGACAGCACACCGCCACGACCTGGTATGAACCGTTTAACCAGTATGATGAGATCCAGCGAGGAGTCAATTTCTCCCTCTCCTACGATATCACCGGGCTGTGCACCGTCGGCGATACGCGCATTCTGCCACTCTTCATTCAAGCCTGCCAGAATTTCTCTCCCCTCACAAACGATGAAAAGGAAGAGATGATAAAATCGGGCTCGCAATACGAACCTCTGTTCACGTAGTAGCTCACGATGCCCGATCATCACACCGCGGGTGAGTTTGCTCAAACCTTTGCAAGACTTTATTCAGGTAACTCATGGACATTAATTTTATCGACGCGATCAAACAGGGGAACCGCGAGGAGGTGGAACGCCAGCTCACCGCGAACCCAAGCCTGATCCACATCAAGGAAAATGGACTCAGCCCAATCATGATCGCGGCCTATCACGGGCAGCGTGAGATCGCCTCCTTCCTGGCCGACAAAACCGTCGCCATCACGATCTTTGAGGCTGCCGCCACAGGCAAGATCAACAACATCCTGCGGATGCTGGCGCGTGACCCGCAGCTGGTCAACACCTATGCGGAAGATGGATTCCAGGCGTTGGGGCTGGCGTCTTTTTTTGGATACTATGATGTTGTGGAGTATCTCCTCAAGGCGGGCGCGCCTGTCAATTCGACTTCACGCAATACGTTGAGGGCCGCGCCCATTCAGTCGGCTGCGGCAGCGGGGCATGAGAGGATCGTCGATCTACTGCTCAAGCACGGAGCGGACCCCAACATTCGTGAACAGGGTGGCTATACTCCTTTGCACGCTGCAGCTCAAAACGGCGACGAGGACATGATCCGTACCCTGCTCTACGGCGGCGCGGACCTGCTGGCTGAGAGCGACGATGGCAAAACGCCGCTGGATCTCGCGCGGGAATCCGGTCACACCGAAGCAGCGAATCTGCTTGAAGAGGGCATCACAAAACGGTTCAAGCCGCGACGCGAATGAATCAAAAAGGACAGGCTGACGCCTGTCCTTTTTGTTACTTCATCCTACTGGGGACAATCAAAGGTATAGCTCACCTGCTGCTGGATCTTCTCGCTGCGGCCCACGACGCCCGAGCCATTGCTTCCAATGAACTGATAATCGAACCATGCATTCGGTTTGCGGAAATTAGCATGTACCTGCTCTCCTGAAAAAGCGAGAGTAAAGCCACCATTCGCATCCCGGATCATTCTGCCAGCATTCTGCCAGTCAAAGACGGCACCTGTCGCCCGATCCTCGATGCGATAGTAAAAATCGACCTGGGTAATGTTGGGGTCGGTGGGCTTGACACTGAAGGTGATCACCTTATTGAGCTGACAGCGCAGGGAAAAATCATTCCGGGTGCGGGTAAGGTTAGTGAACCAACTGGCGCCAAACGAATCGTCCACAGAAACGGACCCGTCAGTGCTTTCCGCCACGTTGGCGACGGCTGCTGGCGGTTGTGTAGCTTCCGCGGGCACCGGCGAGGCTGGTACCTCGGTCGGTGGAGGCAGCGGCGACGCGGTAGGCACCAGGGTTGGAACATCTGTAGGAATGACAGTCACGACAACGGTCTCCACAACAGTCTCTACAATAATGACAGGTGTCTGGGTTGGTTCGGGCGGAGCGGCAGTCGGCTGCTGGGCGGGGGCAGGAGGAGCAGCGCATGCAGCAAGAGCAAGGGCAATGAAGACAACAAAAATCCGTTTCATAGTTTTCTCCTTTGTGGTTTATAAGAATTCTATAGTTAGAGCACGCTCTTTCCCTTTGCATCCTTGAAAACAGGACATATTACCTATGAGAAGCCCTGAGAAGGTTTGTTCTGAGGTGGCAGATCTGCTTGAAGAGAACGTTCGCTAGGCTTACATGCACCTAATCTGATAATCTCGGTTATAATTTTTCCCTATGCTTACTCCCGAAACAATCGAGTCCAGACTGGATCGTATTCTCTTAAAAGTACAGAAACCCGGGCGTTATGTGGGCGGGGAACTCAACAGTGTCGTCAAAGATTGGGATCAAGTCTCCACAAAGGTTGCCTTTGTCTTTCCCGATATCTATGACATTGGCGTCTCGAATGTGGGATTGAAAATCCTTTATGATCAGGTCAATCAGCGGGATGATGCGTTGGCCGAACGCGCTTACTCGCCATGGATGGATATGGAAGCCCTCATGCGCGAGCATGGGATTCCGCTCTACACGCTCGAGTCAAAACGCCCCCTGGCCTGTTTCGACCTGATCGGCGTTTCCCTCCCCTACGAAACCCTCTACACCAACACGCTCAATATACTTGACCTGGCCGGGATCCCCATCCGCTCCGAAGAGCGCGATGCGACGCATCCCATCGTCATTGCGGGCGGGCATTCCACTATGAACCCCGAGCCGATGTACGCATTCATCGACGCGTTTGTGATTGGTGAAGGGGAAGAGGTCATTCACGATATTATCGGTGTGATTCAAAAATTTAAAGGTTTACAGGTTAAAAGTTCTGAACCTGCATCCTTCCAACGTGAAGACCTGTTGAAAGAACTTGCCAAAATCCAGGGCGTCTATGTGCCGCGGTTTTATGATGCATCGTATCTCGAAGATGGGACGGTCTCGCACATTGAGCCAACGATTGCAGATGTCCCGAAGATTGTCACCAAGCGGATAGTGCCCGTCCTGCCTCCCCCACCGACGAAATTCATCGTCCCGAATATCGATATCGTCCATAACCGCGTCTCTGTGGAAATTATGCGTGGGTGCACGCGCGGGTGTAGATTCTGCCATGCGGGCATGATCACGCGCCCCGTCCGCGAACGGAGCGTGGAAGAGGTCTTGCAGGCGGCAGAAGAAGCTATCAAGAACACGGGCTTTGAAGAGCTGGCGCTGCTCTCCCTCTCGTCATCCGATTACACAGATGTCCTGGAGCTCGTCACAAAGGTAGGAGAAAAATTCGGCGGTACACATCTCAAGGTTGGTCTGCCGTCACTGCGTATCGAATCGGTCTCCATTGACCTGATGGAAAAACTGAAGGATCGGCGCTCCGGCGGGTTCACGCTCGCGCCCGAGGCAGCCACCGAACGGATGCGCCGCATCATCAACAAGTTCATCCCCGATGAAGACATCATCAACACCACCCGCGAGATCTACCGCCGAGGCTGGACGACCATCAAGCTTTACTTCATGATCGGGCATCCCAGTGAAACGTTGGAGGATGTGCAGGCGATTGCCGACCTATGCAAGCGCGTCATTGCCGAGGGGCGCAAAGTCATCGGCATGAAAGCCAAGCTGAACGCAGGCGTAAGCACGTTTGTGCCGAAATCGCAGACACCCTTCCAGTGGGTCTCGTGCGATACCCCGGAGCAGATCAAAGCCAAGCAGGCACTGCTGCGCCGCGAGCTCGGGCGCGATCGCAACATCAAGCTCAGCCTGACAAAAGCCGAAGATTCCTTCCTAGAGGCTTGGCTCTCAAGGGGTGACCGCCGCATGGCCGAAGTGGTGTATTCAGCCTGGAAGAACGGCTCAAAATTCGATGCCTGGGATGAAGGCCGCAACTACGAAGCGTGGATGAGGGCCTTCGAGGAACACGGACTCGACCCGCTCTTCTATACACACCGCCAGCGCCGCACCGACGAGGTCTTCCCGTGGGAGCATATTACGGCCGCTGTCCGCAAGAACTTCCTCTTCCAGGATTTCAGGCAAAGCCTTGAAGGACAGATCCGCGTCGATTGCCGCCTGAACTGTTTCGCCTGCGGCATCCTGCCGACCTTTGCCAACATGCGCCGCGAGAATCCGGGCGATGTGTGGAAGTGTCCGGATGTCAAATCACCTGCCGCGAAAGCGAAAGTAACCCCTGCAACCGTCATCAACAATGAATTGCCGGTAGTGGGAGATTAAGGAAATTAATGCCTAAAACACACAAAGAGATTTTTCTCGCGCGTCTCATGCACGAGCGCGATAAGTTTGAGCTGTTATTAAATCGGGTTGGCTATACACGCCGCATGACGATGAAGGGTGTTTCCGGAAAATGGTCTATCAAGGATATGCTCGCTCACATCCTGGCGTATGAGCAATACATCGCCGACCGCATGCACGAGATCCTGCACGGCGAGGAATACGCGCCTTGCAGAACCCAGAATGCACTGGATGCTTTTCTTGACGAATATGGATATCCCGATTTCGGCTCGCCTCTACTCGATGATAATGCCCCCAATGAATGGATCACCGAGAAGTATAAGAACGTTTCGCTGGACGATATTGTTGCGCAGGAAATCCAGGCGTTCGCGACGATCGTCACCTCTCTCGAAAAGCTGTCCGAGGACATGATGAACCGTCATCACCTCTATGACCGCGTTGCCAACAATACTTACCGGCACTATCGCGAACATACAGCCGAGATTAAACACTGGCTGCGGTCTAGCTCTGCATATAATAGGCGGTAAAGTAGTAACGACTTTAGTCGTCGGTTTCTGAACGCCTGCACCGGTCCTCAGGAAAGTCATTACTACAGATATTGCAATGCGCATTCGGATCACATTTATAAAACAGGGCCCTTTACGCTACACCGGTCATCTTGACCTGCACAAGTTATGGGAACGCGCCGCTCGCCGGGCAGAGTTGCCGCTCGCCTACTCACAAGGCTTTCACCCGCAGCCGAAGATGAATATGGCAGCCGCACTGCCGCTCGGTTTTTCATCGCGCTGTGAAGTGCTGGACATGAGACTTGAAGAGGAGATTGCCCTTGACGATTTGCCTACACGCTTAAATCAGACTCTGCCATCTGGGCTTCAGGTCCTAGATGTGGAGCAGGTGGATGACCGTGCGCCCGCGCTGCAGACCCAGGTCCGATCGGCAGAGTATGAAGTCACGTTGACCGAAGCTAATGACGAACTGGAGTTAATACAAAAGATCGATGCTGTTAACCAATCGACAACCATTCCCCGCGAACGCCGCGGGAAGATGTATGACTTGCGGCCATTAATTGAGGAACTGCGCTTATTACCGGATGGCAAGATGTTCATGCGGCTGGCCGTGCGCGAAGGTGCCACCGGCCGGCCGGAAGAAGTGTTGGACGTGCTCGGCATCGCCTTCGAAGGGACTCGCATCGAAAGAACCCGTTTGATTTTTCAATCATAACTGGAGACACTATGGCATTTCTTGGAGCACTTTTCTTTGGTTTTGTCCCGATGTTCATGTTCGCAGCCTTTGTCAACTGGCTGGACCGCTATGAGAAGGAACCAAAACTCCTGCTTGGCGCAGCCTTCGTGTGGGGCGTAATCATTGCGGGTGGCGGCGCGTATGTTCTCAATACGGCATTCGGCATCGGCATCTACGCGTTGACCGGGTCGGCAGGCGCGGCAGAGTTTGGGACCACTTCCATTGTGGCGCCAATTATCGAAGAAGCCCTGAAAGGTCTCGCCGTACTGCTCGTCTTCCTAATATTCAGGAAGGAATTCGATTCGGTACTCGATGGGGTGGTGTACGGCGCTGTGACGGCTATGGGCTTTGCTGCCATTGAAAATGTCTTGTATATTTATCGGAATGGCTACCTGGAAGGTGGCTGGGAAGGCTTCTGGGTGCTGGTCGTCATCCGGGTGATCCTGGTAGGCTGGATGCACCCGTTTTTCACGGCATTCACCGGCATTGGGCTGGCCATCGCCCGCATGACGCGCAATGTCCTTGTAAAGATCATTGCTGTGCCGACGGGCTATGCCATAGCAGTCACGGCGCATGCCTTTCACAACACCTTTAGCGGCTTGATCGGTGGATTCGAAGGGCTACTGGCTGGGACATTTATAGATTACATGGGCTACACGGCCATGCTGATTTTCATCATCTGGATGATCGTTTACGAGCGCAATCTTCTCAAACGGAACCTGCATGAGGAAGTAGCCGAGGGCAGGATCTCGCAACAACAATATAACACGGCTACGTCCTTCTTCCAGGCCAACGCGCACCTTTCGGCACTCACGTCAGGTACGTTCCGTTCCACTTCGCGCTTCTACCAGGCCTGTGGCGAGCTGGCGCACAAAAAGGAGCAGCTTGCCAAGGTAGGCGATGAAGGCGGAAACGCAAGCATCATCGAGAAACTGCGCGCCGAGATGGCGCAATTGTCGCCGCGTGCGAGAGCGTAAGCATCCGTCATTGCGAGTCTTCGAGAAGCAATCTCAAATTTAACGGGGGATTGCTTCGTCGCACATCTGCCCTCCCACTCCGCTTCGCTACGGGGACTATAGTGGAGGGCGGCGCCAGGGACGAGCGCTCCTCGCAATGACAGAAAGTTTAATGTGATAAAATTTTGTCGCCCGCCCCTGTAGCTCAGTGGACAGAGCGTCGGCCTCCGGAGCCGAAGAGCACAGTTCGAGTCTGTGCAGGGGTACTTGCTCGAAAATCCAATGTCTTGTTTTCCCTCTTTCGACCATTAATTGAAAAACAGGAATTGGTCTGCACGCCAGATCCATTGCCGTTTGCAGCCTTATTCTAAGATGAACGATAACCCTTCTCATGACCGGATTTGAAACAACGACGCCTGCCACACATCACCATTCCACGAATTACCGCCCGTCATATTCCCTGCGCACACTATTTGAGCATCTTTTCGTCCAGGAAAAGGATCCGTTGTACATATTGCTGATCCTTGGCGGACTGACGATCATTGGATTTGTTTTAAGAGTTCTCGACATCAACAAATCTATTGCGTATGATGAGGCATACACGTTCCTTCATTTTGCTTCCAAGTCCTGGAAGCACATCCTGGCAGATTACAGCGCTCCCAACAATCACATCTTTCACACGATCCTGGTGGGGATTTCCTATCGCCTGTTTGGCGCGGAGGCATGGGCCCTGAGACTGCCCGCCTTCATCGCCGGCACCCTGACCGTCCCAGCCATGTACATTGCGGCCCGCCGATTCTTTTCGGCATCCCAGGCACTGGGCGCAGCGGCGATCATTGCCGTGTTACCGGTGTTCATCAATTATTCGGTTAACGGTCGTGGCTATACAATTCTGATTTTGTTCTCCCTTTTGCTGGCGAATTTCGCAGGCATTCTGGTAAACCGGCAGAGCAAACCCGCCTTGATCGCTTTTACGATCACAACCGTTCTCGGGTTTTATACCATTCCGATCTTCCTCTATCCGTGGGCCGGTGTTTCGCTCTGGATCGTCATGACGTATCTATTCGACACGGAACCGTGGCGGAAACGGTGGCGCAAGCTGGTTGTGTTCATAGGCATATGCGCCCTTTCCGGTTTTCTGACGTTTCTGGTCTATGCCCCTGTGATCTTCTTTGGCAGCGGTCTTGCATCCCTGGTACGCAATGAGATAGTGCAGTCGCTGGACTGGCGCACTTTTTTTGCGAATCTTGATCCGCGCATCATCAAGACCTGGAACAAATGGATGATCGGGATCAGCCGCGAGATGGAGAATATTTTTCTGAGTGGTTTCTTACTATCTCTGTTCTTTTATCGCAAAGTCTCCAATCAAAAATTGCCGCTGCAAGTCTTTCTGGTTCTCGCTGTATTCATCCTGCTCTTGCTGCAGAGGGTCACGCCGTTGCCCAGAATATGGCTGTATCTGGAGGCGTTCTATCTGATGTTCGCGGCCGCCGGGTTAGTGTGGTTGGTCGGTCTGGTGCTACACAGGATTATGGAACCGCAACTTGCGGAACGAACGCTTGCCTTCGCGGTACTCTTGATCTTCATTAGTGCGTTTACAAACACCCTGGTCGACCGCCAGCGGGACCCGGTGCTGCTCGATCGCGACCGTTTGCCCGAGGAGTACGCGGCAAGCTATCTGGCGGAACATATGACACCGCAAGATACGCTTGTGGCCCTGGGGCCGGTGGATATCCAGACCGCATATTATTTGAGCCTGCGCGGAATTCCCTTCGACCGTTTCTATCAAAGGGATCACCCGGTTGAGATCCAGAATGCGCTGGTCCTCTTGCGTAAGAACTCAAAGCACAAGACACCGGAGAGTGTGGTGGAATTCTTCAAGCTGGATGAGGCTCTCGACGTGACAGCAGCCGAGCTGGTCTATGAATACGCCAACGTGCAGGTGTACTCCGTTCCTCCAAGATAAGGCTCGAGCTTCACCAAGAGCTGGGGTTGTTTTGGATTACAATCCTGGCGTGCTGAGAAAACTTTCCATCGTCGCCCTTCTGGTCTTTATAGGCGCCGGATGTGATGTTCAGGTCCCCAGAGAATCGCTGTTAACGGCAACGCCTCTATTTGTTACACCCACACTGCCTGTCACCCCTAATCAGGTTCCTTCCGAAACGGCCGCGCCGCCTCCCCTTCAGCCGACAGTTGTTCCCGTTGATGGGGTGACGTCTACTCAGGTTAATGTGCGTGCGGAACCCTCAACGGCAGGCAATGTGCTGGGAATGATCCCCGCCGAGACGAGAGTAGAGATCACAGGTAAGGACCCGGGGGAAAGCTGGTGGCAGATCAATTATCCCCAGGGTATAGATGGAAAGGGCTGGGTCACCGCCCAATATGTCATCGCGCCGTACGAGGCAGAGATTCCGGTCATTGGCGGGGATGAGGCAGATCCCACAGGCGGCAACGTGGCCATCGTGCAACAGCAGCTCAACGTCCGCAGCGGTCCGGGGACAGGCTTTAATTCGCTCGGCACGCTGAACCCGCAGGACGTGGTCGGCCTGACGGGCAAGGATGCGAACGGCGCCTGGCTGCAGATCGATTTTCCGGCTGGTGCAGGACCGGACGGCAAGGGATGGGTCAATGCCGCCTTTGTCCAGGCGCAGGGTGTGGAAAACCTCCCTATCGTCACAGAGACGGGGGAAATCGTCGGCACGGGAACGCCGACCAGCATCCCCTTCACGCCAACTCCCACGGTTGTCCCTGCCCGGGAGGATCAAGATTCACCCAGCGCCCCGATTGCCAGCGTAATCTTCGAGCCAGCTGGCACGCAAACTCTCATTTACAATGGAGAGATCTCGACCCCGCAGGGAGATCTGGACGACTGGGTTGCCTTCAAGCCTTATGGAGAATATCTTTTGGTAACGCTGGAATGCTACGGGAGCAATTCGCTTAAAATAGAAATAATCGAAAATACTCAGCCTGCCAGCACCTCCGTCGCCTGTGGCGAGTCCATGAACCAAATTAAGGTGCAACCCGGATCGAATTACCTGGTGCATCTACAGGCTTTGCCTTCTACAGATCGTCTCCAATACACCAATTACATCCTCACCATCAAAACGAGACCCTAAATGCAACCACTTCAAACTGAAACTTTGTCCACCCGCTCCGACGTACTTCATGCGAAATACATGTATGGCATCTGGTTCGGTGTTGCCGTCGGCCTGGCCTTTTCCATCTTTTCCTGGGCTATAGACGCCTACAGACTTGGCCAAATGAATGGACTGTTTCCCTGGCTGAAATTCGCGGTCGGCGTAATCCCCTGCATGCTGCTGGGCGCGTTTACTGGCTGGCTTTCGGCGCGGCTCGATAAGCCAATTTTGGCAATGGTTCTCTGGGTGGCGGCTGCTTCTGTTTTTGCATGGCTGGCGGTCAATATCCCACTCCAGATTGCGCCGCGTCTCGTCACTCTCCTCGAGCCTGGCATCGAAAATCTTCTGCATTACACATATTACGAACAGTTTGCCTTTCGCTTCGGAGTGGCTTATTTCTGGCTGGCAATCTTCGCCGCACTTGCTGGGCTCATGCAGATCCCTCTGAGCGATTCGGCTATCTTTTCAACATCCATTTTTGCGCGGATCGCGCCGATGCTGGTAATCGCCGTGCTCATGGCAATCTCCGGAAGCACGATGGATAATTTGAACAATGAATTGCTGCGGGCTCCTGTGGGGGCGATCAATGCAACAATTCAATTCTTCATGGATCACCAGGGGGAGGATATCGATCCGGCGGTCTCCCGCCGCATGCATCTGGCGTCGCTTCGCACCGTAAGAGATCTGGTCACCCCGGAGCGCAAGCTGATTATCAGCGGATATGATGAAACGCTTGGAAAAGTGCAGGTGCTGGCAAAGTTTCAAGATGCTTGGGTGGAGTGCGAGGTGATGTATGAACAGCCTCTTTACTGCGAACAGGTGGGGCTGGGTCAGTAAATATGACTTTTGTACCCGGCTTGTGCCTATTTGTACAAAACTTCCTTTTATG
Source organism: Anaerolineales bacterium (assembly GCA_035463255.1). Lineage (GTDB taxonomy): Bacteria > Chloroflexota > Anaerolineae > Anaerolineales > Villigracilaceae > Defluviilinea. The sequence continues at coordinate 2,204 of DATHTL010000058.1, read as the reverse complement.
GTAGAGTTAATGCAGAATTTCACAGTTTACGAGGGCGAATTTACATGAATGCGATCAAAATCCCTGATATCATCATTGGCCGTCTGCCGGTTTATCTACGCGCGCTACAACAGTTGTCTGAAAAAGGAATTCTCACCACATCATCGCAGGAATTGGGCGAGATTATCGGTATTTCCGCTGCCCAGATCCGCAAGGATATTTCGCAATTCGGCGAATTTGGGAAGCAGGGCACCGGGTATTCGGTCCCGTTCCTGATCGAGCGGCTGCGGGATATCTTGAAAGTGCACCGGGTCTGGGAGGTGGTGATTGTGGGCATGGGCGACATGGGGCATGCGCTCGCCCGCTACAACGGGTTTGCCAACCGCGGCTTCCACATTAACATGGTTTTTGACAATGACCCCAAAAAGGTGGGGCAAAGAGTTGGGGATTATGAAATTATGGACACGGCCGGGATGATGGAAAAGATCAAGCAGAACAAGATCAAGATCGCCATGCTCACGGTCCCTGCGTCTGCCGCGCAGGAAATGACCGACCAGTTGGTCAAGGCTGGTGTAAAGGCGATCCTGAATTACGCGCCGATCAGCCTGAATGTGCCGAGCGGAGTGCGGGTTCAGTACATTGACCCGGTCACCCACTTGCAGCGTATGACTTATTATTTGGATTAATCTTCATTCAGAAATCAAAAGGCGTCCCGCTGGGACGCCTTTTCTTCTATCACTATACCTGTGGCAGACTGCGACGCAGAATGTTGTACATGGGTATGCCCTTCACAGCGCCTTCCACTACACAGGAGGACGGATTGTCCACCAGATAGGCGGGGATACCCAGGGATTTTGTCAGCAGCTTATCAATGCCCCGCAGCAGCGCACCGCTACCACACAGAGCCACGCCGCGGTCGATGATGTCCGCCACAAGCTCAGGTGGCGTCTTCTCTAGCACCCGCCGACCCGTCTCCACGACCTGCTTGAGCGGATCTTGCAGGGCTTCGACGATCTCGCCCGTGGTCAAAGTGACCGGGCGCGGTAGGCCAGTAACCTGATCCTGCCCCTGCACTTCCATGCTGTTTTCGGTATCCTGTGGGACAGCCGCCCCAATACGGACTTTCAGATGCTCGGCGGTCACCTGGCCGATGACAATCCCGTACTTTCTGCGCACGTAGTTGACAATCGCTTCGTCGAGATCCATCCCCCCGGCACGCAGGGTTTCTGCGGAGACGATCCCATACATGGCCATCACGGCGGCTTCGGTGCAGCCTCCACCCAGGCAAATCACCATATTTCCCGAAGGAGAATTGATCGGCAGGTCGACACCCAGAGCGGCCGCCAACGGCTGCTGAATGAGATATGCCTCACGACTCCCCGCTTCGAGCACTGCCTCATAGACTGCCCGCCGCTCCACACTGGTCACCCCATAGGGAACAGTGATCATAACGCGTGGGCGGAATATTCGCATGGACCCACTCACGCGTTGAAGCAGATAAGAAAGCAGGGTCTCGGTGATCTCATAGTCAGCAATCACCCCGTTTTTGAGGGGGCGCGCCACCTCAATACTTTCAGGCACGCGCCCGTACATATCACGCGCCTCCTGTCCTACTGCTACCATTTTCTGGTCGGCAACTTCAATTGCTACAATGGTCGGCTCTTCTGAGAGCACTTGCGTGCTGTCAGCGAGACGGGTGAACATGGTGCCCAGGTCGATACCCAGGTCTTTCGAGAACATTGCCACGGTGCCTACAATTCTTGAAAAGGATTTCTCTTAGAATGCAGACTCTAAAGGTCTTTTCTGCAACGTAAGAATTAGAATCTGCCCGAAGTATATCCTTGTCACACATTATCGACTGCAAACGAGACCCTTAGGGTCTCATTACATCGAAGCGTCTTGTTCCGTATATGTGTCTCTGGATCTACGAAAGCGACGCGCCACATCCAGCCGCAGATTCGAGCGCCGCAGTGCCGCTTCCATCCTGAGATATGCGTCGTGGTCCTCCGGCTTGAGCTGGGCCAGCGCGTCTTCGGCGCGCTTTTTGGCAGCCTGGGCACGGGTGATGTCAATCTCCTCCACATTTTCCGCCGCGTCCGCCAGGATGGTCACGATATCGGGCTGCACCTCCGCCATGCCGCCGGAAACGGCGAAGAGCTCTTCCTTGCCATCCTTACGGATCTTGATCACACCATATTTGAGAATAGCCAGTACCGGGGCATGGT
>DATHTL010000057.1:0-3455 GCA_035463255.1 Anaerolineales bacterium | reverse complement strand
AAGCAAATCACGTGCCGGTGCAAGTGTCGCTCCTCGCAATGACAAAGATACTACGAATTGGGAACCCTCTGTGGAGCCATGACGAAGGCGTATTCATGGAAGAATAATCCGACTACCGCAGCGAGAGCGGCAAGAGGGGTTGCAAACGGAGCGACGAGGAACAATGCCAACGGAGTGACATGTCCCAGGGCAATGCCGCCCCACCAGAAGTGATTGCGGTAGCGCCCGTGAGTAATATCCCGGGAGGCAAGCAGCGCAACTTCGGATGCAAATGGCATGGCAAATTTATTTGCCAGCATGAGAAGTAGATTGATCGCCAGGCTGACAGGGAAAACCAGGGACAAAAATCCCTGCAGGTCAGAGGGCAGCGAAACCGCTACGCCTAAAGCAAGGAATACGCCACTCGATACCACTAACGATTGCGCCAGCAATTCAAATGGCAGCAATGGGCTTTGCCACATGTCGCGTCCCTCGGCTTGACCAAGTAAAAAGGCAGAGTAAATCACAATACCCAGCGCGAGTGGGAAGGTGATCCACGCAGCGATCGGACGAATATCAGCCACGAAATCTGCTGGAAGCCAATTGAGATACGCCGCGCCTTCGAGAAGCCACCATAACCCTGCCACTGCGGTGAAGGTAACCATGATGTAGGCGCCACGGGCCAACCAAGATTTCCATTGCGGACGCAACAGCACATTGAAGAATCGTTTTGGTTGCGCTAAATCCTTGATTAAGAGAATAACAGTGAGGAGCATGAAGATCATCGCCGTGAAGCCTGCGGCAAGAAATGTCAACGAGTCAAACGGGAATAACCCAAAACCTGTGCCGAGGCTAAGTAGCATAAAGAGTCCGCCGGCGATATTCTTGGTGACTAGATAAGAGGGTAATTCCCAGTGCCAGTTGATGCGATGCTGCGCGTTGTAGGCAACCTGTACCATGTGCTCTGCCACCCGTCCGCCAATTTGAACCGGACCATTGAGCGGGCGTCCCTGCTCGCGAGGCCTGCGGATGGGAGTGCCAGATTTAGAGGTTAGCTTGCGGTGCCCATTTGCATTGAGCACGGGCAGCTGAAACAACTTCCGCTCATACTGGCTGGTATTCTGCTCGGTAACCACATCTGCCCACACAAACGAGTCGTGCGTCTGGGCGGCGGAAGGATGCAGTGACCAATCGTTGCCGTTGATGTAGAAGAGCTTGGGGCCGGTCCCCTGTTCGGGCTTGCGAACGGTCGCTTGCGCGTTTGCCAGCTTTTGACTAATTTCGGAGGCAGGGTCGTTCAAATCCCCGGCCAGGATCGCATGTTCCGGACAGACCACCACGCAGGCAGGTTCGAGCCCTACCTCCAGGCGATGCGCACAGAAATGGCATTTCGCCGCCGTATTCGTTTCTGGGTCGAGATAGATGGAGTCGTAGGGGCAGGCTTGCATGCAGGACTTGCACCCGATGCAAATGGAGGGATCAAACTCGACAATACCATCCTCACGCTGATACATCGCGCTGACGGGGCAGATGCGCACGCACGGCGGATTGGCACAATGATTGCAGCGAGTCACCTGAAAGTGGCGACGCACATCTGGATAGGTGCCTGTTTCGGTGTATTTCACCCAGGTACGATAGACGCCAAGCGGGACCTGGTTCTCTGACTTGCATGCCGTGGAACAGGCGTGACAGCCAATACATCTGGTCTGATCAATCAGAAATCCATAATTAGGCATTAGGCTAAAACCTTTTGAATTGCCAAATCGGCTAGGGTTACCAATAAAACTCTTAATAATCTTCGCGCGCTCAGGACTCTTTGCAGTCCGTTTTACACCGGTTGCGGGGGCACGACCGCATTCATGATCGCAGTTGTAAAATCGGCTGGAGTAACACCAGGAGATTGAATACTCAAGCGGTTGTAAGCTTCCTTTAGTCTGGCTTCGAGCGTTTCAGGCGTGGCGCGCATCCCGCGAATGGACTGTTCCAACGCGCCCAGAGCGAAAGACGGCATGAGCGTGAAATCGCCAGAAATGGATACATCATCGATACGCCCTTCATGCAGCCGGGCGATGATCCGGATCAGCCCGCCCTGTGCCTTGAAGGCCGCTTCGACGATGTGTACATCCTCATGGATCTTGACTCCGGGCTGGCGCAGACGTCCTTTTTGATAGAGCCATTCCTCAGAGACAAATCGGGCATCAAGATCTGCAGCCATGGCTTCCTCTTCGGGAGTCCACTCACCATCATAGACTTCCACGCCCAGGGCTTCAGAGACCTTTTGCATGTACAAGTCCTTCACCTGCGCACGGTCGGGGGTGTACCCAAGCTGCTCCGTCATCGTAGTCATATACGCTTCCAGGGATTCAAAGATCTTGTCGCGCATTTTCTCCGAGGGGACTTTCAACACCTGCGACATGGTCTTCTTGTCAAAGGTGTACATCAAACTGCCCACAACGACTTCTGCAGATCCGATCTGCGCCGCGCCAGTGCCGCCGATCTTCTTGCCGTTGACATGGACATCGTTAACCGGACGATGGGAAGCATTGATTCCGACTGCCTGATAGGTCGCCACAAGCGGATCTATATAAAGCTTGAAACGCTCTTCCAATGAGGCAGGCAGATTCTCCTTGTGGAAGATCCATTGCGTAAACAATTGACCGTTGTCCAGGTAGACCGCACCACCACCAACTTCTCGCCGGTAGACGGGCAGCCCGTGTGTCTTGCAATACTCCAGGTCAACCTCTTTCTCGATATCCTGGTGATAACCAATGCAGACGTACGGCGCATTTGGGGAGACCAGAATAATGGTATCGGGCGTGTCCTCTTTCATGGCATAACCGACCGCGTGATAGACGGTCTGCGATCGGACAGGAGAGACACCTTCCATATACAGCAAACGGACTTTTCGTGACATGATTCACCTCAGAATAGTGGGATGGTGGAACGGATCTGACTTGCCAGACACATAATACTGCTTACCCGATGCACCTCAAACAATTAATTTTCAACTCGTTGATTCTCTCCTTGTATTTCTCAACTGCTTGCTCGCCAGTCACCAAATGACTGCCCTCAGCTTCGAGGTTCATTGGCTTTACTCTGACAAGCCAGCCAGTGGTGTATGGCTCCTTGTTCGTAATCAAAATATCACGAGCAAAACTTGCTTCGTTGGTTTCAACGATCTCGCATGAAAATGGAGCCGGGAACGGGCCCACCCACTTGGCGCTTTCGATGGTCGCTAATGCCTTGCCTTGCACCACTTTTTTGCCAACATCGCGAAAACTGATCGCTGCGATCTTGCCGCAGCGCGTCTGGGCCACATCGGTCATGCCAAGTACAGCGAACTCATCCTCGAAGCGAATCCAAACATCGCGTTCGACGTCGTAGGTCAGGTCTTCGGGAATGTCACAGGCGTAGTAGATCATTTCAAAAATGCTCTGTTGATCTCGATACACTTACAGGGAACGCTCGCTACTCGA
>DATHTL010000056.1:0-61740 GCA_035463255.1 Anaerolineales bacterium | reverse complement strand
TCGGAGGGCGGGCTGCCAGGCTCATTGTTGTAATCCACCGCGCGGATTTCCTGCAGCGGGACCGAGGTTTGCCAGTATACATCTACCACCGTTGCCTGAGCCGATCGGGAGGGGAAGAGGAAGAGAGCCGCGATCGCGACGCAGCAAATCGCTACGGCAGCGAGAATGCCGCCAATCAATAACCAGTTGGGCTTTTTCGGGGCGGTTAATTTTCCAACGCCTACGCCGGCGGGCGCCTGTGGAGCCAGAGCCGCTGGAGCAAGCTTCGGCAACGGTGACCCGCAGTTCGAGCAAAGTGAGTTGCTGCCAGGGTTCTCAGTGCCGCAATTGTCGCATTTGATGATCTTGGGTTGCTGCGAAGGGGGAGGCACCTGCATGGTGCGCCCTGCTTCGCGCGCTTTGCCTTCTTTCAAGTCCGCGCCGCACTGGGAGCAGGTCTCCGCGGTGGCCGGGTTGCGCGTCCCACAGAAGCCGCAGTGGATATCTGCGCCCGCTTTTGCAGCGCTGATGGAGGCTTCGTCTGTTACAAATTTTTGTTCAGAGGGGAGCTCGAACTGCACATTTTCGGGCTGAGGTGCCCCGCAATTGTCGCAAGTCTTTAAGTTGCCTTTGTTACGTGTCTTGCAGTTGGGGCAAGTCCATTCGTTTTGGATGTAGCCAAGAGTTCGTCTGCGTGCCATGAGGGTTGCTCCTTTTCGTTAGCGAGCAATTATAAGAGATCACTTCAGAAAATCATTTCTGTTTACGCATCTGTAATTCTACTCCCAATCAGAATCCATGCCAGCGACGGATTTCATCCAGGCGGGATTGGATATCAGGCTCCTTATGAGGGTTGGGGTCATTCGCGTTGGATTCCCCTTTCCCCGTTGCCGCGATAAACACAGCATCTGTCCCGTTCGCCACGTTTGTCGGATCATAGCCGCCTTCGAGCACAAAGACAATTTTGCCATCACAGTATTCTTCTGCGAGTGCCATCATCTTCCTGGCTAACATGAGATATCCGGTTGTGGATAGTCCTAGTGTCGTGATGGGATCGTTCCAATGTGCATCGAAACCAACCGAGATAAAAAGCATCTGCGGCTGGAACGACTCAACAAACGGAATAAAGATTTGATGTGCCGTCTGCTCATAGACTATATCACCAGCGCGCGCTGGCAAAGGCACATTCACAATCCGTTTTTTTGCATGAGGTGCATCCTCGATCCAGCCGGTGCCCGGATAAATGCCCCATTGATGGGCGGATAAAAATGCTACGCGTTCATCGTCGAGAAAGGCAGCCTGTGTCCCATTGCCGTGATGGGCATCGTAATCAATGATCGCCACCCGTTCCAGCCCATGGGCGAGTGCGTCGCGTGCCGCGATGGCCACGTTGTTGAAGATACAAAACCCCATAGCGCGATCGGGTTCTGCATGATGCCCCGGCGGGCGCACAATGGCGAAGGCATTCCTCGCCTCTCCTCTCAATACCGCCTGCGTGCATGTCATCACCCCGCCCGCAGCAAGTAAAGCATCCTCGAACGATGTTCGTGTGACATAGGTGGGGGCATAATCAATAATGCCGGGTGCCTGCTCCCTGCAAACTTTTTCCACTGCTGAAACCAGTTTGGGATGATGAACATAAGCAATCTCTTCACGTGTGGCCGGTTTTGTCTCTATTAGTTCGGCGGCGAATGAATTTAGTCTCGGCTCCAAAATATCAAACCGCCCCGGACGTTCGGGATGATCTGGGTAGATGTGATTCGGCGAAGGAACAAACGTATAGACTGTTTTCATATTTGAATTATAGTCTTCAAAACCCTCCCCCAAATCCAAGTTCGTGGGATTTGGGGGAGGTGCCCCAGCACTGCGGGGCGGAGGGGTAAAGAAACCGCCGCCTCGCTAGCATGGGGGGGACATGCTAACCGCAGGCGGCGGGCAGACACCTAATACCAATAAAGGGAGGGCAGGTGTCGATGCATCCAATATACTCTTGAACCTGCAGAAAAACATTAAAGGTTTATTAGAAATCTTACCGAATTTATCTGAATTTATCCCCCATACTTCTTATTATGGCTTCGCTCTTCGAAGAGTTTCAGCCAATCGTCCACTTCCTGTTGTGAAAGCTTTTTGTCGTTGGTTGACTTGGGAGCGGAGTTGCGCGCCTGTTTTAACATGGCGGCAAACGAGTCGGATGAAATGACCTCCGCCTGTGCGGCGCGTGCTTCAGCCTGCACCTGTCTATCAGAAGAAACGACTGTCCAGTTTCGGGCGCTTTTTTTCAGGGCTTTGAGCTGCTTGCGTATGGCGTTATCGGCGGTGTTTCCCAGCCTAACAAAGTGTGCGGTAACGGCGCCCAGCTTGCGGGTCCCGGCATGAGGCGCAGGCGCGCCGTCGAAGAAGACCTCCACTTTTTTTCGTTCCAGCCGGCAAAATTCCTGGAGTATGACGATCAGTTCCAACTCGTCATCCATAGAATCGAGACGCAATCCCAGTTTGGGAATGAGGTTATGTCCATCAATCAGATAGGGCATACCTCAATTGTAACTCTCCCCCGAATCCGTGTTATGGGATCTGGGGGAGGCAGGGTGGGTTAAGCGATTTCGACTTCCCGGGTCACAATCTCAAACTGCGGCGGCTGCTCCAATGTCTTTTTTACCTTGCATAATTCAGCCGAGCGAACCAGCGCGCTGTAATATTCCTTCGGGAAGGAAGGTGGTACCTGAATTTCCAGATCGATCTTGTCAACCATACCCGTTGCGTCATTGTGATGGACACGTTCGATAATGCGAATGCCCTCTAAAGGGATATTGCGCTTTCGGCAAAAGCCGAGCACATAAATACCCGCACAGGTGCCAATGGAGGAAAGGAAGAGGTCGAATGGCATGGGTGCCGAACCTTCTCCTCCACCGTGAGGCGGCTGGTCGGTTTGCACCGTGAACGAATCGAAATGTGCAGCCACTTTGGCCCCACCCGGGAAGTCAATGATCATTTCCATGCTGCTACTCCAGAAAGTATATTTCGTATATGACATAGATAGTCCATACCGGTGATTTCCATATATGTGTTTTATAATGTAAAGTGCATTACAGAGATCACATTATTGTTAAAATTACCTAAAGTTCTATAGGAGAAGAAATGGCTGAAAGAAATCCCCGTAAGGTTGCGGTGCCTCAACAAGGAGGCATGACACGTGACTTTGTTAACCGAGTTAAGCTGATTATCAGGCTCATGGGCGATCCGCGAGTGAGTCCTCTGGTGAAACTCATTCCGGTTGGTGCGGTTGCTTATCTTATCTCCCCGATCGATATTCTGATGGGAATTCCAGGCGTAGCCGCATTGGACGATGCGGCCATCGTTTGGATGGGCTCGAATCTATTTGTCGAACTTTGCCCTCCTGAAGTGGTGCAAGAACATATGCGAGCGATTGGAAGCAATGTAAATGTAGATGATGTAGCAGACGAAGTTGTAGACGTTGAGCCAACGGATGTAGACGACCGCTAGCCTATGAGACAACTTATACTTTTATTGTTGATGTTCCTTGTCGCTTGTAATGGACAGGGAACAGTTCTTCCTCCCTCCAGCACGCCGCCAGTTGATCCCGTTACAGAAACCTCCATCCCCCCGACAACAATTCCCACTACAGAAACATCCAATCCTGTACCCATCACCGAAACAGCCAGTGCAGTTCCGGTGACGGAGACCTCCTCCAGCCCGACGACCTTCCCCGATCCTGCTGCCTACCAATGGCAAATGATGGTCAGCGGACTTGAGCGGCCGGTCGATTTGCAGCCCGATGGGTCCGGGCGTCTGTTCGTCATCGAGAAGCGTGGGCGCATTCGGATCATCGAGAACGATCAATTGCTAGATGCACCGTTCGTGGATATTACAGACCGTGTTGGCAGCAGTGGCAATGAGCAAGGCTTGCTGGGTTTAGCCTTTCATCCTCAATATTCCCAGAACGGCCGCTTCTTCGTCAATTACACAGATACCAACGGGGATACAGTCATCGCGCGATTCCAGGTCACAGGTGATCCCAATGTGGCCGACCCCAACAGCGAAATGGAGCTGCTGGGCGTGGATCAGCCATTTGCTAACCATAACGGGGGAGCCCTTGTTTTCGGACCGGATGGCTATCTTTATGCCGGTCTCGGCGATGGTGGATCGCAGGGCGACCCGAATGAAAATGCAGAAAATACGGAAGTTTTGCTGGGCAAGATCCTTCGCCTGGATGTGGACTCTGCGGACCCGTATACGGTTCCAGTTGATAATCCGTTCGGTAGTGAAGTTTGGGCGTATGGCTTGCGAAACCCGTGGCGGCTTTCCTTCGATCATGCAACCGGTGACCTTTACATCGGCGATGTAGGAGGAAGTCAATGGGAGGAGATCGATTTCCTGCCGGCGGGTTCACCCGGTGGCGCAAATTTTGGCTGGGATCATCGTGAAGGTGCGCACGAGTACGAGGGCGGAGGACCAGAAGGGATGATCAATCCGGTGGCAGAATACAGCCATCCGGAAGGCGGTTGCTCCGTCACCGGTGGATATGTCTATCGCGGCTCCCTGCCCGAATGGAATGGGATCTATCTTTATGGAGATTATTGCACAGGCATGATCTGGGGCCTGATGAACAGCAGTAATGGCTGGCAAAGTCAACGGCTGTACGATCTGGATTTCACCATCACCTCCTTTGGACAGGATACATCTGGAGAGATTTATCTTCTGAGTGACAATGGCTCGATATTTCGCCTGGGCCCAGCGGTCTAGGTAACATCGGAGTTTCTTCGGACACTCATATGACTTAAATCGGGTAAGTTCTATCCACAATAGGTGGATTGTCATCTCAAATCGGGACGCCTGTCACTGGCAGGCGTCTTCTTGTTGCTATAAAATGACAATGTAATTTGGAGGTACCATATGGCTCAGAAACAATGGTATGTCAGCAAGATCCGGTTTTGTGAGCATGTAGGTCACGAGATTGCTCTCGAAACGCAGGTTGTCCTTCCTTCTGAGTATCTGCCAGAGCAGCCGCCACGCATCATTGCCCATCGCTGCTCGAATATGCTAGAGTGCAACGGCATCAACAAGCCGACCTGCGCCTGGTGTGGTACAAATCCGGATTACCGTCCTATGTAAACTTAGTTGGCGACGAAATCGCCCACTTTGTTAAAAACTCTCTCCTCCCTCTGAGTTGGTCTTGGCTGCCCCGCCTGCGATGGCGGGGTATGCCGTTAATGGTATAACGAGGGCGGTGTTCATGTGAAAGCCATCTTTGTTTCCCTATTGTTTCTTGTTGTATCTCTGATGGCGGCCTGTGCCAGCGCCACCGCTGTAAAACAAACTCCGATACAACCAACTTCGCCCCAGACCATTACAGTACAACCTTCTTTATCCCCGACAAATACAGTACAGCCAGCAGCCACTCAAACCGTGAAAGAAACTCCATCTAGCGCTGCGGTGATCTCCTGTGAGGGCTGGCAAGTATTTCCCGTCATCCCTCACGTAGGCCCAGAGATACGCGCGATGTATCAACGTGGACAGGCGGCTGGCAATAATCCGCGCGCGTTTTCAAAGATCGGTGATGGAGAAATATCAGCGGAATGGTTTTTTACAGCATTTGATCTTGGGGAAAATTATTACGATCTGGGCCCCCATGAAAACCTGTCTACCGTGATACAGCATTTTGCCGGCTCATTCGAGCGGATCGGCACGGCTGCCAGGCGCGGATTCAACACGGAGCGCATCTTGGATCCGGCGCTGAGCGATCCGGCTCTCTGCGAGTCTGGTGAATCACCACTGACCTGTGAGCTGCGATTGCACCGGCCCGCATTCGCCATCCTCTCGCTGGGGACGAACCAGGTCTGGCGTCCCGACGAGTTCGAACAGGGGATGAAAAAGATTCTAGATGTCCTTCTTTCAAATAATGTAGTTCCTATCCTTTCAACTAAAGGCGATAATCTGGAAGGTGATCACCGCATCAATCGAATCATTGCCTGCCTCGCCCAGGAATATCATGTTCCCCTTTGGAATTTTTGGGCAGCCATCCAGCCGTTGCCTAATCATGGACTTCAAGCAGACCTTGAGCACCTCACCTATGGGGTCACCGACTTCGACGATGAGCGCGCTATGCAGTCCGCGTGGACGGTTCGGAACCTCACAGCGCTACAGACACTTGATGCCGTCTGGAGAGGCATCACGTCACAGCCATAATTTGACCTTGATACATAAACTATGTGTGACGCTCAAGCCGCCGTCCCCGGTGCAGGGAGCAATTTTGTATATTATGTGTTTGGGCTTGACATAAGAATTGTTTCGGAGATAATTACAGCCATCAATTAAAGGCTGTGACAGAGGAAAGTAGGCTGACGGAAGCCGCCAGAGATGTGCAGTAAACCCGCTGAAAGCTGCACTCGACCGAAATCAGTTGAAGTTCCCTCTCGAGCCGCGAAGGTGAAGAACGTGTCACGTTTGGTAGTCTGAGCCGTTTTCCCAACGTTAACCGGGAGGCCGATGTTCGTCGGCACAAAGAGAGTCACGAGCCTGAATGGCGAGTGTGACTAATTTGGGTGGTACCGCGGAATGCGTAAAGCGCCTTCCGTCCCATAGTGGACGGAAGGTTTTTTGTTTTGTGTACAAGGAGTCGAAGTCTCCAGACTTCGTTCTCTCCAACGTCAGGAGACGTTGACTCCGGTCATCAAAGTGGAGGTACGAATGCTCGATAAATTGAATGAGATCGAAAAGACCGCTCTGGAATCGCTGAACACAGTCACGGATCCAGCCGCGCTCGAAGCGTGGCGCGTGGCGAACGTGGGGCGGAGCTCTCCGCTGATGCAGGTCTTTGCGGATCTGGGGAAACTCTCCAAGCAGGAGCGACCCGCTGTCGGCGCGGCGGCGAACCGCGTCAAGGTGGTGTTGGAAGCCGCTCTGATGGAACGCGCCGAAGCGATCAAGGCTGCCGAGCTGGCCAAATCCCTCGAGGAGGAACAGCTTGATGTCACGCTGCCCGGACGTGGAGTCCATTTGGGGCGATTGCACCCGAGTACGCAACAGCTTCGCCGCGTGTTGGATATCTTAGCGGATATGGGTTTTCAAGTGTACACCTCGCGCGAGGTGGAAGAGGATGAGATCAATTTCCAGCTGCTGAACTTCCCTCCACACCATCCGGCGCGTGAGATGCAAGACACATTTTTCATTGAAGCCGGGGACCGCGGCGATAACCCGATCTTGCTGCGCACTCACACATCACCGGGACAGATCCACGCCATGCGCGACGCTGTGCGTGCCGCAATGGATCCGGACAATCCGCCGCCGATCCGCATTGCGCTGCCCGGCATGTGTTTCCGTTATGAACAGATCACCGCGCGCTCTGAGATCCAGTTCAACCAAGTGGAAGGACTCGTCGTTGGCGAGAACATTACATTCGCCGACCTCAAAGGGACATTGAGCGATTTTGCCCGGCGCATGTTCGGCCAGGATGTGCGCGTCCGTTTCCGGGCCTCCTACTTTCCGTTCACCGAGCCATCTGCTGAGATGGATGTGGAATGTTTTGTCTGCGGCGGCAAGGGCTGCGCGGTCTGCAAAAGCTCCGGCTGGCTCGAGATTCTTGGCAGCGGCATGGTACACCCGATCGTGCTGCAGAACGGCGGCTATGATCCGGCGCGTTATTCCGGCTTTGCCTGGGGCATGGGCCCCGAGCGCCAGTTGATGCTACGCTACAAAATTGACGATATCCGCTATTTCTGGGGCAATGACCTCAGATTCCTGGAGCAATTCTGATTATTAACCACGAAGGGCACAAAGTGTCACAAAGGTTTTAAGTTTTTTCCGTTGTGTACCTTCGTGACCTTTGTCGTGAACAGATTGGAACATATACTATGAAGCTACCAATTTCTTGGCTAAAAGATTACATAGACCTTGATGGTCTATCCATTGAAGAAATTGCCCGCAAGCTGACTCTCGCGGGACTCGAAGTGGATGAGATCAAATATGTGGGCCTGCCGATGGCGAATGGATCCGCCTCGGGAATGCATTCCAGCGAACGGCATGAGTTCAAGACCAGCGGCATCTCGTGGGACCCAGAAAAAATCGTTGTGGCTGAGATCCGCGAGGTGAAGCCGCATCCCAACGCGGACCGCTTGACTTTGCTCGATCTATACGATGGTCAGCAGGATCATGTTGTGCTCACCGGCGCGCCCAATATCTTTCACTTGAAAGGCACAGGCAAACTGCCCAAGCCGATCAAAGTTGCGTATGCTAAAGAAGGCTCGACCATTTATGACGGCCACGCGGATGGACTCGTGCTCACAACGCTGAAGCGGGCAAAGATCCGTGGCGTGGAGTCGTATTCGATGGTCGCTTCGGAGAAAGAGCTTGGCATCTCAGAAGAACACACCGGCATTATTATCCTTGATGAAGATGCGCCTGTGGGTATGTCACTTGTGGACTACATGGGCGATGCAGTTCTCGACATCGGCATTTTGCCGAACATGGCGCGCAACGCGAATGTGCTTGGTGTGGCGCGTGAACTTGCCGCGCTGACCGGACGCCAGCTGAGGAAGCCGGAGATCCAGTACGAGAGCAGCGGCCAGCCTGTTGGTGAGTTGATATCCATCGAGATCACAGAGCCGGAATACAACCCGCGCTTTGTACTGGGACTGATCCGTGATGTAGAGATAAAGCCTAGTCCCTATCGGGTCCAACGACGGTTGAGGCTGGCGGGGATACGACCGATCAATAACATTGTAGACGCCACCAACTATGCCATGCTCGATATTGGGGAGCCGCTGCATGCGTTTGATTATGACATGCTCAAAGAACGCGCCGGGGATAAGAACGTTAAGATCATCACGCGCACCGCAGAAGACGGCGAACGACTCACTACGCTCGATGGCGTGGAGCGAAAGCTAACATCTACAAATGTGCTCGTATGTGATGAGAAAGGTCCAGTGTCTCTCGCCGGTGTGATGGGAGGTGTAGAGACTGAAGTGTATGACGCCTCGAAGGAAGTGCTGGATGCCACAGGGCTTGAGGGCAAGCCGGGCGAGATGAAACACGGCAAAGCCAGTGTACGCGGCACAAGCACAACTAACATTCTGTTGGAAGGCGCAGCGTGGAACTTCATTAATATCCGCCGCACGGCCAAGCAGCATAACCTTCCTTCGGAAGCCTCTTTCCGGTTCTCGCGGGGCGTACATCCGGCTCTGGCAGAACAGGGCGTCCGGCGAGGATTGCAACTGATGGCTCAGTGGTCAGGCGGTAAGATCGCACCCGGACTCGTGGATGAATATCCTCTCAAGCCGAACGATCCAATCGTTACAGTGACACCAAAAGACGTGAAGCGCTGGCTGGGTATTGAGCTCAGTGCAGAACAGATCGCTGAGTTGCTGACGCGCCTCGAGTTCGTGTGTACGATCGAAAATGACTGTGTGGATGCCCGAACTCCTCCACACCGGCTTGATATCGGTGAAGGCATTGTTGGCATGGCCGATATCCTCGAGGAAGTGGCACGCAGTTACGGTTACGATAATATTCCCGAAACGCGCATGGCCGATGCCCTCCCGCCGCAGATCGGCAACCCGGCCTATGAATGGGAGGAACACGTCCGCGATATCCTTGTCAACCTGGGATTGCAGGAAATCGTAAGTTACCGGCTCACATCACCCGAACGGGAAAGCCGACTGGTTTCTTACAATGAATATGTGACACTTGCCAACTCGATCACGCCGGAGCGGCGAGTGCTGCGCAGAAGCATTCTTGCCTCTTTGCTGGAGGCTGCTGAGAAAAATGCACGAGCGGAATCCATCGCTGTGTTCGAACTGGGACCGGTCTTTGAGCCGAAGAAGAACGATCTGCCAGCCGAACCGGCCAAGCTGGGTCTGGTGATGACCGGCTCCCGTATCGCAACGGCCTGGGATGTGAAGGATTCCCCAACATACGACTTCTACGATATGAAGGGACGCATCGAGCTCCTTTTGAGCGGGCTCCGTTACAAAGACGTTTCCTACGCTCCCATCGATTCCATTAGTTACCTGCACCCCGGCAAAGCTGCGGAAGTCAAAGTGAACGGGCAGACAGTTGGCGTGTTCGGCGAGCTGCATCCCTTGATTAAGGAAAAATATGAAGTGGGCGATGCGCCGGTAATCGTGGCAGAGTTCGACCTTGAAACATTGCGAGCGCAGGATCCCACATATGGCATTGTGCCTGTCTCTGAATTCCCTCCGGTCTATGAGGATATCGCCGTGATTGTAGACGAGTCGGTCCCGGCGGCGCGCGTCGAAGCGCTGATCAGGCAGACGGGCGGAAAGACCATCACGAACGTCCGCCTGTTCGACGTCTATCGCGATGAAAAGATCGGTTCTGGCAAGAAGTCACTGGCATACAGTCTTACGTACCAATCCGATAAAACCATGACCGATGCCGAGGCCGCCGCGATCCGCAACAAGATCGTAAAACGCCTGGAGTACGAGGTGGGCGCGAAGCTACGCAGTTAGCGGTATCATTGGAGATGCCCGCAGATCGCTGCAGGCAAAACTTCAATGGATAGGAGAAATGAGCTGTGAGTAGAAATACGAACATGATTGCTACACTTGTGGCGACGGTTTTATGTGGTTGCCCCGGCCTGTTTGGTTTGTGTTTTGGCGCAAGCTCGCTGCTTGCCAGTTTCGCTCCCGGTGCAGAGATTGATGTCTTTGGCAGCAGCGATCCGGCATCCGCCCAGACCATGGGATTTCTTGCCCTGTGTTTAAGCGTTATTGCGATCGCCATGCCGATTGTTGTCTGGTTCGTTACCCGCCGAAGACAGACTCTGCCCCCAGCCGATCAGGAGCCTAGCGAGCCGCTTCCGCCTGCTTCATAGTCCGTTAAAACACAAAACAGCGGTGGCGCTTTGTGCCACCGCTGTTTTTATTATCTATTGTTATCTCACCACAATCGTAAACCGGAGCGGGCAAAACTCGCTATTGCCTCTGCGCATGGTCCACGTGGTTGAATACGTACCAGGGTCTTTCGGCGCCTGCACATCCACGCCTAACTCAACCGAATTCCCAACTCTCACGTTTTCAGGAAGGTCATAGCCAGAGACCTTATGGATCTTGGCGCCAGCGGAATAGATGTAATCGATATCGGAGCGGTCCCAATTCCGTTGCCCGATGTTCCTCACCGTCCAAAAGACATCGAAGTCATCGCGCGGGTCGAATGTGCTTCCATTGGCAGGCGAGACACGGATTACCTGGCATGCAAAATTGTCGGAGCTTGTCCCGCTGCCGCCGAGGCTCGGCACATTTGTGAATGTGGGAATGATAATCGGCGTAGGGGAGGAGAGAATAAAAACAACTGTGGATGTCGCCGTAGGTAAAGGCGTTTCGGTGGGTTGCGTGGGCGTAATGGATGGCGTCCATGTGGAAGTCGGCATGGCCGCGGCGGTCTGAGTCGTCGCGGCATTGACGGTCGCAGCAATGAACGTGCTGACCTCGCCGGCATCTACGGTGGGGACCGACGGTGCTGTAAAGGTGGGGACACAGGCCATCACCAGCGCGAGCGCTGTGAGCCAGAACAATAGTGTGGTTTTACGCGTCCTTGCCATATCTTCCTCTTCCGCATTCAAACAGGGTCCAAAACAAATCCTTTACGGTTTCTCCACGATAATCGCCGTATAGGGATAGCAAAGACCGCCTTCGACAATGAACGTCATGACGTAGGTGCCTTCTTTATCCGGGGCTACCGCGTCAAAATCAATCACAGCCTGGTCACCGGGTTCCAACTCGGGGAGTTCCACGGACGAAATCTGGGTCAGGCGAGTCCCGCTGTTGAATCGAACATCCAGCCCGGCGCGCATGTTCTTGGTGCCGGTGTTGACGATCGTCCACTTGATGTCGAATGTATCATTCGGTCTGAAGATCGTATTATCACGAGGCAGCCGCGGGAATGGATTGCAGGCATATTCAGGCTTGATCGTGGTTCCACCACCACCGCCTCCACTTGAGGCCGTTGTCGGCGCTGGGATCGGTGTGGAAGTTTCTGTGGGCACGATAGCGGTCGGCGATGGGGGATTCGCTTCCGTCTGCGTGGGGAGCGTGGTGTTCGTCGGTTGGGGGACTAGCGAGGCGGCCGCCTGGGTCTGGGCATTCTGCGCGGCAACGGTCAACGCGACTGCAGTTGCCACCTGATTTTCAATCTCAACAGGGTCCACAGGACTCTGCGTCGGTTGCGCGGGCATACATGCAGAGAGCACGAAGATCATTGCCACTGCAGAGAATACGATTTTCTTTATCGATGGGCTCATACATTTCTCCTTAAGATTCGGATCTTACTCTTTGTCGTCGGGTTGTTCCACAGTCGGGAGACTTTGGACTCCCTCATGCGAAGCACCTGAGCCGATCCCGAGCGGTTGCCATTTCTTCTCGTCCTTGAGGCGGTGCTGAATACCGTGACGGTCATGGACTTCATCGAAGCCTTCGGGCTTGATGAACATCTGCTCACCATCCAACAGGCCAGAAATGCCTGTCTGACCGGGTTCGGGCCGTTTTTCACCTTTGAACTTGGCAGCATCGGCAGGCATGTAATCGGTCGGCTCCTCGTAAGTAGTCACATAGCCTTCGTAGTTGCGCAGGATCACCTTATGGTCGGACATACTCAACAAGTAGTTGGGCGTGACGGGGATCTTGCCGCCGCCACCCGGCGCGTCCACGATGTATTGCGGGACGGCATAGCCAGAGGTATGTCCGCGCAGGCCTTCCATGATCTCGATGCCTTTTGCCACCGGCGTGCGGAAGTGCCCGGCGCCTTCCACCAGATCGCACTGGTAGAGATAATAGGGGCGCACACGGATTCGGACAAGATCTTGCACGAGCTTCCGCTGGATATGGACGTTGTCATTCACACCAGCCAGCAGAACAGACTGGTTCCCAAGCGGAATCCCTGCTCTTGTTAGACGGTCGCAGGCTTGTTCGAGTTCCAACGAAATTTCATTGGAATGATTGACATGGATATTCAGCCAGAGCGGGTGATATTTTGCCAGGGTATCGCATAGTTCCTGGGTCACGCGCATCGGCATGAAAACGGGCACACGTGAGCCAATGCGGATAATCTCAATGTGCGGGATTTCGCGTAAGCGTGAGAGCAGTTCTTCCAGAATCTTAGGCGCGAGCACCAGCGGGTCGCCGCCCGAGAGCAGCACGTCGCGCACCTGCGGGGTCCGCTTGAGGTATTCGATCTGCATCTCGAAGTCCTGGCGGTTGAACGTCTGCCCGGGGTCGCCGACGATGCGAGAGCGCGTGCAGTAACGGCAGTAGGATGCACACTGGGTCGTGACCAGCATCAGGACCCGGTCCGGATAACGGTGAACCAGCCCGGGCACGGGAGAGTGGCGGTCTTCCGCAAGGGAGTCTTCCATCATCGCGGTGAAGGATTGCATCTCTTCGGCGAGGGGGATGACCTGCTTGCGGATGGGGTCATCGGGGTCGTTCGGATCGATCAGGGAAATAAAGTAAGGCGTAATGTCAACGCGGAAGATGCCGCTTGTGTTGAGCGCTTTCCGCTCAGATTCTGTCAGCGGGAGCACTTTCTCGATCTCTTCGACTGTATTCAGGCGATGGCTCAACTGCCAGCGCCAGTCGTTCCACTTTTCATCGGGAACGTCTGCATAAATAGGGGCACGTTTGGATACAAACGGTGTAGGCATTTAATTTTCCTCCGAATAGGTTTAGAAATTAGGTAACTCTAAGACAGCAAACGTCAAAACACACACGCGCGGAGGGTCGTGGTCTGGTCGAAAGAAGCCTGCGAACTTTATCCACAGGACTGTTACGCTTGCTTTCATGTGCGGTATTGTAAGAGCAAACAGAGGGAGGGTCAATGACAAGATTAGGATAACAAACATCAGGCGGATTTGTGAAAGGAGGTACAACTGAGTACAATATGAATATAGAGTTTTCCGCACTATATTCTTTCTAGTCATGACAAAGTTGAAGCAAGTATTGATTCTATTGTCAGTGGCTCTAATCATGAACTTGATGGGAGCTTGTAAGAATCTCGTTGTTGTACCAGTTGTTACGGCAACCACGGTGCCAAGCTTGGCTCTATCCACCCCTTCGATGACATCCTCGCCGTTGCCCGCATTGACATCTACTCCAAATGTGTGCAGTTCGGCTTTGTGGCAGCAGAAGATTCGAATAATATCTCAGGACGTATTTACTGCATTGGAACCCGGGGGACCCGCTGAGTTTGATCGCATTCTGATTGAACAGAATCCAGCCTGGTCCGCTTATCGACAGAGTGCTTACGGTAAGATGAGCAGCGCCGGGATTCTCTTTCACGAGACCGCTTTTGGCCCTGAACTTGGAACTGGAGTAAATCCCGCGGTGCTTTTAGTAACGTATGGGGTGGAGTGGAATTGGAAACTGCCAGCAAACGGTGATTTGATCTCAGCGGTGGATAGGATCCGCGCTATGCTTCATGAGCATGAGTTGGAGTGGATTCTTGGACAAGTAGATCAGAGCCAATATGCGGTGGAAAACGCTGCCACCTATGCTTTATACCGTTACTTTAACGGCGACGTATCCAAGCTGGAAGATTGGTGTCGTACCTACGTGCAGATCTATCAAGAGTCTCCTTTAAAGGCTTCAGAGATGCCACCCGTTTCAGGCGCCACTACAGCCCCACAAATTCCTTTGGATACAGCCTATGAGGATGGCATTATCGTAATCACGCAGTACTATACATTCTTGGGAAATGGCTTACATGAACAAGCCTATTCCCTGTTAAGTGCTTCTAGGCAGAACTTTAGAAGTTTTGATCAATATGTGAAAAATACACGGATAGCTTTTAAGACGGTGGAAATCATTTCCATCCAGCCTTATTACATGTTCGTCAGCCAACAAGGAGGTCAATTCACGCCGGATCACAGCGATGGAAAACAATTTGTTGTAAAAATCAGGGCATGGGGTGAGGGCAATATGTCAGGGTCTGTGAGTAACGGCGTTTTGCAAATCCTGTTTTTGGACTTAGTACAGGAAGATGGCAAATGGAAAATCGATTCCTTTGCCACTGCACCTTTTCCGGTTTCTACACCTACTGATCCCTGAACCTAATATTTCGCCTGGCTGGCTGTGAAGTGAAGAGGAGTGCACATGGCTAATGTAGTGGTCCTGACCGACTCAACTGCGAGTATTCCTGAAGATTTGCTTGAACGTTTGCACATTCACACGGTCGCTTATTACATCCATCGTGGACAGGAGGTCTTGCGCGACCTCGTCACGATTCAGCGGGAGGAATTCCTGCGCTGGCTGATCACGGCCCGGTTCCTTCCCACCACGGCCAGCCCTGGTCCGGGTGATTACTTTGAAGCCTATAAACAACTTGCACTGCAGGGGATCAAAGAGATCATCAGCATTCAAATGTCTTCGAAGGTCAGCGGGGGATTCCAGGCGGCGGCGGTGGCGCGCACGATGATGCAGGAGGAGTGTCCGGATGTGCGTATCGAAGTGATCGATACGCAGAACGCCGCGCTCTGCCAGGGCTGGATGGTCATCGAGGCCGCGCGCGGCGCTCTTGCGGGACTCTCCCTGGACGGACTGGTGGGTACCGTCAAAAAGATGATCCCCATCTCGCGCATGATCCAGACTGCCGACACCCTTAAATATCTGTACATGGGTGGGAGAATTGGCAAAGCGCAACAACTTCTGGGCAGTATGCTTAACATCAAGCCATTAATTGGGATTGAGGACGGCGTGATTGTTCCTCTGGGACGGGCGCACAGCCGCGGACAGGCCTACCAGCAAATGGCGGATATGGTCGCTGAAGTGATAGGGGCAGGGAAAGCAAAGATCGCATACGTTCACGCGGGAGCCCAACGTGAAGTGGAGAAGGTTCAGGAACTTGTGGAGTCCAAAGTAGAGGTTGTGGAATCCCTGGTTGCCGAGCTATCCCCTGCCCTCGCGGTGCACACGGGTCCTGGCATGACGGGCTTGTGTTACTATCCTGTGGAAACTTAAAGCTACTTCCCGAAAGATGTGACAATTTCAAAGAGCTTACAAAGTTCCAGGCTTTTCTTTAATGAGAACGTTCAAAAGCCCTGGCCACGAATTTCGCGAATTCACACGAATTCTTTAATCAATTCGCGAAAATTCGTGCAATTCGCCACTTCGTTGTTCGAAACCTGATATTCATAAGCCTTGCGAAGGTTTTTGGAACCATTTTCTCTGCACGGGTGTATACCCATTAGAATGTATAACCTCTCCGGAGAGGCTGAGTGGACGAATCCACCTTAGTTCGCCACGCCACAAATGGTGACGCGGCAGCCTGGGAACCGCTGGTGCTTGTGCACCAGGAGGCGGTTTTCCGGCTGTGTTACCTGCTCCTCGGCGACCCCGACGACGCGGAAGATGTCGCCCAGGAAACCTTTCTGCGCGCCTGGAACCATCTCAAGCGCTTTGACCCAACGCGCCCGTTGCGTCCCTGGCTGTTGAGCATTGCCTCGAACCTGGCCAGCAACCGCCGCCGCTCTGCCGGCAGATATGTCTCGGCGCTGATGCGCGCCTTTCGGCATGAGCCTGCTTCTGCAAGTATCGAAGAAAGAAGCGCGCAGCACATGGAAGCCAATGATCTGTGGAAAGCAGTTCAAAATCTGAGCGTGCAGGACCAGCAGATCGTCTATCTACGTTATTTCCTTGAGCTTTCGGTGGCCGAAACCGCTCAAGTTCTCAAAGTTCCGGAAGGGACGGTCAAATCACGGCTAAGCCGTGCCCTGGACCGGCTGCGTGGAATTATTCAACAGGATTTTCCTGTGCTCGCTGAAGGACATGATGCATGAACGAGTTGCAACAGGAACTCTTTGAAAAACAACTGCTTTCCATCTCGAAGGGATTGGACTATCCGCGTACGCCTGATATCGCCAGATCGGTGATGGTGCACTTGCCGGCTTCTACGCGGAGTCCTTTTGTTGCGAGGAGATTGGCCTGGTCGCTGGCTGTGATCTTGATTCTCTTCTCCAGTCTGATGCTCATCCCGCCTGCGCGCGCCGCAATCCTCGAATTCATCCAGATCGGCGTGGTGCGCATCTTCCGGGCCGAGCCCACACCTGTCTCTCCACCGCAGCAGGAGTTCCCTTCCACGATGCTCCCGGTGACGGCTACAGCAGAGCTTACCACGCAGCCTCTTATTCCACTCCTTGAAAGACTGGAAGGCGAGATGACACTGGACGAAGCCCAACGAGCTGTCAGCTATCCCGTCCTTCTGCCTGCTTCTCCCTCCGACCTTGGCCAGCCTGACCGGGTCTTCGTCCAGGAGGCGGATGGACCCATGACGATTTTGGTCTGGATCGATCCGGAACAGCCAACACAGGTGCTGATGAGCTTACATATCATCCCGCCCGGAAGCTGGGCAATCGAAAAAATGAATCCGGCACTTGTGCAAGAGACCCTGGTTCACGGTGAACGAGCTGTCTGGGCTGTGGGTCCCTATCCAGTCCGGTTCTCCAACGGCAACCTGGATTTTGTGCGCCTGGTGGACGGACATGTATTGATCTGGACCTACGGCACAACGACGTACCGCCTGGAGACAGACCTGAGCCTGGAAGAGGCCGTTAAGATCGCGGAATCGCTCGAACCCCTCCGGTAAGTGTGATGGAACGAGACCTCCGCACGCGGTGTATAGATACAGAAGTGATTTACACCAAAGGAGGTACGAATGTTTGTTCGGATCCGAGCCGCGTTTGCTATTGCACTGCTGATGACACTGATTTCGACAATTGCAGCGGTTGCTAAGGGAGGTTTTGATTTCATCGCCATTACAGGGCCCAACCTGAAAGAAACCGTACGCGTGACGGATGTTGCCCTGACGGAAGATTTCTTCACCTTTGCAAACTTTTACGAAGACAAGACGGAGGCACCAGCCAATCCCGGGGAAGGTTATGAGATCACGCGCCATTATATAGATGGGAATCGCACTATCACCTTTGACCGCCTTCATTACTATCCCGAGACCGGCTTTGTTTTCTATGACGGGATCGAAAACGGTGAGTCGGAATACGATGGGGAATGGTACACGGCTAAGCCAGAAATAAAAGCCGTCTTTGAAGCTGCCCTGGGTATACAGGCTGCGATGGCACCGGTAGAAGAGAAGGAGCCCGTCACATCTGCATCCCAGTCTCAGTCTGAAAATGTGACTGCGCAAACTCAGCCTGAGATGTCAGGGTTCCGGTCCTTGCCCATACTGATTACGGCTGTTGCAGCCGGGCTGGCTGTCGTCGTTGCATTTGCTTTTGGGCGACGCAAACCCTTTACTCGATAGGCGTTTTCAGACTCATTTTATCTATGGAGGATCATATGATTTCCCGATTTCGCGTTGCGCTGGGGCTTGCGCTACTCCTGTCTTTGATCTTGGTTGTCCCGGTGTTTGCTGGCGGCTGGGCTGTCATCACGTTGGATGAATTGCCAACCAATCTTGTCACCGGTGAGCCGTTTACGGTAGGCTTCACCGTCCGGCAGCACGGGCATACGCCTATGGATGGCCTGGCTCCCACGATCACGGCCACGCTGCATAAGGATGTGCAGTTTGTTGTGAATGCACAACCAAGTGGAAAGCCCGGGCACTACACGGCGAGCCTGACCTTTCCAAAAGCAGGCGATTGGACATGGTCTATTCAGGCTTTCAGTATGGATCAGCCCATGCCTGTTTTGAGCGTAACGGCACCGATTGCTGCTACAGACAAGCAGCCCGCGGGACAGAGTGAGCGGACCTCTGCATCCGTCTCGCCGTTAGTGATCCTCCGCGGGCTGGCGCTGACGATAGGGCTCGTCGGTCTGATCCTGGCCTACCAGCGGAGAAGCCGTCTGGCCGTGGCTTTAACGGTAGCGGCGATTGCGATCGGAGTGGCTTCCTTCATGATGGGGTCAGCTGTCCCTGTGGCGGAGGCCCAGAGCGATCCATCTGTTTCCCAGGTGGAGCTAGGCCGGCAGCTGTTCGTTGCCAAGGGTTGCATTACCTGTCACGTCAACAGGCGGGTGGATCCGGTTTCCAGATACTGGACCATCGAAATGGGGGCGCCCGATCTGTCCAGATATTCTTCCAGTCCTGAATTACTGTTTATTCGGCTAAAAGATCCTGCATCTGCAAAGTCTGACACAAAGATGCCGAACCTGGAGTTAAAGGAAGCGGAGATCGAAGCGTTGATCGCGTTCATCAATTCGAAATAGACCGTATCTATAGCTCAGCAAACGAACAGTGAGTTCTCACTGTTCGTTTTTGTTTAACAAAACTGGATGCGATACAATAGCGCAAAAGGAGCGTTTATGGCTGATCCTGATTCGACTCATGGCAGTTGGGCAGATCTACACCAACCAGGCTTTACCTCCGAAAATTCCGATTTCACCGTAATCGGCATTCCCTATGATGGCGGAGCCTCGGCGCGCAAGGGGACTGCGCTGGCCCCGGACCGCCTCCGGTTCTGGTCCACACACCTCACGCCGTTCAGCGAAGATCGCACGCGGCTCGGGGATATCCGTATTGCGGATATCGGTGACATTCCCATCAACGATCCGGAGCGGGATTTTGAGACGGTCTGCAAAACGATAGCCAGCTTGCCTAATGTGCCGATCGTCCTGGGCGGGGATCATTCGATTAGCATTCCGGTTTTCGAAGCGCAGCGCGAGCGATATAAGGGTCAGCGCCTCGGTGTGCTGTGGGTGGATGCGCACCCCGATCTGTGTGATGTCTTCACGGGCTCGAAGCTCTCGCATGCCTGTGTGCTGCGCCGGGCCCTCGAGTTTGGCATTGCTCCCGAGGATGTTTGCATGGCGGGGTTGCGCTCCTGGGAGGACCAGGAAATCGACCTCATCGAGAACGGCGGGCTCAATGTGTTTACCGCTGCCATGGTTGCCGAGCGCGGCATGAAAAGCATCGCCACCAGTGTGCGCAGTAAGTTAAGCCTGTGTGACGCTGTCCATATTTCACTGGACATTGATTGTCTGGATCCTGCTTTTGCCCCCGGCACAGGGATTCCAGACGCAGGCGGTCTGACGAGCAGAGAGGTGATCACCTTGATCAAATCCCTGCAAGGACTGCCTCTGGTGGGACTGGATGTAGTCGAAGTTTCGCCGCCGCTTGACCCCTCGGAATCGACGATCTTTGCAGCGTTGAAAATCATCATGGAATATGTGGCGGTCTTTGCTCGTGAGAAACAGAGGTAGTAGAGAGGACATATTGATGAATGTGGATCTGGAAAAGCTTGAAGTGACTCATAATGAAGCAAACAATACGTTCGAAGTGTGGATCGATGGGAAGCTCTCCAAGTTGAATTACATTCAAGAGGCGAAGAACTTTGTGATTACACATGTGGGTGTATATCCAGAACATCGTGGCCAGGGTGTGGCGGGGAAGATCGTGGAAGCAGGTCTGGACTATGCAAGACAAAACTCATTGCGAGTCATTCCCATGTGTTCCTATGCGGCGGCATACATCCGCCGAAATCCTCACCATATGGAGTTGACCGATCAGGAACGCAGTGAATGACGCGACCAAATATACGCTTTCGTCTGGCGAAGCGCGCCGACCTGCCAGCCATTGTCCGCCTGCTGGCAGATGATGATCTCGGCAGCCTGCGCGAGCGCTATGAGGATCCGTTGCCTGAGGAGTATTACTCGGCCTTTGAGCAGATTAAGAATGACCCAAGCCACGAGTTGATCGTTGCCGAGCGAAATGGGGAGGTGATCGGTACGCTCCATCTAATGTTCCTGCCTTCCATCAGTTTCCAGGGTGGGTTACGCGCCCAGATCGAATCTGTCCGTGTGGATAAACAGTTTCAAAGCCAGGGCATTGGCAGCGCGATGATGCAATGGTCTATGCAGCGTGCAAAAGAGCGCGGCGCGCATGTCGTCCAATTGACGACGCACCAGACCCGCCTCGACGCACACCGTTTTTATGAGAGATTGGGATTCAAGGGATCGCATTTGGGGATGAAGTTGAGTCTGAAATAATGGACTCCAAAGTCTCCCGACTTTGGATTTCAACGACTGGAGTCGTTGACTCCACTTTCCACCAAAAACAAAAACGCGTCCCTCACGGAACGCGTTTTTCAAAGTGGCGGGGAGGACAGGATTCGAACCTGCGACCGAGGATTTCGCCCCGGTAACCGCTTAGCAGGCGGCCCCATTCGACCACTCTGGCACCTCCCCATGTTGCTGTTTGAAGGTTTCAAGTTTACAAGTTGCAGGTTCACTCGAAGAGAACTTTGAACCTTCCAACTTGTCAACCTGCAACCGTTTGGCGGAGGGAGTGGGATTCGAACCCACGTTGGTGTGACCCAAACATGTTTTCAAGACATGCGCCTTCAGCCGCTCGGCCATCCCTCCACAAGGCCCCGACACTTGCACCGGCATTCAAGTGCAGGCGCAGTTCGCGTGGGCGGATGCGATTTTACCATAACATGGGTCTCGGGCGCCTGATCCGGCTTGTTTTTTTACATTTTGCTAATAGTATTGTGCTACACTTTACTGCTTTCAAAGACCAACCAATAGAGCTCTTTAATGAAGAGACATTATAATAATCCTTCTTCCGAAAAGGTACATAATGCTGAAAAACTTCGTAAAAATATTTGGGGGCGACCCCAACAAAAAAACCATTGAACAATTTCGTGGCATTGCCGAGCACATCAACTCCCTGGAGACACAATTTGAAGCCCTAAGCGATGAGGCCCTGCGCGCGAAAACGGATGAGTTCCGGACGCGCATTGCCGAGTCGGTTGGCTATCTGCAAGGGCTCGATGAAAAGCAGCAGTTCCGAGCATACCAGGATGCGCTCGATGAAATCCTGCCTGAGGCCTTCGCCGCCGTCCGAGAGGCCTCAAAGCGCGCGATCGGGCTCCGCCACTTCGACGTGCAGATGATCGGCGGCATTGCCCTGCACCGCGGTTCCATCGCCGAGATGCGCACGGGCGAAGGCAAGACGCTGGTTGCAACCTTACCGGTCTATCTCAACGCGTTGCTTGGCAGAGGCATTCACCTCGTCACGGTCAATGATTATCTGGCCCGGCGCGATGCGCGCTGGATGGCGCCCATCTATAACATGCTTGGGCTTTCGGTCGGCGTGTTGCAGATGGCCGCAGTGACCGAAAATGGCAAGAA
This sequence comes from Anaerolineales bacterium, assembly GCA_035463255.1. GTDB lineage: Bacteria > Chloroflexota > Anaerolineae > Anaerolineales > Villigracilaceae > Defluviilinea. The sequence goes on along the minus strand of DATHTL010000056.1, from coordinate 39,652 downwards.
GGCCTTTCTGGTAGACTTCAAGCGTGAGTCTCCGCATGAGGACCAGCGCCACCTGCGCATGGTGGACCGGCGGCTGGCTTACGAAGCCGATGTGACCTACGGCACGAATGCCGAGTTTGGCTTTGACTATCTGCGCGATAACATGACCATGCGCTTGAGCGACCGCGTCCAGCGCGGGCACCATTATGCGATCGTGGATGAAGTCGACAATGTTCTCATCGATGAAGCACGCACGCCGCTCATCATCTCCGGCCCGGCGTCGGGCGATCTGGAATGGTACGGCAAAATGGCACAGGTCGTCAAACAGCTCCGGCCGGAAGACTACGAACTGAACGAAAAAGACCGCAACGTGTCGATCACGGAGGTCGGGCTGGCGCGCGTCGAACAGATGTTGGGGCAGCCACTTATGGATCCTGATCGTCCCGAAGACGTTTCTCCCGAACAGGCCCGCCTGCGCGGGCATCTCGAGCAAGCCTTGCGTGCCCAATTCGTTTTCCACCGCAACAAGGATTATCTCGTCCAGGGGGGCAAGGTAGTGATCGTGGATGAGTTCACCGGCCGCCTCATGCCCGGTCGCCGTTGGAGTGACGGTCTGCATCAGGCCGTCGAAGCCAAGGAAGGCGTGAAGATCGAGCCTGAGAACGTGACCTACGCGACGATTACCCTGCAAAACTACTTCCGCATGTACAAGAAACTCGCGGGTATGACAGGTACCGCGCTCACCGAAGCCGAAGAGTTCAGCAAGATCTACAATCTTGAGGTTGTGCCCATCCCGCCCAATCTCGAATATCAGGCCTTCGGGAATAGTGCAGCACTCAGTGAGGTCAAGGCAAAAGACGAGGATGGCTATTCCTATAGTTACTTCGCGAAGCGCGAAGACAAAGCACAAACGCCACTCTTTTATCGTCGTAAAGATTATCCCGACATTATCTATAAGACCTTCGAAGCAAAACTCCGGGCGATCGTGTTGGAGATCGTACGCGAGCACGTGCGCGGTCGTCCCATGCTGGTCGGCACCACCTCCGTTGAGTCCTCAGAATTGCTATCAAATCGACTCAAGGCGGAGCCAGTCCGACGTTTGCTGCAAATTGCTCTGGTTCGCCGCGTGTGGATGGAAGCGAATAAACGGGAAGAAGATGGGCGCCTCATCCCTGAGTTGCAGCCATTCAATGAGCCGCTTGAAAAAGTGACGCCCGACTCGATGCGTAAGTTCGTCCAGCCCTACGGTCTGACCAACATCAATCCTGAAGACCCATCCAATCTGCATATCGTTCTCGATATCCTGCGCCTTGAGGAACGAGATGTCGAGCGCCTCAAGAAAGTTTTGCAAGGCGGTGTCCCTCACAACGTGTTGAACGCGCGCAAACATACGGAAGAATCGCAGATCATTGCAGGCGCGGGCGCGTTCGGTGCGGTCACGATTGCCACCAATATGGCAGGGCGCGGTGTCGACATCAAGCTCGGTGGCGAGTTGGCCGAAGAAGTAATCGCAGCGGTCAACCGCGTCCTCGGCAGAGCTGGATACGAAAATCCATTCGATATGACCCAGGAAGAACGCCGTCAGGCTTTGAAGAATGTCGATCCATCGAACTACGGGATTTATGATGCAGAGGTCAAGCTCTTCCTGCAGTACTTCGAAGATATGGAGCGCGTCAAGGAACTGGGTGGGTTGCACGTGATCGGCTCCGAGCGGCACGAGGCGCGGCGCATCGATAACCAGCTGCGCGGTCGCGCGGCACGTCAGGGTGACCCTGGTTCGTCCCGCTTTTATCTGTCGCTTCAGGATGACCTGATGCGCCTGCAGGGTGGCTCGCAAGTCAGTAACCTAATGGAGCGCCTGCGTGTGGATGACTCGCTGCCTCTCGAAGTACGGCTGGTGGGAAACATCATCGAACAGTCCCAACACCGCATCGAGGGCGCAAACTTCGATGTGCGCAAACACCTGCTCGAATATGACGATGTGCTCAACAAGCAGCGCGCCCAGATCTACAGTCAGCGTGACCGGATTTTTGTCAAAGAAGATCTGAGCGACAACATTGACGAGATGCTGGAGCAGGAAGTGACCCAGCGGGTCGAGACGGGCCTCGCCGATGAAGAGGGTCCGTGGAAGTTGATCGCCTGGCTCGAGCAGGTGCAGCCGCCGTTCATGAGCGGCGACCGGCTCTTTCCGAGCTTTGGACTGTCGCTGATACTAAAAGAGCTGAACCAATCGGATGATCTCCGCCAATCAACGTTAGACTTAATCACGCGTGCCATAGAAGCGGAGAATGCTCATCACCTGCGGGCGATCGAAAAACTGCTGGATACAACAGAAGAAAATCTTCATTCTCAAATCTCCAGCCGTGAAGACACCCTGGATGCCTACTTTGACGGCCTTCGCGACATGGAAGATGCAGAGCGGCCGCGTCCACAAAAGATGCTGGATGAGATCAATGGCCTGCTGGGAATGCAGTTGAGGCTGAACAGTGAACAGCTACGCGTGCTGGGGGAAGATCCGGCAGGGATAAAGGATGACATCCGCAACCTGCTTTCGGCAAATCTGACCGTTCTCTACGCCTCGCGTGTCATCTCCGCGGTGCAGAACCGCTTTGGTGAAGCGCTGGCCGAGAAATTCGAGATTTCCAACTGGGATGACGCGGCGGACAAGATCATGGAAGCTGCGGAGAGTGCCTTGAAGCGCCGCCGCGAACGATTGGTCGGAGATAATGGCCAGATCAGGCATGACATCAATAACCTCATGCCCCGTGAAATAAACGATACAACGAAGCTCCGGTTGTTGCTCTCGCTTTCGCAGGGCGCGCGCACCGATTTCGATCAGAAGACTCACCGCCAGGTCAAACGGGTCTTCAGCCGCTATAGTTATGCTTTCCTCATCGCGCAGCTGCTCGAGGGGCAGCCGGCCGATCAGGTAATCGAGGAGGTCTTAACCCATCTGGACGAAGCGGGAGAAGCCTTGCGATATGCCTGGGGCGAACGGGAATACGCGCGCCTCTCTGCGAACGCTCAACGCCTGGCCGATTTTGGAGTTGCGGCGAAGATTGCCTTCGGAGAGGAGCGGCTCAACGAACCGGTGGCAAACCTCGGCGAGTCGGACCGCGAGGCGCTCGTCGAATCCATTGGTAGACATGCATTGAATGAGGTCCACCGGCAGCTTCTGTTGAGCGCCACCACCGAATTGTGGGTAGACTATCTGACACGTATCGAAGCGTTACGTGTTTCGATCGGGCTGGAGGCTTACGCACAGCGTGACCCACTGGTACAATATAAATCGAAAGCCTCTGAGATGTTCTCGCAGCTGGTGGAAGATATTCGAGGCCTGGTCATTAGCAGAGTCTTTGCCTATCAACCCAGACCTGTCGAGATCACCCCGGTGGAAACGGCAAATGCTCCCACTGCAGCAGCACAACCTGTACAAACCGATAGCAATAAGAAAAAGAAAAGGCGGCGACATTAATGTACGTGTAGCATCCGCTCTGCCGTTGCGGGGCTGTCGACGCTGGCGAGCGTCTTCTGCACACTCTTAGAAGTATGTCCTATACAGAACGCGTTACAGCTTCTCTCAATACGTATCGGGCCTTCCCAAAGGTGGAGTTGCACCGCCATCTGGAAGGCTCGCTGCGATTGGACACCATGGTGGACATTGCACGACAGCACGGCATTACAATCCCCGCAGATGTTCTGAGGCTAAGTACCCTGGTCCAGATCCAGGAAGAGGATAAGTTCACATTCCAGAATTTTCTGGCCAAGTTCAACACCCTGCGCTTATTCTATCGCTCGCCAGATGCCATTTACCGCATCACCCGTGAAGCCGTGGAGGATGCGGCCAAAGATAACGTGAAGTATATGGAATTGCGTTTCACACCGGTGGCGTTAAGCCGTGCGGAACGCTTCCCGTTGCACGATGTGATGGACTGGGTCATCAGCAGCGCGGCGGAAGCCGGAAAGACACATGGTGTGATCGTCCGCCTGATCGCTTCGATGAACCGCCATGAAAGCACGGAACTGGCCGAGCAGGTTGCATGGTTGGCGGTGGAACATCTCCATGATGGCATGGTGGCCATCGATCTGGCGGGGAATGAGGCCGAGTTCAAGACAGAGCCCTTCTATGGAGTGATCAAAGAAGCCCGCCAGTCCGGTCTGCATATAACCATTCACGCGGGGGAGTGGGGACCCGCGACCAATGTCAAAGAAGCCATCGAGGAGCTGGGTGCAGAACGCGTGGGTCACGGCGTGCGCGTGCTCGAGGATAAAAACATCGTCGCGCTGGCGCGTGAGCGTGGCACTGCATTTGAAGTCTGTGTCACCAGCAATTATCAATCGGGCGTGGTGGGTTCGCTGGATACCCATCCACTCATGCAGATGCTTGAGGCGGGGCTGAATGTAACGATCAATACCGATGACCCCAGCATCTCGCGGATCACGTTAAGCCATGAATACTACACTGCCTGCGAAGATCTACGCATGCCGCAAAATATGCTCAGGCAGCGTATCCTTGCTGCAGGGAACGCATGTTTTTTGCCGAATCATGAGAAAGAAGTACTGGTCAAACAATTGACCAAAGACTTGAAGTTATAAGTATCACCACAAGCCCCAAGGATATCAAAGGCGCTCCTTTGTGTTCTTCAAGTTGTGGTGTGATGAAATTTCACACACCAAAGGAGACTCTATGAATAACGATTTTTTCAATGCACGCGATGTATTAAGAGTGGGGGACAAAGAATATGTCATCTATCGTCTTGACGCGCTGGAAAAAGCCGGCCTGACGAACCTTCAGCGGCTCCCGTTTTCCGTCCGGGTGGTGCTGGAGGCGGCGCTCCGTCAATGCAACGATCGTGAGATCACCCAGAGCGATGTAAAGAATATTGCAGCCTGGCGGTCCAAAGGCATGCGCCCAGGCATCCCCTTCCTGCCGGCCCGCGTGGTTATGCAAGATTTCACCGGGGTTCCAGCCGTGGTGGACCTCGCTGCGATACGCTCGGCGGTGGCACGTCTGGGCAGCGACCCGAAGAAGATCAACCCGCAGGTGCCGGTGGATCTGGTCATTGACCATTCCATCCAGGTGGATTTCTTTGCTACGTCCGATGCTCTCAGGCGCAACACAGAAATCGAATTCCAGCGCAATCGCGAGCGATACGAATTCCTCAAGTGGGGGCAGCATGCCTTCAGCAACTTCCGCGTCGTCCCACCCATGACCGGTATCGTTCATCAAGTTAATCTGGAGTACCTGGCAGATGTGGTCGGAGCCCGGCAACTGCCTTCAGGAGAGACGATCGCCTTCCCAGATACGCTGGTCGGCACGGATTCCCATACGACCATGATCAACGGTCTGGGCGTGGTAGGCTGGGGAGTAGGCGGTATCGAAGCAGAGGCAGTGATGCTTGGCCAACCGATGGACATGCTCCTGCCGGATGTGATCGGCTTCAAACTTCATGGGAAATTGCGCGAGGGTGTCACAGCCACCGACCTGGTCCTCACAGTCACGCAGATGCTTCGCCAGAAGGGTGTCGTGGATAAGTTTGTCGAGTTCTTCGGCCCCGGACTGGATTCCATGTCTTTACCCGATCGCGCGACGATTGGCAATATGGCCCCCGAATATGGCGCGACCATCGGTTACTTCCCCGTCGATGCAGAAACGCTTCGCTACATGCGCCTCACCGGTCGCCCCGCCGAAGTGGTCGATCGGACGGAAGCGTACATGCGCGAGCAAGGACTTTTCCGCGATGCTTCGATAGCTGACCCGGAATTTACAGACATGCTCGAGCTCGACCTGAAGTCTGTTGTGCCTTCCCTGGCCGGACCCAAACGCCCGCAGGACCGCGTCCCGCTCTCCGATATGAAGTCTACGTTCAAGAATGCTCTCACCGCGCCGGTGAAGGAACGCGGCTACGAGCTATCAAAGGAAGCGCTGGCACGTGAGGCCGTCTTTGGCACAAATGGCGACACGCAAAAGATGACCCACGGCGCGGTCGTCATTGCGGCGATCACCTCCTGCACCAATACATCCAATCCCTCCGTGTTGCTGGCAGCAGGGCTGGTGGCCAAGAAGGCGGTGGAGAAGGGACTCCATGTCAAGCCGTATGTGAAGACATCGCTGGCGCCCGGCTCGCGCGTGGTGACAGAATATCTCAAGCACGCCGGCCTGATTGACCCTCTGGCTCAACTTGGGTTCAACATCGTCGCGTATGGATGCACAACCTGCATCGGCAATAGCGGTCCACTATCAGGAGAAGTGTCCAAAGCTGTGACCGGTAGTGACCTTGTCGCTGCGGCTGTTCTTTCAGGGAATCGCAACTTCGAGGGTCGTGTGCATCCGCTTGTGAAGGCGAATTACCTTGCTTCTCCGCCACTCGTTGTAGCCTACGCCCTTGCCGGCACCGTGGATATTGACATGAGCAAGGAACCGCTCGGTACCGGTTCCGATGGGAAACCTGTTTATCTCAAGGATCTGTGGCCCTCCCAGCAGGAGATCAACGAGGCGATTGTCGCCAGCGTCAGATCGGAGATGTTCAAGGAAAAGTATGCCGATGTATTCAGCGGCTCCGATATATGGAACGACATCCAGATCAAGGAAGGCGATCTCTTCGAGTGGAGTGAAGAGTCCACGTATATTCATCATCCGCCGTACTTCCAGACTCTGACACTTGATCTCCCTCCGATCCAGAAAATCAAGGGCGCGCGTGTGCTGGGCTTGTTTGGAGACTCGATCACAACAGACCATATTTCACCTGCCGGCAATATTGCCACAGACTCTCCCGCGGGGAGATTCTTGCAGGAGCGCGGGGTGCAGCCTAAGGACTTCAACCAGTACGGTACGCGTCGCGGCAATGACCTGGTGATGGCGCGCGGCACGTTTGCAAACATCCGCCTCAAAAACCACTTGGTTACGCCGAAGGAAGGTAACTGGACGAAGCATTTCCCCTCAGGGGAGGTGATGTCGATCTTCGATGCCGCAATGAAATATAAAGCCGAAGGTGTACCAACGATCGTGATTGCTGGAAAGGAATACGGCACCGGTTCCAGCCGGGACTGGGCCGCAAAAGGACCCATGCTGCAGGGCGTGAGAGCGGTCATCGCCGAATCGTTTGAGCGTATCCACCGCTCCAATCTGGTAGGCATGGGCATCCTGCCGTTGCGCTTTGTGGCAGAACAGAATGCCGAATCGCTCGGACTCACGGGTGAAGAAGTCTTCGATATCGAAGGCTTGGGTGATGATATGACCCCCAAGCCTACCGTGACCGTCCGGGCAATGAAACCGGATGGCTCGGTGGTCGAGTTCGATGCAATTGCGCTGTTGAACACCGAAATGGAAGTGAACTATTACCGCAATGGAGGCATTCTCCATACAGTGCTACGAAATCTGGTGAAATAAAAGTCTAAAGTCTCAGGGCGGGTGATCAACCCGCCCTGATCTTTTTAATACTTCTGGGGGTCACGAAGATCGCGGTTAAAAATATCCATGCAGAAGGACAGGACTGCAAGGCTCTCCCGACCGGCGTTGGAGATGGAGCCGGTGTGGCACTCGGCAGAGGTGTGGACGAAGCTATCGGCGCGGGAGTGCTGGTGCTAACAACGGTGATTGTGCTTGTCGGCGCGGCAGGCTCCGTGCCGGTGACGGAGATAAAGCTCAATTGCACGCGCGCCTGTGCAGAGGTCGTATCGTCTCCCAGGAAAAGAAAGTTCGGCGTCTCATATGGATCGGGAAATCCATCGAACGCGCTGTAATCGCGCACTGGCCCGCTCAAAATCGGATCCGCATTTGCAGTCAAAGTGTAGGTATCGTCGACGATGGTCACTTGATAATCTGTTAGGCCCGCTGTGGTGGCGAAGGCAACCCCTTCGCCGTGCCTGAATAATCCACCGGTTGCGTCATCGCTTTGTGCCCAGATTTCATTCTCCCAGAAGGCTAGCTCGACTCCCTTTGCATCTGCACCAAGAACAATCACACTAAACCCCGCGCGGTGAGGGCTTTCGTGCGATGCAAGTTCCACGTGAATGCTGAAATTGACTTGAAAGCCTGCTGTCCGGTCCAAGATCGGGAAGCCCGGTGTGGTCGTTCCATTGGACACCCATCCCGCATACGTGTCATTGCCTGCAGCCGTGGTATCCATAACCGTCACGCCGTTTAAGTATGTTGGCAGTGCCGCGCCCGGTGGAAAGTCTGTGAAGCTGATCAGCGGCACACCAGGAATGCTCCCCGAAGCCGCATCGTAAAGGATAAGTGTTTTTGCGCGCGATGCGGCACTCGCACCTCTGAAATCCATCGAACAAAAAGCGCCCCCAAGGATCAAAAATGAACACAAAAAAGGAACAATGCTCTTTCTATTCATAAATTCGCTTGACTCTAATAAAGAACCGAGGAGTTCATCATTAGCTGTAAAAACAATTTTGTGAATCGAATTTATCTAACTCTCCCTGCCAACACAGTGCTCACGATAATAAGAGCAGTGAGCAAGGTTATCACCAGCACTAGCAGGGTGGATATCCAACCGCCTGTAAAACTAAACACCAATCCCAGCACGACCATGCTTGCCAGAAAGGTTATGGATCCTAAATGTTTCCTACGCCAGTCTTTTAGAGCGGGCAATCTATTGATCTGGTACAGCCCCCCGCCCATGCCTGCCAGGCTCAACACGACCAGAACTGAAACGATCACCTGCCCACTGCCGGGCAGATCGACAACCAGGATCCCGCAGGTGGTCTCCTGACTGGGAATCGGATATGCTGAAAAGAATAGAACTTTTGCGAAAATAAAGCTCCCCAGGTCTATATTTTCAGAATCCACTTTCCACTCTAGTGTTTGCGAAGCACCGGGCGCAACCTGAATATGGTCAACGAATTCCTCCGGTTGAAGCGATGATGTGCTGATCTGAGCCCTGATCGACGGGCTGATCTGGCTATCTGTCGTGTTGGAAACCTGCAACGCGATCCTACCCGTCTCGCTGCGGGTCATGAGAACCGGACAGCGCAACCCGCGGAGCCCAGCATTAGCGAGCCGTGAAAATCCATACGAAGCGGATTCCATATCTCCCCACGCCGCAACAAGGATCAAGAGCATCCCGGCTGCCACCCCGATTGCGTAGGAGGAGAAAGTAAGTAGTAGGGAGAGTCGATTGTTTTTCATAAGGAAATGAATGTGCCTGTTGGTTTACTGAATTGTAGTCTTTCTCCACTCGGCTGAAACGCCTCTCCAAGACGGTTATCGAAGGAGCTCCAACAGGCCTGTTGGATACAGGATCAATCCCTCGTCATCAAACTCATCCAGACTTTTCCACACCGCGCAAATTTCCTCACCGTTCGCCTCCTTGCCTATGATCACAGCCTGTTCGTACACCCCGGGTTCTTTCAACGCCCCATCGTAAATCAGCACAATCTCATGTCCCGGCTTGCCATTGAAGGTAAAGAGGTTTTCCACTGCGCCGAGGTATCTCAGGCTATTTCCATTTACCTCCAGATTGACCTCTTCCATTAGCTCGCGGCAGATGGTTTCTTTGCTGTTTTCACCAAACTCAATTCCCCCGCCGAGCGGACGGTAAAAATGCTCACCCTTCACAGAGTCGTATCCTTTGGAGACAAGGATTTTGTTTTCCTTAAGAAACACGCAAATAGCAACAGGGCGGATGTGATTCATAGTCCCTCCAAAAAGTAGAGCGAGATTCGTCTCGCTCTACAGTGTGATTAGGTCGGGCTGCTTCTGTAAATTCGCCTGCATGGACCAGGGCCCTGTCCATGTGACGGTCACAGGCAGGATCTTGCCTTTCAGATCCTCCTCCGATTCCACAAAGACAAGCTTGTTGGTGGGAGTGCGACCTTTCCAGCGGTTCTTTACTTTATCCTCGAACAGAACTTCCACCGTTTGGCCGAGATGCTTTTTGTTGATCTCCGTCACGATGTTTTCCTGCAGCTCTTCCAGCATACGGAAGCGGCGCATCTTCTCTTCATCCGACACATTATCTTCCATCCGGCGGGTGGCAACCGTGCCTTCCCGAGATGAGTAACGCGCCAGATGAGCAACATCCAGCTTGAGGTCCCCGAGGACGCGATAAGTCTCCATGAATTGTTCGTCGGTCTCGCCAGGGAAGCCAACGATGATGTCAGTGGCGATGGAACAATCCGGGATGCGAGCGCGGATTTTTTCCACGAGGTCGCGGTATTCCTGCTGGGTGTAGCCGCGCTTCATATTGGTCAGCACCTCATCATCGCCTGCCTGTATCGGGACCTCGATATGCGGCATCACTTTGGGAAGCTCAGCGACTGCATCCATCAGGTCATCTCCAAAGTAATTGGGGTGTGAGGTCAGGAAGCGGATGCGCTCGATGCCTTCCACTTCATGGACAATGCGCAGAAGCCCTGAAAGGTTGGGTCCATCGGGCACATCCTTGCCATAGCGGTCCACGATCTGGCCGAGGAGTGTCACCTCTTTGACGCCCTGCGCTGCGAGGGAGCGAATCTCTGCGACGATGTCACCAACGGGGCGGCTGCGCTCTATGCCGCGGCGGAACGGGATGATGCAAAACGTGCAGGCATGGGAACAGCCGTACACCACCGGCACATGTGCGCTGACGAGCTGTCCGCGTTCGTGCTGGGGCAGCACCAGGTCATCGTCCATGTAGGCAAAGCGGCGGGCGGTTTCGGTCGATTCGATCGTGCGGATCTCGCTCTGAGTGAGGAACGAGACGAGCGGTCCTGGGTCTGATGGGGGAGAGAAGACATCCACATACGGAAGCTTCTGGCGCAGTTTCTCCGCGCCGCGCACCCCTACCAGGCATCCCATGAGATTGATTACCAGATTAGGATTCTGCCGTTTTAACGGGAGCAAAGAGGAGAGGCGTCCGAGCGCCTTGTCTTCAGCAGACTGGCGCACAACGCAGGTGTTTAAGACAATAACATCCGCTTCATCTGCTTTATCGGTAAATGTGTATCCAAGATGCTCCAAAGACGAGCCAACCCGCTGGGAGTCGGCAACGTTCATCTGGCATCCTTCCGTCCAAATATGGTATTTCATAGCCTGCGAATTATACCAAGATTGTCGAGTATAATAATTGAACTAAGCATGTTTTTAGCTTATCCCCCTTCTACGAAACCTACCGGAGCCACCTGGCTCCGGTTTTTGATTAATAAGGAGAATTTTGATGAACAAACTCGACAATCTCGTCCAGGATTTCCTCGCACAAAAGAAGATTGCCGTTGTCGGCGTCTCAGATAAGCGCGATACGGGATGTAATCTCGCCTACAAGAAGTTCAAGGAAAATGGTTATCAGGTCTATGCGGTGAACCCGCGGATCAGCACCTATGATGGTGACACCTGTTACGCAGATTTGAAGTCTATCCCCGAAAAGGTTGACGCGGTATTTATTCTTGCCAGTCCCAAAACCAGTGAACAGGTTGTCCAGCAATGTGTGGATCTGGGCGTCAAGCATGTCTGGATGCACTGTATGATGGGCACCAAGCCCGGTCTACAAGCGGGTGCAAGCAGTGTTTCACAATCGGCTGTGGAGATGTGCAAAACCAACGGGATCGCTGTCATTCCGGGCTCCTGCCCAAACCAGTTCTTGAAACCTGACTTCGGTCACGCCATGATGCGCGGTTTGTGGCGAATGTTTGGGTTTATGGACGTAAACTAATTGCCCACTGCAATTACACGGAACTCATCCATGCTTGAGATGTGGACTCGCAAGAAACAAAACTTCCGAGAATTCGGAAGTTTTGTTTCTTGCGAGATGACCTATTCAATTGATATTTCACACTTCTTAAGGACATCTACACCAGGTCCACCGATGCAAATATCCGTCGCCTGACTGCCCGTAATCTCATCATCTCCTCCTCCGCCCAAAATGCAATCCGATCCGCCTTTTCCCTGAATCAAATCGATATTCGGGCTGCCTAGAATTAATTCACTGGCGTTTGTTCCATCGCAATTACCGCCTCCTGCCGGGCAGTACACAATTGTCGTCAAGGTAATTGTCGAGCATACAGTTGGTTTGACCGTGTCTGGTGTAATCGGTCTAGCCTGGTTAGTCAGGCGTGTTGCAGGAACAAGAATATTGGCTGCAAGTGCAAAAAAGACACTGGGAACAATCAACATCACTACCGTAATGACAGCCAGACGTGGAAGATTGCTATAGATCATTCTTCAGCCTCCCGGGCTGTTGATTCCCCTGTGGAGTCATTATCATGAAACAATACGAAGTATTCCCCACGTGGACGCAATACGTGTGTAAATCTCCCTGTTCTTGATGCAGGATCACTCCGTTAAAACGTTCCGCCAATTTTGCCAAAGCGTCCATCGAGTCGACGTCGATGATCCTCGACGTTGTAAGTGGATCCAGATCCTGCACATTAATCATGGTTGAGGCGTATTTGATACGGAAAAATTTTTGTGGATCGATTCGGGCAAGATTTCGAACCCTTAATCCCAGGAAAGCCAGTCCACCCACAGAGATGATTAGTCCATATACAACCATCCACCTCAATGCACGAATGGAGATCTCTCTGCCCAGCAAGAGCAGAGTGTTGGCTTCCTTATATTCTTCGTGTAGAACCCCGGTTTCTGTGAACGCCAGGGGGTTGCCCTCTGCGTCATTTCGGATCAGAAAAAATTGGCGCCTGTCATATCGAAACTTTAACATCGGGTTGAAGGCGCTTTGTAGAGTTTGGCCAGACAGGTTCCCATCAAGTTGGATATGAGGTGTGATCACCAATGTGTACACACCCGGATGAAAGTCTGTTTCCTGCTCCATCGATTGTGCGAGGGACTGAATCTTGCACAGATCAAGCCTGGCGTTTGTCCCGAATGCATCCCCGGTAAATGAGGTTTTTTCTTGGAGTGGCAGGATCCGTTGCCAGCCGCTGGACTCTTCCATGATCATAGCTGTCAATTGATATGTTCCTGCGATGTCTTCAGTTTGTGCTGCGACCAGGGTATATTGGAAATTAATATTCACCGCGCACGCCAGCTTTGTAAAGATCGGATCTCCGCTCGTAATTGCATCTGCGTCATAGACTCCCTGAGAAGTGGATGCAGAGTAGGAGAAGACACCCAGGTGTTGATAGCTGATCTCGGTTTGCGCGGTTCGCGAAGCGGGGCGGGAAAAAGCTATTAATCCAAGTATTAAAGACGAAAGCCCGATTAATCCCAGTACAAAGAATAAGGCTTCAAATACTTCTCCGGGACTGAAAGTAACAGGCTCTGATGCTGTAAGACCTCTGGTTTCTGTAAACCAGTAGCGTGTTTTTTGGCCGATCGAAGTGAACCAATCCGGAATCGTTTTGTCGTTCATAGGTTTCTTGTCTTTTGCTGTTTTCATAAAGAGGTTGGCAGCCAGAAATGCTCCCAATGCTCCAGCAATAAGAGCCATAGTAAAAGGCGTTCGTATCGCTTGGATCACAGTGCCCCCGCCCGGAATATGCAACCATAGTTTTCCAATCACTTCCTTCACAGAAGGTTCGTAGGTATCCACCCAAGAATTATTATCACCTCTGAGGGTGTAGCGTCCCATCTGTTGTGAGATGATGCGGTGGAAAACAAAACTTTTTAGTTGCGAGTTCCGGTAAACAATCACATCTCCTATCTGGTATCTCGGCTCCTTGTGGACGATCACCAGATCGCCCCTGTGGAATTTTGGCTCCATACTCTTCCCAATCACAACAATATAGGAAGCCATGCCGCCAAGCTGTGCAGGGGCCAGTGCAAGCCAGAAGACAATCATCATCACTATGGAGAATGCTGACCGGATGTTCGGAGAGAACCTTTTATATACTGCCATTCTGCCAATACATTACACAGTTATAAACAAAGAGCCTGCAGTCCCGTTTGAGTTCTGCAGGCCCATTGCTTCCTGGAGTTTTACTATCGGTTAGTCGCTGGCAATAACGCGCAGCTCATTCGAGGCAGAGACAGTGGCGCCGGGTGTATTACAACTCCAGTTTGTGCCATCGGCGCTGGTGCAATTATAGAAAGAACCGCCTGTCACCAAACCAATTTTCACCGTTGAGGTGATCGGGGCGGCAGGGGCTAATGTAAAGCCAACGCTGTCGATATTGGATGGGGTGGTCGCGTTCAGGTTGTAATCAACAGCGCTAACCGTGTAGCCGCTAATTGTGCGCGCACCTTCACCGGCCGACGTAACACCTGGCATCGTGTTGGTGGCAGCAAATGCAAATGCGGCGGTCGCTAAGACCAGAACCAGTAGTGCGATGAAAAGCTTTGATGTGCGGAACATGATCTGGGAACTCCTTGAAATAGAAATGATGATTTTCACAAGCAAATATAATAAAAATCTTATTGTCTGACATTTACAGAAATGCAAGATGCCATGTTAAAACTGCAAAGAGATTATGTAAGGTTCCTGTAATTCTTCTTCTTGACAAAATCGAAGGATGCCAACGGGAGTTACCCTACCTTCTGAAAGCAAAAAGACTCCAACTTGTGTTGGAGTCTTTTTGCTAGCTTCCCCCTCCTGGGGAATCCACCCTTAATCGTACCGGCGCAAACCGGGATAGATTCTTATTACTTGTTAATGATATTTTACTGATTATTGTTTGAAAGTCTAGCAATTTGGCTTACAATTGAGTCAAAGAAATTTTTGAGATAATATGAACCGCAAGGACTTCGGGGAGCTTGTGGCGGCCCTGCGCCAAGATCTTGGCTGGACACAGTCTCATCTGGCTGAAAACGCCAATATAGATGATGCAGTGATCAGCCAGATCGAGCGCGGGGTGAAGAAGTTCTTTGAACCCCATCTCCTTTTTCAACTGGCCAATGCATTCCAGTTAACGACACTAGAGCGGCGTGAGTTTTTGCTCGCGGCAAGTGGGCTTGATCAAAAAGAGATGGTTCGCCAGCCCTCGGCCGCGATCTTAACGGACGTGTTCAATGTGCGTAAGACACTCGACAAAATGATCGAAGTGACAGGCCAGGTCCGGCTCCCGGCTTTTCTGTGGGATGTTTACGGTGATATCATTGCAGCGAACAACATTATTGTCTCATTCTTTCGGGTACCCTCTGCGTATGTAGAGAAGGCCGACCAAATCCCGGGTGGTTACAATATGTGCCGGTTTAGTTTTGGAAAGGATCTGGTGGCACGTAATCTTGTGATTGAAAACTGGGATCAGTTTGCCCTGAATTCAATGCGTGCCTTTCGAGAAAATAGCCTGCGCTATCGTGCTCAGCCTTATTTCAAATATCTGATGAAAGTATTTCGGAATCAGAGTGAATATCCGCTCTTCGACCGTTACTGGAAGCTGGTCTCGTCGATCGAGCAGGATAAGGAAGTCAATACGGATTATTATGTATACCGTCATGGTGAATTTGGCGAAATTAAATACATTTCTTCATCGTTCGCTTCCATCACATCCTTTGGCGAGTTGTTCCTTGTCCAATATCTGCCCCTCGATCAAAAGACGAGTCAGGTTTTTGAGCAATTGGCCCAGAGTGCTGGTCAGGGCGCAACAACATTTGCTCCCTGGCCGGTAAAGACCCTTCCGCGTTTGACCTAATCTCTATACGTTCTAATTCATGCCCTCAAATATCGAGATCAAAGCTCGTGTTCGAAACTTTGGTGTGATTCGAGCCCGAGCGGAACAGCTCAGTGATACGCCTGTAGAGGTGATCTCGCAGGAAGATACTTTTTTTAACGTTTCGCAGGGACGGTTGAAGCTGCGAATTCTTTCAGAGAACAGGGGTCAACTAATCTACTACACACGCCCCGACCAGGAAGGCCCCAAACGCTCGGATTACCACATTTCCCATACATCCGACCCCGAAAACCTGAAGCGTGTCCTCGAACTGGCCTATGGAGTCCGCGGCGTGGTCCGGAAAACGCGTTATCTTTATCTAGTCGGACAGACGCGCGTGCACCTCGATGATGTTGAAGGCCTGGGCCAATTCATGGAGTTGGAGGTTGTAATGCAGGAGGGGCAGAGCGACGCGGAGGGGCAGTCCATTGCCGATGGTCTGATGACAGACTTCGGCGTGGAAAGAAGCGATCTGCTCGAGGGAGCCTACATGGATCTGCTGGAAGCGCGCTAAATCTGCCATGGCTGCAGCTTTCCAAAATAATCGGTGAGCCACACAGGATAGTGTGATAAAATACTCCGCCGGGCGTTGTACCCTTCGCCCGAGTAAAAATCTTCAAGAAAGTCACGAAAGGGCTTAAAACATGAAAGTATTGCTTCTCAAAGACGTTTATAAACTGGGCCGTGCCGGCGATATTAAGAAGGTTGCCGACGGCTACGGCCGTAACTTCCTGCTGCCCCAGAAGCTGGCTGTGCTCGCCACCTCCGGCGCGCTCAAGCAGGTGGAAAAGATCCGCTCGCAGGCTGAAATCCGCCGCACGGAACAGAACTCTGAGCTCAAAGGTCTCGCCGACCAGATCAACGGGATCACTGTGGTCTTTGCTGCTAAGGCTGGCGAAACGGGCAAGCTATACGGCTCCATCACCACGCAGGACGTGGCGACCGCCATTCAGGAAAAGACCCGCTTTGAAGTCAAAAAGCAGCAGATCGATATGCAGCCGATCCGCAACCTAGGTGAGTTCACGGCCCATGTCCGCCTGACCATGGATCTGGTTCCCGAAGTTAAGATCATCGTCCATCGCGAAGGCGAAGCCATCGAGGATGCCGCTCCCGCCGAGGCTACACAACCACAGCAGGCAGAAGCCGAAGAATCTGCACCCGCCACCGAAGCAGCAGAAGCTTAACTTTATCTGTTCATTCGCATATCGCATCACCAGTTCATTCCCGTACGCTGGGGTGCTGGTGATGTTTTGTTTTTCCGCAGGATTGCTCCGCTAATCCGCAGGATAGCTACGCTTATCATGACGCAAACCATCGGTCAGCGACTCAAAGCAGAGCGTGAGGCACAACGTCTTACGCTCGAAAAAGTTTTCGAAGCCACCCGCATCCGCATGCAATATCTGCAGGCATTGGAAGAAGATGATCTTTCTGTTATGCCATCGCCTGTGCAGTCGCGTGGGTATCTGCGCAACTATGCGGAATTCCTTGGCTTTGACGTCGATGAAGTACTGAACGAATTGCGTGCAGTCAGCACACAGGCACCCTCGGGACAAGTAATCGGACCTGCGGATGAGCAATCCGCGGTTCTTGGGCAGGAGCTTAAATCGCTTGGGCCTTCCTCAACCATCGAAACAATGGTAGCGCCTGAAATGACAGAGCCAACGGCTTCTGTTGAGGAAGTAGTCACCTCTGTGCCATCTGACTTTGACAAGTTGCAAGGTGGTCAAGCCGAAGTGATCGTTCCGCTCAAGCCGAAACCGGCCCGCCGCAAAAAAGCAGACTCACAGCCCAAGCCGGCCACTGCTGAGCCCACCACCAAGCGGCGCGGTCGCAAAAAAATTGCACCCGAAATCATTCCTGTGGTCGAAGTGCAGTCTGATGAGCAAAGCCCTGTCGAAACAATTGTCCCTCCGGCGGAAGCTGTTCCTGAACCGGAGCGTGTTGAAGAACCAGCTGTTCCAATGGAGTCCTCGCCGGAACCCGTTGAAAAGGAGACGGAATTCCAGAGTGAAGAAGCGCAGCCCGTTGATGTCAGCGATAGTTTGTGGCAGTCATGGTTAAACCGTGTAGGCTCGGTGCTGGCGGGACGGATGAAGCGCAGGACGCTCGAGGTAAAAGAACCGCCTGTTCCTGAAAATGAGCCTATTGTTGTTACAGAGCCAGAGCCGCCCGTTGCGATAAACGAGCAACATTCTCCGTTCGAAAATTCAGATGCAATCTTTAAAGAAATCGGGCGTGAGCTTCGCAGCCGGCGCGAGTTATTGAGCCTGCACTTCGATGAAGTGGAACGCAATACCCACGTCAAGGCACATTATCTCGATGCACTGGAACGAGGCGCGCTGGACGAGCTGCCTTCCACCGTGCAGACGCGTGGTATGTTATCGAACTATGCGACCTTTCTCGATCTGGACGTGGACGTGCTGCTGCTCCGTTTTGCGGATGCGTTGCAAGCGCGGCACCGGGAGCGGAACCCCCAAAAGCCGCCGCGCAAACCCGGCCAGCCGATCATCGCAAACATGCCTCCGGTGCGGACGTTCATTGCGGGCGATATGATCTTTGGTGTGGGCATGGCGATCCTGTTAGTCGGGTTTGCGATCTGGGGTGTGAGCCGTGTGATGGCAATCCAGAGTCAGCGCGAGGCGGATGCCAACCCGACTGCACCCTCCATCTCAGATGTGCTGCTGGCTTCACCCGATCCATCAGCTTTTACAGCGACTCCCACCTTTTTGCCTGTGGAAGCCTTCCCGGGCGAACCAACGGTGACTGTGGAAATCCCCACCCAGAATGTCAATGCGCCGGTGCAGCTGAATCTCATCGCGATGGAGCGCACCTACATGCGTGTGACCGTCGATGGGGAAGTGGTTTTCGATGGACGCGTCGTGCCCGGGAATGCCTATCCTTTCGAAGCGGAGAACCAGGTCGAAGTCCTGGTGGGGAGCGGTGCAGCCATTCGCACCGTGTATAACGGGCGGGACCTCGGGCTTATGGGAACATTTGGCCAGGTCGTAAACAATGTGTATACCGGGACCGAGATCATGACGCCGACCGGCCTGCCAAGTATGACGCCAACGGTTACACTTACACCGACCAATACTGCTCCGGCAACTGCAACATTGCAGTCAACAAATACAGCTGTGCCATCAGCGACGGCGGTGCCGTAAGAATTAGAGAAGAGATCCTAAAGGTTTTTTCGCAGGTCTGTCTTTGAGAAGTAAACGCGTGAATAAACTCAAGGCAAACCTTTAGGGTCTTGAAATATAAGGAAATTTTATTCGTGTCAAAAAATACGTTTCACCTTGTTTCGCTGGGTTGTGCAAAAAATACCGTTGACTCCGATTCGATGGCGCAGCTTCTGGTCCGCGATGGATATCGGGCCGTGGAAGATCCTTCACGCGCGAATGTGCTGATCGTGAATACCTGTGGTTTTATCGGACCGGCGAAAGAGGAATCCATCAATGTGCTGCGCGAGCTTGCGGAGGGGAAGCGTAACAACCAGATCCTGATCGCCGCGGGTTGTCTCACCCAACGCTACGGCGCAGAAGTGGCTGTCAAAGTCCCGGGCATTGACGGTGTGCTGGGCACACGCCGCTGGATGGATATTGTGCAGGTCGTGCGCGAGCTGCGTAAAGGTCCACACCCCGAGCCGCTGTATCATTTGCCCGATGAAGCTAAGACGGTCGGTACGGATGAGCAGGAGGCGCTGCGTGTCTCTGTCGCTGGCGCGAGCGCCTATGTGAAAATCGCAGATGGCTGCCGCCGTCCTTGTGCATTTTGCGCGATCCCTTTGATCAAGGGAACGGCGGTCTCCCGCCCGGTTCATATGATCGTGGATGAAGCCCGTCGCCTGCGCGATGCAGGCGTACGCGAGCTGATTTTAATCGCGCAGGATACGACCGACTATGGACATGACCTGGGGCTCAAAGATGGCCTGGCGGTGCTGCTCGAACAATTGACCGACTCCGTCCCAGATATGAACTGGATCCGGGTCATGTACGCCTACCCCGGTTACGTCACTGATCGGCTCATCGACGTGATGGCCACCCGAAAACAGATCTTGCCTTATCTTGATATGCCTCTCCAGCATGCGCATCCAAAAACGCTCTATCGCATGCGCCGCCCTTCAAACATTGACTGGGTGCACCGCACGCTCGGCAAGATGCGGTCTTCTATTCCAAACCTCGCCATTCGCACAACGTTCATTGTCGGATATCCCGGAGAGACCGAGGAAGAGTTTCAGGCGCTGGTCGATTTTGTGCAGGAGATCCGCTTTGACCGCGTTGGGACATTCCAGTTTTCCTTCGAGCCAGGGACGACCAGCGAGCCGCTGGGCGACCCCATCCCTGCAGAGGCAAAACAGGAACGCTATGAGCGCTTGATGGAACTGCAGCAAGGCATCTCGTTGCAAGTCAACCAATCGTACGTGGGGAAGACCTTGGATGTTCTGGTAGAAGGCCGCGACAAAGGGATTGCGATTGGCCGCTCTTATCGCGACGCTCCGGAGATCGACGGGTTGGTCTTCATCGAAGGGCATGCGAAGATTGGTGAGATCATCCCCGTCCGCATCACGGGCGCCATGGCGTATGATTTGACGGGCGTGCCGGAGAAGCAGTCCATTCCATTGCAGGTGCCTCAGCTATAGCAAACAATCGTTCAGAGGAAACTTCCGAAAAACTTCGGAAGTTTTTGTTTCCCGGGAGGCGGGATTATCAAGGTGAATATAGGTGTTTTCTCCTATGCTCCCTGCATGCGTTGCAGAATAGAATTATTGAGAAGCTATAATCTGATTTAACCCAGTGTACAAATATGAGTAGTCCAGAGGGCAAGTTTTGTTGTACACTTGAATTACATCGAAACAAGGAGGCTACTATGAAAAAAATTCTTTCTGTTCTTGTTTTATCTCTTTTGATCGTGAGCCTGCTCACCGCAGCAGCGCCTCTACCGAACACCACATTCACCCTCGTGCAGAGGCTGCCTGCGGTCATGAATGTGGGCGAGACGTATACGGTGATCGTGCAGGTGGAAAGTGATGGGCCGTTCCTCTTTGCTCAGGCGCTGCCCTCTTTCCAATATGTGGGGAAGGGCGTGGTGGCTGTGCAGGGAGGTGACCATGCCGGGCGGGGTACCTCTGCCACTCTTGAGATCACCTACCGGGCAAAAAGCTCTACGGCGAAAATGCCGGATGGTGTGGCTCCCGTCTATGCTGTCGTGGGCGTTCGTTATCCCGGCGGCTATGTGGCGGCGCAGGAATATCTTTTCCCTGTGACTGTGCCATAAACGTCTCGCAGTTTGATCAACAAAAACAGCCCGTCTCTACGAAAGAGACGGGCTGTTTGATATCAGAGTCAACATCTTCCGATGTTGGCATTTCAACGTCTGGAGACGTTAATTCCGTGAAAATCACGACGCGCTTGCGAATGCGGTAGCAAGCAGGATTAACACGGATAATCCAAAATTCATCCGAAGCAAAAGGATCTCCCGACGACGCAGGGAGTCGAGCTCTTCGGCGTTCTGGCTTTTTCTCGAGCGGACGATCGCGCGGCGGATGGCGGGAATCACTTCCCAGGTCTGGATGGCACTGACCACCACCATGACGATTCCCAACAGATGCTTGCTAAGTATGGCCAGTGACCACTGGGTGCTGACCGAGAGAAAACCATCGTAATGCTCGTTGACACTCATCTGGAACAAGCCTGTCAGCACCAGCAGCGTCATGCTGAACCAGGCAATTGGCTCGAGCCGCTTCTGCATGGCCTCGATAAAGACAAGCTGTGTTTCCGGGGTCAACGCCCGCTTCATGGCCGGAAGGACAAGGAAGGAAATGCCCGCCAGGCTGCCCACCCAGCTCACCGTGGCCAGTAAATGTAACCAGTATGTGAGCGCCAGTGCCCAGGCGGGCGGTGTTGAGATCATCCACCACCAGGTTCAGTAGGAACTTCTGTAGCAGATGGTTCCGTGGGCGCTTCAGTCGCCGGAACCTCCGTTGTTGCCACCGGCGGAGTGGTGGCTATAGGCGTAATCAGAGCCGGGTCGGTTGTCGGCGTGACCAGCGCCGTCAAATCAATGGTAGGTGAGGGTGGGAAGCAGGCCACATAGGCATCCTCAAAATTTGCCTGTGCGGTTGCATCCAGCGCGCCGATGGCCTGTGCGTTCTGATAGTGGGTCACTGCGTCACACCAACGTTCCTGACTCGTCAGTTCATCTCCATAGCGCATCGAGGCTTCAAAGAAGCGTTGCGAGGCCGTGCTGGTGCCATCCCAAAGTCCGGACCAGCCTCTGTAAACCTGGTCGAAATAGAATATGGCCTGTTCCCAGTTGAGCTCCCAGAACGACGCGCCGATCAGGTAATAGCGCGCCCCTTCGCGCAGACCATTCGCATCGCGGTCCAGCGGACCGAAACGCTCGGCCAGCGTGAAGTGATAAATGCCACCCTCGAGGTTGCCCTGCTTGGTGATCAAGTCGTAGCCGTAATTTCGCAGAGCGAAATAATACATGCCATCCACCTGGCTGGTTTGGTAGTTCGAATCGAGCTTGCGCATCAGATCGAGTGTCTGCATGGCGCCAGCCCAGTCTTGCGCGGCGATCTGTTGCTGCGCCTGTGTAAAAGCCTGTTCCGCGCCGCTGAAATCAGGAGTGGGGGTCAGCGAAGGAGTCAGGGTCGGTGTAGGTGCATTGCTGAGGACCAGCACCTCGGTGAGTTTCTGCTGGGCACCGGGGAAGGCAGGATCGTGGGCAATGATGAATTCCAGGCGTTGCTTTGCATTAGCATACCGCCCGAACTCAATATCCACAAGTGCAAATTGATATTGCTCGCCCAGTTGCTGGGAGATCGTGGAAGATTGGTTCTCTCTACGGGTTGAAATTCCCGATCCATAGCCCGCCAGAATGGCAATAACAAGGATGACGATCAATCCGAGGGCGTTGAACAGGATTGTCCGTCCGCGCCCGCTTTTCTTTACAGCGATATTCGGTTGTGTGCTTCCAAGATTTTCAGACATGAGTTTAATTATATCCTAACGGTTTCTGAACCTTGCGAAGGCCCTTCAGAGGGTCTCGGGTAATTCTCGCGGAACCTGCGCAAGACTTTTCGTAGAGCGAGCTTAAGCTCGCGTTACAGCCTCAAAAGTAATTTGATCTCCGGCCAAATGATTGGCAGCGCAACCAGCCCTCCGACGATCATACCCAGCAACGCGGTGAGCACTGCCGAGCCGGGCACGTACACCGCCAGAAGATAAGCGGTTACGCCGCCGATGACAGCCGCTCCCAATCCCTTAAGCGCCGCGCTCCAGACCTGCAGCGGTTCATGCGTTCGCCTGCTCAACCACGTGAAAAGGACAATGGATTCGATTAGCAGGGCGATCTCTGCAAAGGCAATCACCGGCGCGCCGAACTGCCGGAAAAAGGTGAGTCCTGCAATGCCGATCGCGATGAAGATCGCCAGTCGCAGGGCAACTGCGTACAAAGGGAATAATGGCTCTTTACGTGCATAGAAGGAGCGCGCTGCGATCTCCTGGATGGAGAAGCCGGTCAGTGTGAGGAGATAGGCGCGCGTAGTCCATGTGACGAGGGTGGACGTTTCTGCGTCGAAGCCGAAGACGACGCGCACAAGCGGATTGATCCCCGCGATCATAACCGCCGCGACCGGGATGGTCAGCGCGATCAGAACGCGCAGGGCCTTCTCGACGGCCAGGTGGAATCCGCTCCAATCGGCGCGAGCAGCGAACTCCGATAGTGTGGGGAGCATGGCTGTTGCAATCGCCGTGCCGATCAGTGTCTCGGGCACCTGCATGATCATCCAGCCGTAGGTCAGGGATGTGACCGCGCCCACCTGGTCCAGGCGTGAGGCAAGGTTGTCACGGGCGATCACGATCAACTGTATCCCAAACATGGTCAGCAAACGGGGAGCTAATAATTTCAGTGCTTCGATTAGACCCGTGTGACGCAGGTCGAGTGCAGGTGTCCACTTGAATTTAAACCTGAACAGCGCCGGGATTTGAACAAACAGATGAAGTGCAGCTCCCAGCATTACACCATATACGAGACCATGAATGCCATAACGCGGCACGAGGAACACCGCGCCGAAGATCTGGCCGACGTTGTACATCGTCGGCGCGAGCGCGGGCAGGAGAAAGTGCTGGTTGGCTTGCAGGCTGGCCATCACCAGCCCACTAATCGAGAAAATGATGGTGCCGACCAGGTTCAAGCGCATAAGGTCGGCGAGCAATTCGCGTTGTTCCGCACCAAAGCCAGGCGCGATACCAAGCTCGGCGTTCACAATTGGTTCTGCAAAGATGGCCACCAGGATGGCGATCGAGCCGGTTACGAGAAAGGCAAGGTTCGCTACACGAGAGAATAGATCCCAGGCGGCGTCACGCCCGCGCGTGGTGAGATACTCGCTCATCAACGGGATGAAGGCCATCGCCAGCGCGCCACCCGAGATCAACGCGAAGAGCACATCGGGCAAATTGTTGGCGGCATTGAATGTATCGAGCAGTTCAACCGAGTCGGCATACTGGCGCGAGATGATACCCACGCGCACGAAGGCCAGCACCTTGTCTATGAAAAAGAAGAAGGCGATGAGCAGCGATGTGCGCGCGAGGAAAGACAATTTGTTCATCAGGTATGTATAGAAAACGTCCCGCAGGCACGGCTTACTCACACCTCTTTCGGCGCACGCCTGCTGGACGCGGTAGCTTTATTAGTCGTCCTGGCTGGTGGGATAGTCAGTGGGTTGAAACCCCGGTAGTTTTTCGGTCAATTCATACGGCCGATGGATCAGGATCGGCAGGCACTGCGGACAGATATGGTATTCATTGCCCTGAAATTTGATGGTGAGCAGCGGCCGGTCCTGCTCGGATGTGCCGCAGTTGAGACAGGTTGATGATGACATGAAACTCCTTCAATGTTATTGACATGCTGCAACACCATGGTGTTGCGTTACTTTTACGGAACGTAGGGCGGTGTGTTCATCACCACGAATTTGCCCTCGGCGTTTTTCGTCACGGTAAATTCAAATTCCGAAACAGGCGGCATCTCTGTTTCATTCGCACCACAACAGGGACCCAGTACAAACAGGCTGCCATCGGGGTTGTTAAATTCTACCTGAAATACGTAGGTATCGCCTTCCTGGTGTAATAACGTCGCTGAGCGGAGCTCAAGGCATCGCAGGAGTTGGTTCTGGCAGACCCACGTCCAGAGCGCCAGGTGATCGTCAGGCTCGATCTCAGGGTTGAAGACTTGTAATGCCTCGTATTCTCCCCCGTAAAGAGGCAGTGCCTCTTCGTATTTTTCTGTATTTAGCAGGGTGAGGAAATCGACAAGTGCCGTGCGTGCTTCGTCCGCCCCTGAAGCGGGTTGTGCGGGCTGCTGTGTGCAACCGGCAAGGAAAAGAATAGTTAGTAGAAATAGAAGATATTTTTTCAAAGCGTTGCCTTGATAATTCCGCCGTCCACTGCGAGCATCACGCCGTGGATAAAGGAGGCGGCGGGGGAGACCAGGAAAACCGCCGCGTTGGCGAACTCCTGCGGGTCGCCCATGCGCCCCAGCGGGATCTCTGCCGTTTGTTTGGCGATCTCTTCCTCGACCGTGGTGTTATTGGTTTTGGCGCGGAATGCCATCAGCTCGGTCACGCGTTCGGTCATGGTCCAGCCGGGCATGATGGAATTAAAACGTATATTTTCCTTCCCAAGTTCCATGGCCAGGGATTTCGTTAAGCCCACTGTTGCCGCACGAACACTGTTGGAAAGGACCAGGTTAGGGATCGGCTGCTTGACCGTGTAAGAGGTCATGGTAAGCACGCTTGGCGACGACGACTTGCGCAGGTGGGGCAACGCGGCGCGGATCAAGCGCACATGACTCAAGAATGACGTATCCACGGCCTTTTGCCAGGTGACTTCATCGAAGATCTCAAACGAGCCGGAGGGTGGACCGCCCGCATTGGTGATGAGAATATCGAGGCCACCTAAGGAATCGACAGCCGATTGGATCAGATCATTTGCGGCCTCGGCATCGCTGACGTCGCCGGCGAAGCCGTAGGCCTGTGTGCCGGTCTCGTTGGTGATTTTCTCCGCCGCGGCTTTGGCGTTTTCTTTCTCGCGGCTGTTCACAGCAACCTTGCAGCCTTCACGCGCCAGGGTCAGCGCGGTGGCAAAACCAAGTCCACGTGAGGAGCCGGCGATGAAGGCGCATTTGTCTTGAAGTTGTAAATCCATCGAAGCCTCCCGAACCGTACAATGGTAACAGATTTTGCAGGCCCCCTGCGTAGGAATCATGGAAGTCCGCTACACGTTCATGAACGTGTAGCGGACTCAATTTCCGGTGATTTCTCTGTTGATTTAGGGTATCAGCAGTATCTTGCCCTTTGACTGACGGCCTTCCAGATAGCGATGTGCCTCCGCAACGTCGGCTAGAGGGAAGCTCTTGTCAATTCGCACCTTTAATTCGCCAGTCGCGAGCCAGTTGAACACCTCGTTCGCCCGTTCCAACAATTCGGCGCGGTCCGCCGTGTAATGGCCGATATACGGACGTGTAAGATACAACGATCCTTTTGCATTCAGGATCTGAGGATCAACCGGCGGGACCGGGCCAGAGGATGCACCATAAAGAACCATATAACCACGCCGCCGCAGACAGTTCAGGCTCTTATCAAAGGTATCTTTGCCGACAGAATCGTATACGACATCTACACCTACATGATTAGTGAGCTGTTTCACTTCCGCTTCAAAATCTGTCTGTGTGTAGAGGATGACTTCATCTGCCCCGGCTGCGCGCGCCAGCCTGGCTTTTTCTTCCGTTGACGCTGTGCCGATCACTCGTGCACCGCAATGTTTTGCGACTTGCACTAACATTTGTCCTGTTCCACCGCCCGCGGCGTGAACGAGCGCCGTTTCGCCTCTCTGGAGAGGATACGTGCTGAATGCCAGATAGTGAGCTGTCATTCCCTGGACCATGGCGGCGGCGGCCTGTTGCACATCAACGGCCGCCGGGATGGGAACGAGTCGCCAGACGGGGACAATGGCATACTGGGTATAGGATCCCTGGACGCTCGCATAGGCGACGCGGTCGCCTGGCTTTACGTCTGTCACATCGGGTCCCACTACATCGACAATGCCTGCTGCTTCCTGCCCGAGTGTAAACGGCGGTGAGCCCTGATAACGTCCCATGCGTTGATAAATGTCCAGGAAATTGACGCCGATCGCTTCGAGCTTTACCCGCGCCTCGCCCTCTTTCGGTTCGGGTAATGGAACTTCCTCATACGTCAACGCTTCCAGCCCCCCGTATTGATGCACGCGGACAGCTTTCATCTTGTTAGCCTCTTATGGAATATAAACCTTGCGAAGGTTTTCATCTCTCAGCCCACATGCATCAGGAGCAACCTCCGCAAGGCTACATCCTAAAATATTGCATCCATTAAATCTTTTTCGCGCAGCATGCGGCGCTTCCAATTATTGATCTCGGGGACGATAAACGGCAGCAATCGCAGACTGTAATAGGGAGGCAGCACGGGCACACCGAGCAAATCGCCAAAGCTGATCAACACAAAGAGATGCTCCAGCGAGCCGCGCTGCTTTGCCAGCGTGCGCACCTGGTCATGAATCGCCATGCCGTAAAAAATCTCGGCGAGTTTACTGTTAATTCGTTTGGAAGGAGAGGTCATAAGACGATAAAGAATGAGAGGCGTACATTATAACGTGCGCCTCTCACGTCGCACCTCAGGCAAACAAGGCATCGCCCATGCGCGCCAGGGAGGCCGTGCCGCGCACCTCCGTTTCATACAGCGGGAGGGTCGAGCGGACCATACCTTCGAATTTCTCCCAGACATCTTCCATATAACGCGCCTGCATATCCACGCGGTTATGGACGAACTCCGGGGAGTCCGCGGTCACCTGGGAACGATCGATCAGCATGTTGACGATCACGCCTCCGACGGGGATGCCAAAGTCATGGAACCAGCCAATGAAACGCGTGATCACGGCGATCGGCAGCGCTTCGGGAAGCGTCACAAAGAAGAAGGCTGTTCGCTCGGCATCGGTGAGCAACTCCTGGGCCTTGCCCATGCGATCGCGGAACGATACCAGGTATTCCATCAAAGGATCCGCTTCTTTCTTCTTGGTGAAGGAGAGCAGCTCACGCAGCGAGCGCGCTTCCTCGCGGCTCTTCACCATTTTGTTCACCCAGAGCGAGTACACCTTCGACATGCCCAAGAGGCGGCGGGCATTCGCGGTTGGCGCGGTGTCGAAGACATAGACATCATACTCATCGCGCAGCATGAGGTCGACCATGTTCTCGAACATCGCCGATTCTTCAAAAGCAGGATTCATCGTTGCCGACTCGACAAAGTCCTCTGCCTTGGTCGAAATGTCGGCGAACTTAAGGAACCACTGGATCTTGTCGCGGATCTCCTGTTTGGAGCGCTCAATGGTCTCCTTTGTGTCAATCTCATACGCCCAGAGATTTGGCACGCCATTCACTTGGGTCGGTTTGCCAAATACGTTTTGACTGAGCAAGCCGCTCAGGCTATGGACCGGATTTGTAGAGGCTAGCATGACGCGCTTTCCCTGCTTCGCAAGCCACATCCCCGTTGCCCCGGCCATCACAGTCTTGCCGACGCCTCCCTTGCCACCGAAGAAAATATAGCGCAGCTTGTCACGATCCTTTACATAATCCTTCATCGGAGTTTCAATGACTTTGGTGGTCATGTTTTTTCTCCTACTTTTTCTCCGTACATGATCTCAGAAAGCCTCTTGATCATATCCAGGCCGGTCACATCACGCTCCATTTCGGGGACCTGGGCAACAACCTGTTTTCCCAGTTGTTCTTCGATCTTTGCAAGATAGGCCTGTTGCATTTGCATACGGTTCTTCAAATATGCAGGGACGTTTTCCTGCAACAGTGCCTCCGGCAAAACTCGATTGACCACGTACCCGGCAAGCGGCACATCAAATTTTGCAAACAACTCAGCCGCTTTTTTGGTGTCAAAAATAATCATCTCCTCCGGCACGACGACAAAAAAGAAAGCTGTTTTTTGCTTATCCGTGAGGATCTGAGACGATGCATTGATACGGCCGCGAATGTATTGCAGTTCGCTGAGGATCTGATCTTCTTCCGTTTCCTTCTCACGCTTCAGACGGGAAACCATCTCCTCATATTCACGCATTTCCTCGCGCAGCTTCGTGATCTTGTTGATCCACTCATCATAGACCTTGGCCATGCTCAGATAGTAGAGGGCATGGCCCAGGGGAACCAGGTCATAGATGTAATAATCGTAATTGCCCTGCACCACGATATCCACGACGGCGTCGAAGATGGCGCTTTCTTCCATGGCGGGCTCGGCGGAAGCCGCCTGGATATATTGCTCGATTTCCTCCGGCACTTCATCAAAGCCATACATATCGAGGATCTTCTGCCGGATCTCATTTTGATAGGCTTTGATGTGCTGGTCGGCATCGATCTCCTGTGCCCAGAGATTTTCCATAATCTTCACAGGACCCTTACCAAAAATATCCTGCTGGAAAATGTCAGAAAGGCTCGCCTGCGGATCGACGGAGAAGACCAGCACCTTCTTGCCCTGCTGGGCAAGCCAGTAGGCGGTTGCGGCAGAGAAAGTGGTCTTACCCAACCCGCCCTTGCCGCCAAACATGATATAGCGTCTTTCAGGATGTTCTTCAAAAATCCGTTTGAGTGACATGTAGGCTCCTTGAGGGAAGTAAATCGGTATACATGTACACACGCATGTGCCTGTGTACCAATCTACGTGTTTACTGATTCCCTAGAACATTGCGTCTGAAACATCTTTCTCACGCAGCAGGCGTCGCTTCCAGGTGGAGATCTGCGGTACTACATAGGGGAGCAGGCGCAGGCTGTAGTAAGGCGGCAGGATCGGGACGCCGATCATATCGCCCATCGTGATCAGGATGAAGAGATGCTCCATGCTGGCCCGCGTCCGCAGGGCATAGCGGCTCATATCATGGGATGCCATCCCATAAAGCACTTCTTTCATGTTTTGCCAAAACGTTTTCCGTTCTTCAGGGCTCATAACTGATTTCCTTTCTTGATTAGAGAACAAGCCTTACGAAGGTTTCTAGCAGTCATCCCCTGCCGGTTCTACCCAGCCTTCGCAAGGCTCCTGGCATCAGAGGCCTTCCAGGTGATAGTCATGTTCATCGCTGAACTCGCGTTCACGCAGAACGCGGCGTTTCCAGGTTGAAATGTTGGGGACAATATAGGGAAGTAACCGTAAACTGTAATAAGGCGGGAGAACAGGCACCCCGAGCATATCTCCCACCGTTCCGAGCATAAAAAGGCTTTCGAGGCTGGCGCGCATCTCCATAGCATGCCCGGCAAATTCCAATCCAAACATGCCATAGAAAAATTCACGAACGGCCTGCCAACGGCCTGGTTGTTTGTCTGATTGAACTTGATCTTTTTTCATATTATACTGATATCAATAATCTCCGAGCATGATCGAGGTGCATCGTGAATCCACAATATATCTTGATTGCTGCAGTGATCGTCATCATGAGCTGGTTTGCCATTGGCGTTATCTACAACCTGCGGCGCGGCGATGCACTCTTAAAGTGGATACAGCATGGACTTCCAAGCATCGGGCAGAAGACCACATTTCGCTGGCTCGGCACCTCGGTGGCGGAACTGGTCATCGCTCGTGCGAAAAAACCGTTCCGGCGACTGGAAACTCTTCTCGTACTCAAACCGCGTGATGTTTTCTGGATGACGATCCTGGCGTATTTTCAAGGCCGTGAGGATATCGTCATCTTTCGTGCACAACTGACCACGGCGCCGCTTACGGACCTCGAGCTCGTCGATCCGAACACCTGGAGCGGGCGCGGCGTCCTGCAGCAGCTTGCTGCTCGCAAGTGGGAAAGCCAGACATATCAGGGGCTACAACTGCTGGCGCCCGCGGGGTTGCTCAACCTGGCAACCCAGACTCTCGACCGGCTCGCCGTACCCATGCAGAATCTCTCAAAGCAGTATGCACGCTTCAGCCTGCGCAGGGATGCTTCGCAGTCCAATTTCGAGCTGCATGTGCCCTTCCCTGCCTTCCGGACACTGGACGCCCGGGAGTATTTCGAGGCTTTACGTCGGCTGGCACACGCCGCCAGTGAGAGGGACTAAGCAGATGACAGAGGGAGACGCGCTGTTCGCGTCTCCCTTTCTGCATCTCAATTAATCGTCCGCTGCAGCAGGGGCCTTCCTTTGTTGTGAGCCTCTGCCATACCTCTGGTAGGCCTGATAGCCATCCCAGCCAATGAGCAACGCGGCGACGAACAGCAGCCCTGCAATGATGATCATTGCCCACGCGCCCGCAGAAGCGATCCCGCCCTGGGGCACGATGGTCACGAACAGGTTGCGCGCGGTGACCAACGTGGCAGCTAGCGTGGTAATGTACATAAAGAGTGTGGGGTACAACGCATACGCGGGATTCTTCTTCTGCTCCCTGAGCCACACAGTGACGATTAACAGGCTGAGAGCCGCCATCAACTGGTTGGCAGCGCCGAACATCTGCCACAGATACACCCAGGTTCCCGTAAGAACAAGCAGCACGGTCAGCACCATTGAGACAATGGTCGAGATGTGCATGTTCTTCAGCGCGGGCAGTGATTCGCCGACCCACTCTGAAAGTGTCACACGCATCACACGGAAGATCAGTTGCGTAACCGTGAGCACGATCACCATGAAGGCGCCAAAGCCCAGCGCTGTGCCGAGCAACCGGAAGCCATCACCGAATAGCACCGTCAACAGGCTGCCGACGCCAGCCGCGAAGCGACCCGCACCGCCGCCTGTCCCTGCGATCGAGACAGCAACAAGTGAGAGCAGAGCCAGCGTGTTCTCTGTGAACATTGCGCCGCCGCCCACGGGAAGGGCGTCAGTTTCATATTCCAACTGGCGGGCTGTGCCAATGGATCCGAAGAGCGCATGCCAGCCAGAGATGGCTCCGCATGCGATGGTCACGAACAGCATGGGCCACAGCGGCTGCCAGGCTCTACCGGCCTCAGGAGCCCAGCTCAGTGGCTTGACGGCCTCCAGGGCAAAGGCACCGATCTCCGGTTTGATGAATGGAGCCAGGATGGCGCCAATCGTGCTCAACCCGATGGTCAGGAGGGTGATCCAGAAGCCGATGTAGTTGACCGGTTGAGCGAACCTCCAGATCGGTAGCGTCGCGGAGAGATAGGCGAATGCCAGCAAGAACAGCGCCCAGAACAGGTAGGCAGGCATCGTGCTGATCTGGCCGGTGTCCGCGTTATAGACAGCCGTGGTAGGGCGGACTCCCTCTGCATTCGGCGCCGGGATGCGCGGATCTGCATTGGTGGGATCGGTCACGGTCATGATGGCGTTGCCGCCCGTAATCTGGTTGACCGCGCCATTAAAGGTGATCATAGCGCTGTTGACGGGCCCCTTCCAATCGATGCCGCCGTTCGGATTGGTCGTGGCGCCCACCGGACCAAGGATCATTGCCGCCACAGTCACAACGACGACAATCGCCGTCACCACAATAAGATCCATTTTCCATTTATAGAGCATCTGCCCGGCCAGGAATCCCATCACGGCGAGCGCGATGATTCCCAGGGGGACGTCCGGGCGAGCTGCCATTAACGCAGCCATGATGCCCATGAAAGCTCCGGCGATCAACAAGAGATAGAAGAAAATGAATGTGAAGAGAATGGTGCGGGTGCGCGGTGCGATCAATTTGTGGCTGATGGCGCTCAAGCTGTTCCCATCGTTGCGAACTGCGACCACGATCGCGCTATAGTCGCTGGCCCAACCGATGAAGGAGACGCCGATCATCAGCCAGAGCAGGGCAGGCAGCCAGCCCCATAAATTGGCGGCGGTGATCACGCCGACAATTGGTCCCGCCGCAGCAATGGACTTGAAGTGATAGCCATACAGCACATTGCGGCTGGTGGGCATGAAGTCCACGCCATCCATATACATTTTCGCCGGCGTGGCTCTTTTCGCATCCGTCTTGATGACGTTTCTGTCGATCTGCTTGGCATAGAAGTTGTATGCCAGGTAGATGATCACGGCTGCAATTACAACGATCCAAAGAGTATTCATAACATAGACCTCCATTGGCAAGTTGTATTCATTAGAGATTCACACAGTACAGGCGTACACGTCTGTGAGATGGCCGTCCATTCCATCTCCGGTGGGGTAAGGTGATATTTCTTCTTTCATTGACCTCCTCTCCACGAGCCTCCGCAGGGATCAGGCTCCAGCAGGCTGACTCGCTAACTGGTGAGCAATCTCTTCGCTCGCAGCAGATAGCATCTCACTCCCCAAAAAACGGGCCTTGCGGTTGACAATCACAGCGGGATAACGCCGGGCCCCGTATTTCAACGATTTGTAAAACCCTTCTACAGACGCAGCGTCGATCACTTTCAGCAGGATGTTGTCACAGTGTACTCGGAACATTTCTCGGACCCAGTCTGATACGGCTTTATATTCCGTGAGCAGATCTTCAGGCAGGCTGCTTTGCATCTGTTCTTCGTGGATGCGATTGGTGGCTCCCATCTCGCGCCAGGCCACTTCGCAGTGTGTGCAGTGATAATAAGCGGTCGGCGCATAGGCAATGATCTCTACCAATAAGGGCTCGCTCATAGACATCTCCTGACAATAAAAAACGCCACAGAGCAATCCCTGCTCAATGGCGCATTCCTACTTTGACCACGGCAATTACCAATTGCCTAGTCGAGGCAAAGATCCAAACTTGGCGAACAACTGACGATCGTGACATGGTGCAACCTCATAACGAGGAAAAAAGTTCTACACGAGCTGTCAACAATGCGTCGAAATAAGTTTGTAGAAAAAAGTTTTCGAATAAGAGCTGATTGAATTAATTTTACAAGTCTGCTTGGCGAAAGTCAAATGATTCTTGTAATCTCTAGCCAAATTGCTACGATGGCGATGCATATTCATTGCGGGCTCTCAGTTCGACGGGCAGCAGGGAACTGTACACGAAATCCGCCACCGGGGTAGCTACACCCAGTTCCCGTCCCTTGCGGCCGATCACGCCGACCATCGACTCAAGCTCGGTCCGGCGCCCGGACTCCACGTCCAGCTGCATGGACGGCTTGATGTGCGGGGCGGCGCCATCCATGAACTCCAGCGATTTTTGAACCACGTCAGTGTCGAGCATAATGCTCTGGGCCCGTGCCAATGCCTCCACCTCCTGCATAATGCTCTTAATCAGGTCGCGGCTCTCAGGGAGAGACCGGTAATCTCCCATCGGCAAGCGTGTTAAGGAGCCAATGCTGCTGACTGCCGAAATAAAGACGAACTTCGTCCACAGCACTTTTTGGATATTTTCAGAAATTTCGACAGCAATACCTGTCTGATTCAACACCTCAAAAATGGATTCGACGCGCTCGGAGGGCCCGCCCCCCAGCTCTCCGAAGACAATGCGGCGGAACTGGGAGATCTGCTTAATGACCCCCGGCGCCTCCACCGCGGACGAGAGCCAGGTCGCGCCTCCGACCACGTGCTCCGCCCCAATTACCTTCCCAATCCGCTCCGCCGCGTCGACGCCGTTTTGCAGGCTCATCACGACTGTCTTCGCACCGACCGCCGGGCGGATCGCCTGCGCAGCGTCATCGGTGTTATAAGTCTTCACACAGAACAGAATGAGGTCTACCGGCCCCACGTTAATGGGCTCGTCGGTGGCATTCGCAGGGAAAATGTGAAAATCGCCGTGAACACTATTAACTTTCAAGCCCTCGTGGCGTAGCGCATACAGGTGCGCCCCACGCGCGATAAACGTCACTTCATTTCCCTGCTGCGCCAGCAGCCCGCCATAATAGCCGCCCACGCCGCCCGTTCCCATGATGAGGATTTTCATGTATTTCTCCTGTTTCTATGAGCCTTGCGAAGGTTCCGCTGGATGATGTGCCTGGCCGATCAAGCCTTCGCAAGGCTTTAAAGAACCTCGATCCTCTGCTCGATTACATCGCCATCCGTCCAATTTCCTTCCACCCATTTTGCCACATTTCGCAGCGCGGATTCAAGATGCCCGCGCCCGTTTCCCACCATCGCACAGACGATCACCGCCTCCTGCCAAGCATCCTGCAAATCCATCTCTGCTGCAGAGAGATTGAACTCGCGGTGCAGCCGCGCGATCAAAGGCTTGATGCGCCCGCGCTTTTCCTTCAGCGAAACACAGCCAGGGAGGTGCAGGTGAATGGTGAGAGTGGCAATCATATGTTAGATGTAGTAGCGACTTCAGTCGCTTTTTTAAGGACGACTGAAGTCGTCACTACGATTCTCTATTTATTTTATTGCTTCAGGCAACATCTCAGCCAACGCGCTCGCATCATCCTTTCTGCACGAGCCATCCCTTGGATGAGCGGCTTCTGGTCCAGGTTCAGCTTACATTTACGAATTACCAATTCCCTCTTACAATCCCTCGCATGTCTGACATGGAAACACGATACAACCAGGCCCTCGATTACCTCTACTCTTTCGTAGATTATAGCCTCAAACATATCTCTGAACTTGCCAAGGCCGAGTTCAACCTCGACCGAATGTTCGCGCTAATGGAAGAACTCGGGAACCCACAGCAGAAATATCCCATCATCCATGTGGCGGGGACGAAGGGCAAGGGGTCAGTTGCCGCGCTTTGTGCCTCGGCGTTGAAAGCTGCAGGGTATAAAGTAGGACTCTACACGTCTCCCCATTTGTGGGATTATGTGGAGCGCATCCAGATCAATGGTGAGCCGATTTCGCATGCGCAATTAGTTGAACTGGTGGAAGAAATCAAACCGGCTGTGGCGAAGATCCCCAAACTTACCACCTTTGAGATCACGACCGCGCTAGGATTTTTAGCCTTTGCAAAAAATGATGTCAACGCCGCGGTGGTCGAAGTCGGCCTGGGTGGGCGATTGGATGCAACGAATATCGTTACTCCAAAAGTATCGGTCATTACTTCATTATCCTATGATCACATGGCCGTGCTGGGAAACACTCTTGCCAAGATCGCGGGGGAGAAGGCTGGCATCATAAAAGAGAGGATCCCTGTGGTATCTGCTCCCCAAACCGACGAAGCCCTCGAAGTCCTGGAGCGTGTAGTCAAAGAGAAGAGTTGTCCGTTTATTCTGGTTGGCAAAGATATTCAGTTCGAACGAATGCACTCATCTCTGGATGGACAATTCATGCTCATCAGAGACAATTTGCAACCTTCAACCCTAAACCTTCAACTGCCTCTCCTCGGCAAACATCAGATCGAAAACGCCGCCATCGCCTACACGGCACTGAAAACTAGTAATATTCCGATTTCAGATGAAGCTATCCAGGAAGGTTTTGCTCAGGTGAAATGGCCCGCCCGCTTTGAGCTCCTGAGGCGCGAGCCGCCCGTGATCATTGATTCGGCTCACAACCGGGACTCGGCACGTCGTTTGCGCCAGACTCTCGATGAATATTTTCCTGAAATCCCTGTGATCCTCGTATTTTGCGCCCTGGAAGACAAGGATATTTCTGGCATGCTGCAAGAGCTCAAGCCGCGCCTGGAATGTGTCGTCGCTACCCGCGCCGATCATCCGCGGGCGCCATCGGCGGAGTGGATGGCCGAGCAGGTTCAAAAAGTCGACATCCCTGTCGAGGCAGTTGTTCCCGTTACAGATGCGCTTGAGCGCGCGCTGGAGCTAGCAGGCAGAGATAAGATTGTTTTATCGGCAGGCAGTGTTGCATTTGCAGGGGAGGTCAGCGCAGCCTGGCGGAAGAGAATGAAGGAAGTCTAAGAATTTTCTTGAAGAGTGCTGGAATTCGCTAAAAAAGATGGTAGCATTGTAGTATCCACAGGCCTGATCCATGTAATTCCTGGAGTCATAGCAGGAGCGGGAAAAAACCTTGCAAAGGCTCCTCCTGACGTCGAAACCGGACGGGCTCGACCTTTGCAAGGTTCATCAAATCTTTACGAGTAAGACATGGCAAATATAAAAGACTGGAACGAAGAAGAAGACAATTTTGACTTAACCCTCTCACAGCGCACAGAGGAGCTCTACCGCATCCCCAATCGCGAGCCGGACGAGGAAGGCATGATCGAAGCTGCGGTCCTACCGCTGCGCGACCTGGTCGTCTTCCCGCGCATGGTGTCGCCGATCTTTGTTGGACGCGAGGGCTCATTGCTGGCCGTGCAGGAGGCGCAAAACAAAGAACAGACGGTGATAGGTCTGACTCAGTACGATCCTGATCTGGATAACCCGGGCGTGGACGACTTTTTGCCCGTGGGCGTTGAGATGGCAGTGGGACGCTTGCTGCAGATGCCCGATGGCTCGCACTCTGCCCTCGTGCAGGGACGCCGCCGCGTGGAAGTGGTGGAATTCATCCGCACGAGCCCATACCTGATGGCGCGCTGCCGCGTCATCATGGAGCCTCAGGCGGCTGACCGCCAAACCCAGGCTCTCATGCGCTCCGTGCTGGATCTGTTTGAGCGCTGTGTGCAGTTGGACCGCTCGATCCCTGAAGAAGCGCATTTGTTTGCACTGAATATCTCCGAGCCGGGCTGGCTGGCCGATATGATCGCCACGTCCCTGGCGTTGAATGCTGAAGCCAAGCAAAGCCTCCTGCTGCTGGCAGAGCCGCGTGGACGATTGCAAGCGCTGAACAAGATCCTCGCGCAGGAAGTGGATGTGCTCGAGCTCGAAGACGAGATCCATTCTCGCGTACAGAACGAGGTGGATAAGAGCCAGCGCGAGTATTATCTGCGCGAGCAGATGCGCCAGATCCAGAACGAGCTGGGCGAAGGCGACATCTTCACCCGGGATGTCACCGAGCTCAAGAAAAAGCTGGAAGCCGCCAACCTGCCAGACGAGCCCAAGCTGACCGCTCTAAAGGAACTCGAACGGCTTAACCAGATGCCTCCGATGGCGCCTGAAGTTGGCATCATCCGCTCGTATATTGACTGGATTGTCGAGCTGCCCTGGACGAATACCACGCCCGATAACCTGGATGTAAAAAATGCGGCCAAAGTTTTGGACCGCGATCATTATGGATTAAAGAAAGCCAAGGAACGCATCCTGGAATACATTGCGGTGCGCTCGCTCAAGCCGAAAAAAGAACGCCAGCCGATCCTGTGCTTTGTGGGGCCTCCCGGTGTGGGGAAGACCTCTCTCGGTCGCTCGATCGCCGAGTCGCTGGGGCGCAAGTTTGTGCGCGTCTCGCTGGGCGGTGTGCGCGATGAAGCGGAGATCCGCGGTCATCGCCGAACGTACATTGGCGCGCTGCCCGGACGCATCTTGCAAACCATGAAGCGCGCCGGGACGGCCAACCCGCTGTTCATGCTCGACGAGATCGACAAGCTCTACTCCGATTTCCGCGGCGACCCGGCGTCGGCGATGCTGGAGGTGCTTGACCCTGAACAGAACAACGCCTTCAGCGATCATTACCTGGAACTGCCGTTCGACCTTTCGAAGGTGATGTTTGTGACGACAGCCAACACGCTGGGCACGATCCCACCTGCACTGCTCGACCGTATGGAAGTGATCGAGTTTCCCGGTTACATCGAAGAAGAGAAGCTCGAGATTGCGAACCGTTATCTCACCCCGCGCCAGATGAACGAGAATGGTGTTGATGAACTGAACATCACCTTCGAGCCAGCCGCTATCCGTCGTATTGTTCGCGAATACACGTATGAAGCCGGAGTCCGCAACCTGGAGCGGGAGATCGGTCGTGTCTGCCGCAAGATCGCGCGAATGAAGGCAGAAGGGCGGAAGTATCCGACCATTGTCACACCCGAATCGATTGAAAAATTCCTGGGCCCGCAGCAGGTCTTCCAGACGGAAGCGGAACGTAACGACGAAGTTGGCGTCGTCACCAGCCTGGCATGGACAGAGAACGGCGGCGAGATCATGCCCGTGGAAGTTGCCATCCTTGAGGGAAAGGGTGGGCTGCAAATGACCGGCCAGATGGGCGAGGTAATGCAGGAATCGGGGCAGGCTGCATTGACGTATATCAAGTCGCGCGCGCCCGTCCTGCGCATCGATTTGGATGTGTTCGAACGCATGGACATCCACGTCCACATGCCGGAGGGCGGCATCCCGAAAGATGGACCCTCAGCTGGAATTACGATGGCCACCGCGATCGTCTCTGCCCTGACGGGACGTCCCGGTTATAAGCATGTCGGCATGACCGGTGAGATCACCCTGCGCGGCCGCGTGCTCCCCATCGGCGGCGTGCGCGAGAAAGTGCTGGCTGCGCACCGTGCCGGCCTGAAGACGGTCATACTCCCCGAGAAGAACATGAAGGACCTGGTGGACCTGCCAAAGACGGCAAAGTCCGAATTGAAAATCATTCCTGTGAGTCATATGGACGAAGTCCTTCAAATTGCGCTGGCGGCAAAGGCAGTGATCGAGCCGCCCAGGCCACGAAAGCAGCCGAAAGATGACGGGCAGGACGAAAGCGAATAGGCGAGTAGGTCAGGCTTTTCGAAGATCCCGCTCTGGCGGGGCAGCCTGACGGCCATCTTATGAAACGCAAAACGCAGCAGCGCTTTGCGTTTTTTAACTCACAAAGAGCCTCGACAAGAAGTCTGAGTAAAATTGAAACAACTAACCTTGCGAAGGTTTTCTCGCGCGGCCTGTTGAGGCACTAAACAATCCTTCGAAGGTTCATAAAAGGAGATACGTTCATGACTCAATCCCGCTTTGACAAGCTCAACGACTCGCTTCGCACATCCGGGCTGGATGCTGTGATCCTCAATCCCGGTCCAACGCTGACTCATTTGACAGGCTTGCAGTTCCACTTAATGGAACGTCCTGTCGTTTTGATGTTCGCCAGGGATCAGAATCCTGCCATCGTATTGCCTGAGCTGGAATTGCAGAAGGTGGCATCCCTGCCTTATAAGCTTCAGGTCTTTGCGTATCCTGAGAACCCGTCAGAGTGGGACAGCGCTTTTCGCAGGGCGGCCGAGGCTCTAGGTCTGACGCAAAGCGGGGGGAAGCAGGTTGGAGTGGAGCCGCGCCAGCTACGCTTGCTGGAGTTCCGTTACGTAAAATCCGGCGCGCCCGAAGCGGATTACCCCGATGCAAGCAATGTGCTAGCCGGCTTGCGTTTGAAA
This sequence comes from Anaerolineales bacterium, assembly GCA_035463255.1. Taxonomy (GTDB): domain Bacteria; phylum Chloroflexota; class Anaerolineae; order Anaerolineales; family Villigracilaceae; genus Defluviilinea. The sequence continues at coordinate 78 of DATHTL010000056.1, read as the reverse complement.
AAGGATCAAGCCGAAATCGAAGCGATGCGCCGAGCGGTGAAGATCGCCCAGAACGCGCTCGAAGCGACCATCCCCTTG
>DATHTL010000055.1:0-8967 GCA_035463255.1 Anaerolineales bacterium | reverse complement strand
CATCGAGGCTGTCTACGAAATTCCGTTTGAAGCACACGCCACAATGGAGCCCATGAATTGCACGGCGCATGTCCATGATGGGATGTGTGAAGAGTGGGCGCCGACGCAAAACCCTCAGAACGTTCAAATGCAGGTGGCCGGTGCGACGGGCATTCCACAGGATAATGTGATCGTCAACGTGCCCTTGATCGGGGGCGGATTTGGCCGCCGCCTGCAAACGGACTATGCCGTGGAAGCCGCTCTGGTTTCGCAAGCTATCAATGCGCCAGTGCAGGTTGTGTGGACCCGCGACGATGATTTACAGCACGATTTCTATCATGATCTGTCGGTTCACTATGCGAGCGCAACGCGCGAGCAGGTGGGCATGCCGCGGGTCACTTCATCTGGTTCGCGTTCGTCAGTTCCCACCGGCGCATGGCGATCGGTGGAGCACTTTCCGCAGGCGTATGCCACGCAGTGCTTCATCGACGAGATGGCGCACGAGCTGCAGCGCGATCCTGTAGACCTGCGGCTCGAGCTCTATTCCGGCCGCGCCGCCGAAGTGATTAAACTGGCTGCCGAGAAAGCGGAATGGGGCAAGCCTCTTCCAGAAGGCTGGGGGCGCGGAATTGCATACCATGCCACCTTTGGAGTCACGCATGTAGCGTACGTGGCGGAGGTTTCTGTGAACGATGGCAAGGTGTTTGTCCGTCGCGTGGTCGCCGCCGTAGACTGCGGGGAGATGGTTAACCCCGATAACGTCGCCGCGCAGGTCGAAGGCGGCATCGCATTTGGTCTGACCGCCGCGCTCAAAGCCGAAGCCACCCTCAAGGACGGTCGCATTCAGCAGAGCAACTTCCATAATTATCCGATCTTGCAGATCAATGAAATGCCGCTGGTTGAGGTTTATCTAGTCCAAAGTGACCAGCGACCCTCTGGTATGGGCGAGATGGGCGTGCCGCCGATCGCTCCGGCTGTCGCAAACGCGGTCTTCGCGGCAACCGGCAAGCGGATCAGGCATATCCCGATTCGAACGGAAGACTTGAGAGCGTAAAGATAAAACCGCAGGCTATAAGCCTGCGGTTCGCTTTTTAGACGTTTAGATCCCCTCCCTTTTATTTCATCCGCGAATTTACGCGAATGTTCGCTAATTTTTAAAAAATTCGCGCCGATTGGCGAGAATTCGCGGACTCGAATTCAATGCCATCATTGTTTGATGCTCTGGTCCAAAGCGATATAATCCCTCTCATGGAAATTTCTCTCACCACCCCGGCGCTTTTATTCCCAGCCATCTCCCTCTTGATGCTGGCATACACAAATCGCTTTCTCACCATTGCCACCATTATTCGGAATTTGCATGATCGTTATCGAAATGAAGCCACTGATAATCTGCTCGGTCAAATCGCCAATTTGCGCTACCGGATTTATTTAATCCGTAACATGCAGATCTATGGTGTGCTGAGCCTGCTGTTTTGCGTGACCAGTATGTTTGCACTCTTCGCAGGCTGGGTTCTTGCCGGGCAATGGACGTTTGCGATTGCCCTCATCCTGATGATGATTTCCATGTTGATCTCTTTGCGTGAGTTGCAGATCTCCGTCGGCGCGCTGGATCTCTTGTTGATGGAATTGGAAAAGGAAGAAAAGAAGAGATAAGACTCAGGTCGCTTTTGCCGGGGTTTTCAGATTGAAGATTGACTCCGCCCAGGCATTCAAGACGGGGAAGAACGTGTTCCTGCTGCGGTCACGCGTGATCCACAACAATCCAAGCAGGATAAGGATTCCGACCAGTCGCCCATAAGACCACGGGAAGTAGTCAAATGTGGGGGTAAGAAAGACTAGCAAGTAGACTGCGCCGTAAAGCATCCACTCCGCGGGCGATTCCAATTTTTTCAAGAGAAGCAGGAATGGCAGTGTAAGAAATATGGCGTGATGTTCCCAGACCAGGGGTGATAAAAGCGTCATGCCCACAAACAAGGGGACGATCGAATCAAAAAGACGCTCTCTGCTATCTCTATCGGAGGAAAATCCACGCGTGCGAAGACATAAGTAGATGACGACAACTGCCGTGATCGCTTTGGCCAGGAAAACAAGGATGCGGACAATGGCAACGTCCGCGCGGAAATAGGAAAGGGTCATGCCGATGGCAGAATCAAAGGAACTGTCGTGCAGACTCAATGCATGCGGCGCGCTGATGAACAAAAAGTTGTTAATGAAGTCAAAATAGGGGGTAATGCCATAGAATGCAACCGGGAAGGCGGCAATCAATAGCATGCTGACGGTAAACCAGAGCAGCCACTTCCAATTGCGTTCAAGGAGAAATGCTAGAACGAGTACAGCCGGAGATGCTTTGAAATGGATGGCCAGCGCGAGCATGAGCGCGGAAATAAAAAGGCGCTTCCTGTAAAGAAGGATACTTAAGAGCACAAAATTCATTACATGGAAATTCACCTGCACATACATGAAGGTCCGTATCACCGGCATATTGACAAGCAGAAACAGAGTTGTTACCAGTGCCGCGGTATAAGGATTGAATTGATAGAGCTCAAGGGTGCGCTGCAGCAGCAAATAAAATAGCAAAAGTGATAACACATTTGCGATCCAGGCGATGAGCAAAATCCCATTTTCGCCCAGGGGAGTCAGAAAGGAAAGCAATGTCGCCCATAAAGGAGGATAGAAATAGGTATCTGGCAGAGGCTTGTTGTTGACCAGGGCGAAGGCTGCCTGAGTGTAGTAATCGATATCCCCGTAGCGAACTCGTTCACGCAATATATTGATATACAGAAAACCAACGATAAAAAAGCCTCCCAGGGTGAGACCGGTCGCTTTTGTAAGCCGGCCTGTGTAAATCAACCAGAGCAAGAAACCCACCAGGAGCCAGGTCAAAGCGACAGCGGCTATGGTGATAGGGATATGGGTATAAGCACCCTCCTGCATAAATGTCTGGAAGCCGTCAAATCCATGTCTGCCATAAATCCAGATAAATTGCAGGATGATCAATCCTGTAATGAACCCCCAAAACATCAGGGCATTGCGGACGGCTCGCGGCATTACATAACCTCTATCCCGGGATCATCTTCTAAAAGCTCTCAGAGTTTAGATTTTTTGAGTATATACGAGTGTATGCCTGGAGAAAAGGTCCGCGTAGTTTGAAACTTCTGCTTTTCCTGCGTCGAAACGATGTCATTGTATAGAATCAGACAAGGATATAATGTTCTCTATTCCATACTGAGGAGAATGAGAGACGTGGCTTCTACATCTAAAAATCCAGTGGTGTACATTGGAACCTATACAGAGCATGAAGGGAGCCAGAGCAAGGGGATCTATGTGTATCAACTGGATCTATCCACTGGTGAGCTCACTCTGCAAAGGGAAGTGCCGGGCGTGCTCAATCCTTCGTATCTCGCGCTTCATCCGCAGCAGGGATTTCTCTATGCGGTGAATGAAGTTCAAAATTTCGCCGGCGAAGAGGCGGGGGGCGTCACTGCCCTCGCCATCGATCCAGAAACTGGAGAAGTCAGGCTGCTGAATGCCTATTCCTCGCATGGCAAGGATCCATGCTATATCAGCATCGAGCAGACGGGGCGATTTGCCCTGGTGGCGAACTACAGTGGAGGAAACGCTGCCATGCTGCCGATCCTAATGGATGGACGGCTGGGCCCGGCAACAGACGTGGTCCAGCACTCGGGCTCGAGCGTCCACCCGGAGCGGCAGACGGATCCGTTCGTGCATTGCATCCACCCCGACCCGACAAATCGCTTTGCCATCGCTGCGGATCTGGGTGCAGACAAACTCGTGATCTACGAGATGGATTTGGAGCAAGGGAAGTTAAACAGGCACGCCGAGGTCAACGTCAAGCCGGGTTCGGGCCCGCGTCACTTGATTTTCCATCCGAATGGACAATATTGTTATCTCATCAATGAACTAAACTCCACACTGATTGTTTATCGTTACCATGCTGAAGCAGGCAGCCTCGCGGAACTTCAGACGATTTCAACGTTGCCCGAGGGGTTCGAAGGCGAGAATTTATGCGCCGACCTGCATATCCATGGAAAGTATTTGTACGCATCCAACCGCAAGCACGATAGCATCGCGTGGTATCTCATCGATGAAGCTACCGGTCGCCTGACGTACGAAAGGGAGATCCCCTCCGGTGGGAAGGAGCCACGCGGCTTTGCCATTGACCCGAGCGGGAGCTTTCTGCTGGCCGCTCATGAGAAGTCCGATAACGTGGTTGTGTTTCAGATCGACCCAACGACAGGTAAATTGCTCCAGACCGGGCTGGAGGCGAGAATCTCACATCCGGTCTGCGTGAAATTTACAGCAGAATGAGGTAGAGATTGCCATGGCAGCGAAGAACCGTTTCCCCGACGAAGTTATCGCAGTCATTCGTAAGGAAAAGATCCTCGGCCTCCGCGCCGGCCGCGACTCGGCTCACCGCGTGATCGGTATCTGGGCGGTGGTCGTAGAGGGGCGCGTGTTCGTACGCTCGTGGAGTCTCAAGCCGCGCAGCTGGTGGCGGGCGTTCCTCGAAGATCCCTATGGAAGCATGTTCGTTGGAGAAAAGGAGTTTCCCATCAGGGCAATTCAAACTCGCAGCGAGCGCTTGAAGGACCTGGTCAGCCAGGCCTATAAGGAAAAGTACAATACCCCGGGATCCATACAGTATGTGAAAGATATGTCGCGAAAGAGGTCACGAGATACGACCACCGAGCTGGTCCCGCGCTAGAGTCCATACGTTGATTACTGCATAATTTTTGATAGATCAAAGATCCTGGTAGCGAGCAGGAGATGATGCATGACCACATATGCGGATGAAATTAAGCAACATCTGGGACATACCGTAACTAGCTTGCAGGCTGCAAAATCGTCTTTGGAAAAAGATCAATACGACCTCGCCGCCTCCTATGCCGCTGAATCGGCATTTCATACGGCCACTGCTCTGTTATTGGATGAAGAGATCGAGCCCGGTAAACACGACGATGTGATCACGCTGATCCGCCAGGTATTTGTGGATAAGCGCCGGCTTACCAAGGAACAGGGCGAGAAGTTGAGCTGGCTGTTTCAAATGAGAGGCAGGGAGAATTCTGAGGCAGCTGCCCCACTTATCCTTGGGGAGGCACAAAAGGCAGTCGAGTTTGCGGAAAGCTTCTTCGAAGCGGCGAAGGTGATACTGGAAGCATAAAGAGAATACCGGGGATGTCTTTCAACAACTAACAGTTTTGGAAGGGGCAGGTAATTCTAATGTTTATACATGTAACGAAAACGCGGCATCGGGGTCTAGTATTGGGTTTGATTTTCATTAAGGATTACAATCCACATATTCCATTGGCTTGAATACTTTTAAACGCTTTATACAAAGGAGAATGCTATGAGTAAGCCAAATTCAAAATGGATGCTCCCATCCATTGGAGCTGTCCTCGCGCTTTGCGTCGCGTGTGCCTGCTGTAGTGCCGTCGTTCTGTACTTTTCCGGGGACCAGATCCTGGCCTGGTTCCGTGAACCCGCTGATAATCCTCCTGTTCAAGCTCCCACGAATGAGGCGCCCGTGAATACATCCGGACTCCCGGAATGGACGGTCATCGTCTATTCCGCTGCAGATGATGAGGTGCTGGAAGAGAGTATGTGGTTCGATATCAACGAGATGGAGCTGGTGGGGTCGAATTCACAGGTAAACGTTGTCGTCCAAATGGACCGCTATACGGGCGCGTTCACCGGGGATGGGGACTGGTCTGACACACGCCGATACTTAATCGCACAGGACGACGATCTCGATAGCATTACTTCCCCCGTCGTCCAATCGGTCGGTGAGGTGGATACCGGTAACCCGCAGACCCTGATCGATTTCGTGACCTGGGCAATTCAAAATTACCCGGCGAAGAAATATGCGCTGGTCATGTCTGACCATGGCGGCGGCTGGACCGGCGGCTTCTCAGACATGTCGGCCACATCCTATTCGGATCTTTCGATCCCCGAGATCGCCTCCTCTCTGCAGCAGATCCGCCAGAATACCGGCATCGACAAATTCGAGCTGATCGGCTTCGACGCCTGTTTAATGGGGCAGATCGAAGTCTTTGGTTCCCTCTACCCGTATTCCAATTACATGGTTGCCTCTGAAGAGGTGGAGCCGGGCTACGGCTGGTCCTATGCAGCCTGGCTGGATCAGCTTACCCAAAATCCGATCATGGATGGAAGCGGGTTGTCGCAGTCCATTGTTTCCACGTACGTTATCAATGATGTTCTCCTTTCCGGTGGACGGGCCTCCTCGGATGAGATCGCCCAGGAAGAAGCGACGACTACGCTCAGCGCCGTCGAGAGCGCGCGGGTTCCGGATGTGATCGGCGCGATGAACCAGTTTGTCTCGGCAGTCGCAGAGGTCGATCAGACTCTGGTCGCGGAGGCACGGACCTACTCACGCAGCTATTTCTCCCTCTTTGGCGAAGAAGTCTCCCCATCGTTCATCGACCTAGGGAATTTCTCCCAGGTGTTGACCACGCTGACCAACGATTCCAGCATCCAGCAGACCGCCGTCCAGCTGCAGACGGCGATAGACTCTGCGGTCGTGGCGGAAAAGCATGGGGTCAATATGTCCGGTTCCAGCGGGATCGCGTTTCACTTCCCGGACTCAGACCTGTACTATTTCACCGAGTTCAATACCGAATTCCCGCCCTACTATGCCGCATCTTCCTCCCGATTCCTGGAACAATCTGTTTGGGATGAGTTCCTGGCCTATCATTACACAGGGGAGGTGTTCGCCCCGCAGGATGGCATGGTCATGGAGCCCTCACGCGCCGCAGAGATCGTGGCCCCCGGCGCCTCGCAGATGAGTGTGGGACCGATCCAGATTTCCGATACCGAGATCAGCGGTGACGAGGTTGTGACTGTCTCCACGACAGTGGAGGGAAATGTCGCCTATATCCACACCGCGCTGTATTTCTGGGATTCCGCTTCGGAGTCGTACTGGATCGGCGATGTCTCCTATTACATTGCTGAAAACACGGCCACGATCGACGGAGTCAACGTCCCTGACTATGGAGAGAGCCCGGTCCAGGTGGAATACGAATGGTCGCCCACGCTGTATTCGCTCACCGATGGAGAACACGATGCCTTTGTGCTCCTCGAACCGGCCGAATACCTCAGCGCGGACGGTGAGACCGTCTACTCACTATATGGGCAATATACCTATGTAGGCAGCAGTACACCCGTGGATGCAACGCTGTACTTCGATGCAGATGGCAATTTCCTGTATGCCTACGCCTTCCCTGATATGGATGAAAACGGAGCCAGCACCCCTGTGGAGATCACGCCACAGATCGGTGACCAATTCACCGATTATGTTCACTTCTACACCTATGATGCAAATGACAACGCCACGTATACCTATGAGCTGAGCGATGATGTCTTCACCTGGGGCGAAGAAGGATTCTCATTCTATTCAAGCTACCCGGTGGATGGTCAGTACGCGGTGGGTATCATCGCCTATGATTTCGACAACAATTTTGTTGCCAATTTCGAATTTATTGATTACACACGCTGATCAAGCAGGGGGGTGCTGCGCAGCATCCCCGCAGGGGGCAACCCGCCCAGATTAAAAACAGTCAGGGTAAAAGCCTGACCAACGGGATCGCGCAATTCTCCCCTGTCATGCAGATGAGAGGGGAGAATTGCTTTTACCCTATCTCCCTACGCTCGCGACAGAGTATGCTCGCTTCTCGTTAAGGATTGTAGGAGGTAGACATGAAAAAGTTGGTGATTTCAGTTACCTTGGTATTCCTGCTGGTAGCGGGCTGCGCCCCGGGCGCCGAGATAGAAGTAGATACGCCGCGGACGACAATCGAATTGACTACTCCTGGTCCTAACCCACAACAGAATGAGCCAGATGATACCGGTCGTCTGGCGGGTGCTCTACAGGGGTTGTGGCATGGCCTGATCTCCCCGGTGACCGTGGTGGGCTCGTTTTTTAATCCGGCTATGCAAATGTACGAGGTACACAACAACGGCCGAGAATACAACCTTGGCTTTTTGGTTGGGGTGGCGCTGGTATTCCTTCTGCTGGGCATTATAGGGGGCAGACGGCGCTAGAAACCGTCTCAGAAGCTGTGAATTAACAGCTCGTGTGTGAATCCTCCCTGCCGATCTACTGACAGGGAGGATTTATTGTATAATGGACTTACCCATCATAATTGCAACAATTCAAGATGCACGTTAGCACGCCGTGGATATTCTCTTCATTGCTGCCACGAAGACCAAGACTGTATAGACAGCCCGGAGGTAAAGAGATGAAGATGACGATCGCGCTCAGTTTACTTGTGACTTTGTCGGTCCTGTTGGCGGCTTGTGGACCCGACACGAGTGTGCAGGTGACGACACCCGATACAACCATGCAGCTCAAGGCGCCCGGTCCCAACCCGATGGTCAACCAGCCAGATGGAGCAGGACTGGTCGCGCGCGCCGGAGCGGGCCTGTGGCATGGAATCATTGCGCCCGTCACTTTGGTAATCTCCTTTTTCAATTCTGAAGTTCACATGTATGAAGTCCATAATGCCGGCAGCGAATATGATCTGGGCTTCCTACTTGGGATAACGCTGGTGATTGCTCTCCTCGGCCTCTTTGCGCGGCTGCGGCGGTAGAGCCCGGGTTCAAGCTCCCCAAAGAGACACCAGTCACACAGGCACATTACATTTTCCAAACAGTTTGTTACAGGCGTGTGCTCCTCCGCAACAGACGGAATATAATACTTTTAGTTCAATTGTTATCAAGGAAAGATGAATGGAAAACGAATTTAACTTGGAGCACAAAGAGGATTTTCGAATTAATCCACAGGTTTGGTTGCAAACCCTTTTGGCGATTGCAGGCGATAAGGAAAAAAAGTGGGAAGTTGTCCAGTATGTTGCGCGCGAAACAGGTGTTGCTCCCGAACAGGTGGAAGTGATCATGTCGAACACAATCAATATTTTGATGAATGAGACCCGTTCCAACTAATATTGGGGA
>DATHTL010000054.1:0-4578 GCA_035463255.1 Anaerolineales bacterium | reverse complement strand
CAAAAAAGAATATCCTGATGTTGAGGTCGAGATTGTTGAATATGCGCCGGCTGACGTTTATCAAAAGCTGCCACTTGCCCTCCAGGCTGGCACGGGCGCCCCAGATATCTCCCTTGTAGAAAACAGCCATTTGGCGCAAATCGTTGCGTTGGGTGGTCTGACCGACATGACCCAGTGGGTTACGCCATACATAGACAAAATGAATGCTTACAAGTGGCAGGATGCCCAGCTGGATGGCAAGTACTATGCAATGCCCTGGGATAGCGGCCCCGTCGTGTTTTACTACCGCCGGGATGTATTTGAAGCCGCAGGTTTACCCTCGGACCCTGAAAGCGTCAGTGACCTGGTGGCAACCTGGGACGATTATTTCAACGTGTGCCAAACGATTATGGAGAAAACCGGCTCCGCGTGCTTCTCGAATAACAAGGCCAATAACTATGGCCGCTTGTATGAGATGATGCTCTGGCAGCAGGGTCTTGGATACTATAACGCAGAGGGACAAGTCACCGTGGACAGTCCCGAAAATATTGCCACGCTGGAAATGATGAAAAAATTCTGGGACGCCAACTTGACTTCCGATCAACTGGAGTGGACAGACGGTTGGTATGCTGAACTGGCAGCTGACACAGATGCGAAGCCTATTGCAACGCTGATCGAAGCTGCCTGGATGGGTGCTTTCCTTAAAGGCTGGATTGCTCCCGGAACGGAAGGAAAATGGGGCGTGGCTCTGATGCCAACGATGGAAGAAGGGCAAGTACGTACTGCGAATGACGGTGGCTCTGCATTTGTCATCCCCGAACAAAGCGAGAACAAGGAAGCAGCCTGGGCGTTAACGGAATTCCTGTTTGGTCGAGTCGAAAACCAGGTGGCGATGTTCAAGACGTCCGATTTCTTCCCCTCTTTGGAAGCAGCCTATGATGATCCGGCATTCGATGAGACAGACCCGTTCTTTGCAGATCAGCCTGTACGTCAAATCTATGTTGATGTTGTCAAGCAGGTACCGATCGCCTACGTCTACGGTCCCTACTATTCAGAGATGAATGGCTTCGTGGCAACAGCCATTCAGAAAGTTGCGACCGGTGAAATGACGCCTGAGGAGGCGCTGAATGAAGCCGCGGATGCCATCCGGGCACAAACGGGCATGACATAAAAATCGAACGACGAGGCTGTTCCAACCAATAATGTGGGGGGAGGATCTCTCCCCCCACATTGTATGAGCAAGATACGTGAGGCTTGCCATGGTGAAAATAAACATCCTGAAACGCCTTCAACTGCTGACACCGGCAAAGTTCCGCCACAAAGGGAAAGAGATTTACAAAGCACGCTGGCCGTATTTGTTTATTTCTCCGTTTTACCTTCTCTTCCTGATATTTGGGGTCTATCCTATTCTCTTTTCCTTCTACTTAAGCTTCACAGAATGGAAAGGGCTTGGACCGATCAAGTTTGTGGGCTTGCGAAACTTCGAGCTGCTCTTCAAGGATAAGATATTCTGGCAGTCTATGACGAACGGTGTTATTTTGTTCTTCATGTATGTGCCGATCATGACGTTTCTAGCATTGGTCCTGGCAGTGATCCTCAACTCGAAACGCGTGCGTGGGTTTCGCTTCTTCCGTACGCTGCTCTTCATCCCCTATATCATGAATATTGTCGCCGCGGGGTTCACATTCCGGCTGCTCTTGAATCAAAAATATGGTTTGGTCAATGCGCTGTTAGAGATATTCAATATTTCTCCGGTCCCTTGGTTGGAAAGCGTGTGGGGCGGCAGAGTCTCTTTGTGTCTGTTGGTGATCTGGGCCTGGTTAGGGTACAACATGGTGATTATGCTCGCTGGGCTGCAGACCATTCCAAGTGAATTAACAGAAGCGGCTTTGATCGATGGCGCCAGCCCGATCCAGGCCTTTTTCTATGTCACGATCCCTTTGATGCGTCCGGTAATCCTGTTTTCTGTTGTGCTTTCTACGATGGGTAGTTTCAACCTTTTTAGTGAAATCTATAACCTGACCCAAGGCGGTCCCATTAACGCGACTCTCACGCCGGTCCTTGTGATTTTCGATCAAGCCTTTGGTAACTTTCGTCTGGGTTACGCCTCCGCGATGGCTTACCTGTATTTCAGTATCCTTTTTGTCCTTACCCTGCTCCAGTTCCGTTATTTTGGGCAACAAGTCGATTAGGAGGATGCCATGAATACCCGACGGCTTTCCCTCTGGCTCACAGATTTCTTGATGTATAGTCTGCTCATTACGGTATCCGCGTTTATGATCCTCCCGTTCATATGGATGGTCAGCACCTCCCTAAAGCCTGCCGATGAGATCTTTGCGATTCCACCAATCGTCATCTCACCAAATTCAACTCTGAATGCCTATAGATATTTGCATGAGCAATACAACATACTGGGTATCGTACGAAATACATTTGTCATTGCCTTCGGCGCCACCATTCTACGTTTATTCTTCTGTGCCCTGGGTGGTTATGGCTTTGCCAAATTTAAGTTTCCCGGACAGGGAGCCTTATTTGTGTTTTTGCTTGGAACCATGGTGGTCCCGGGCGCTGTCACCCTCGTGCCCGTCTACATTATCATGCGCGATTTGAAGTGGATCGACACCTTCTGGCCACTGATCATCCCCGGTGCAGCGAATGCCTTTGGTATCTTTTTCATGCGGCAATACATCATGTCTGTGTCCAACGAGTTGATGGATGCAGCCAGAATTGACGGGGCTGGTGAATTCACAATCTTTTGGCGCATTATCCTGCCCATCATTGCCCCGGGACTCACGAGCCTGGGCCTGATCTTTTTCATGGGATCCTGGAATGACTTTATTGGACCATTGATTTATCTAAAATCACCAGAGAATTTCACTCTTCCACTCATCATCCGCTCCCTCATTGGACCCGTAGGACGCACCGTGTATGATGTGCAAATGGCAGCTTCCGTAATTAGCTTGATTCCGTTATTAATTATCTTCCTCATTTTCCAACGCCGCTTTGTCGAAGGAATTACAGCGGGCGCCATTAAAGGTTGAGGGATATTCTCTTCTAGGTATTCGATTATCAGCCCGTATCTGACTACACCTGAAATTTGTCGCGGATAGCCCCGATTTGTCGCTTGGCAATTCTTCCGCGCGTACTCTACCAGGAGGACCCTATGTTCAATTTTGGTGTGGATTATTACCCTGAGCACTGGCCGGAAGAACGGTGGCCCATCGACGCCCGGTTGATGGCGGAAGCGGGCTTCAATGTCGTACGTCTCGCGGAATTTGCGTGGTCGAAACTGGAACCGAGTGACGGTCAATTCGATTTCGATTGGCTTGACCGTGCGATCGCGATCCTTCAATCGCACGGACTCAGGGTTGTCTTAGGAACGCCGACCGCTTCGGCTCCTCCCTGGCTCATGAGCAAATCCCCTGAACTATTCCGGGTGCGGGAAGATGGTCTGCGGGTGTCGTTTGGCAATCGTCGCGAATATTGCCCGAACCATCCCCTGTATCACGAATACACCCGGCGCATCGTCAGCAAAATGGCCGAGCATTATGCCAGTCACCCTTCGGTGATTGGATGGCAGATCGATAATGAGTTCGGCGACCGGTGTTACTGCCCGATTTGTGTGGGGAGGTTTCAGACCTGGCTGCGCGGCCGGTATGAAGCACTGGATGAACTCAATCAGAAGTGGGGAACCGTTTTTTGGAGTCACATTTACAACGACTGGACCGAGATTCCCGTCCCACTGACAACGGGTGGCTCACCCAACCCGGGGCTGGCTCTGGACTTCTACCGCTTCTGTTCAGACTCTTATGTTGCTTATCAACAAATCCAGATTGACGTCCTGCGCGCCGCATGTCCCGGTCATTTCATCACGCACAACTTGATGGGGTTCAACTATGACCGTCTAAACTACTTCGACCTGGCACGGAACCTGGACTTTGTAGCCTGGGACAATTATCCGCGCATGCAATGGACCATGGAAAAGGGTGTGGACCCCAGCGCATATGCTCTCAGTCTGGATACGATGCGTGGTTTGAAATCGAAGAATATATGGGTGATGGAGCAACAGGCAGGACCCGGCGGCTGGGAAATGTTAAGCGTGATGCCGCGCCCTGGTGAGCTGCGGCTGTGGGCGTATCAGTCCATTGCACACGGAGCGGATGCTATTGTCTTCTTTCGATGGCGGACCGCGCGTTTTGGTACCGAGCAATACTGGCATGGGCTGCTTGATCATGATGCACATCCCAGCCGCCGGTATGAGGAAATCAAACGGATGGGGGCAGAGATTAAAGAGGTCGGGGACAAAATTCTCGGCTCGCAGGTCAAGTCACATGTTGCGATGCTGCTCTCTTATGACTCCCGCTTTGCATTCCAGATCCAGCCGAATAATCCTCGTTTTCAGTATCCTGAACACTTTCATCAAATCTATCGCGCTTTTTATCAGCAGCATACGGCCATTGATGTTCTCGCTCCAAGTGCTGATTTGTCTTCTTACAAACTGGTAATCGCGCCGTCATTACATCTCGTCACACAGGCCGTTGCAGAGAACTTGAAGCGCTATGTGGAGACAGGAGGGACATTAGTCCTCACGCAACGCAC
>DATHTL010000053.1:0-18298 GCA_035463255.1 Anaerolineales bacterium | reverse complement strand
GTTTTTTATCCCCACTCTTTTTCGAGGGCTCACTGGATGGATACGCGAATACTACATTGCGAAACTCAATGTGTCCGCGAAAAGGAGGGGCGGGCAGCGCGCCCGGCTTATCCTGCACATCCGGCTTCATCTCGATAAGATCGTCGATCCTTTCCAGGCTGGCATACAGCTTGCCAAACGAATTCCATTCGGAAATCAGTCTCTTTGAGGGCTTGAACATATCATCGATCCAGACGATAAATCTACTCAGGTCACCGGGTGTCGCCCCGATTGGACTTCCGAAGATGATCCATGTTCCCACCCAGATCACCGCAGCCGTTGACATGGCGCCGACAACACTCACCACCCAGCTAAAGCGGGCCTGGTAGGTGGCAGCTTCCAGAGCAGCGTTCATGGCTTTCTGGCTCTGGCCCGAAAAAAGAGATTGTTCGTAACTTCCCTGACCATACACCTGTACGACCCGGATCGAGGCTAACATTTCCTGGGCAGCAGATGCCAGCTCACCTTCGCTGGAGCGCAGCTTCTTGCTTGCCGCTTTGATCCGGTTTGAGAAATAATTGGAGATCACCGCCATCAGCGGAATCACAATTAGAGCCACGATGCCGACCTGCCAGGCGATCCAGAATATCGCGCCCAGACGGATGATAAGTGCCAGCGCACTGCCAACGAAATCTGAGAGATTTCCGATAATGAAATTCTCCACTGCGGCCACATCTGACGTTACCCGGGTGAGGATATCCCCCGTGCGGCTCTTGCTATGGAATGTCATGGAAAGTTTTTGCAGATGACCGTAGAGGAAAACGCGCATATTGTAGCCAACTCTGCGCCCCCCCTGGGCAAGATAGATCTCAGCCATAGAGTCACACAGGCTATTGATCATTGTCAGCACGATAAGTGCCACCGTAATCAAAGCAAGCATTTGGAAATCCGCGGGGAGGAAACCAATGGCGGCTGGATTTTCTCTCATTTCAGCCAGTCGACGTGTCGCATGATCCACTGCAAGACCGGGCACCACCCAGCCAACGCCGGTGGCAGCGACCTGCTCAAAAATCAACATCGTCGCAGCCAGAAAAAAGTTCCGTCGTGAATTTCCTGAGAAGCGTACGATCATTCCCACCAAACGGCTGAAATTCAGGCTATTCGAAGAGGCTTTTTTATCGCTTTTATCTTTGTCAGAGGAAGATTTGCCCATGAGTTCACCAAATCAAGCACAGAAAATGAATGAAAATAACTTCAGACAAACAAAGCCTTTAAACGGTTGGCAGCCTGGGTAATATCAAACTGCTCCATCACCTTTTTCGATGCAGCGCTGCCAAACTGTTTGCGCTTCTCTGCATTGTGAAGAAGATCGATGATCCCTGAGGAGATACCATCGACGTCATGCGGCTGGTACAAAAGTCCGTTCTGATTGTTATCGACCAGTTCCGGTATCCCGGAGACGGCGGTCGTAATTACAGGCAGGCCCACAGCCATAGCCTCCACCAGAACATTGGGGATACCATCCCTGTCGCCATCATCCGTTTGAACCGGAGTCAGTACAAAAAGAGTGGCATTCTGATAGATCGAGATTAATTCCTGCTGGGCACGGTCGCCCATCAACAGAACCTCATCTGCCATATCCTGTTCGACGATCCACGCGCTTAATTGCGCGCGAAGCGGGCCATCTCCATATATAAGGCACCGAAAGTCTTTGCCTTGTTTCTTGACAGTGAGCAGAGCCTGCAGGAGATCCTGAAATCCTTTTTTCTCAACAAGGCGACCCACCGAGAGGATCAACGGCTTCCCGGTCGTAGCGTCTGACTGTGTGCGCGAAAGTGGTTGAAAGTCCTTTAGATTTACACCATGGTACACCAGCGTAAATTTCGACGCCTGAGACGGAGCAATCCGGTTCAAATATTCCAGGTTGGAAGCACAGCATGTGATCACGGCCCTGGCCTGGGTGATCCGATCTGCCAGCGCCTTTTCCGGAACCTGGTAAAGATCACGCGCGTGCGCGGTAAAAGTGAAAGGAATGCCGGTCATCAAGTGCACCAGATAGGCAATGAGAGCCGGGTCGTGTGCGAAATGAGCATGCAGATGATCTATGGTTTTTCCAGTTCTCCGCTCGTTCAAAATGAACAGGTAAGACAGATGCACGGCCTGAAGAAAGCATTCCCAGCGGCTGCTAGCCGTATAGCCTTGATCGATGTTTCGATTCGCAGCAATATAAAAGAGGGAGCGCAGGTATCCTATGAAATGCAGCCTGGCAACTTCCGCATTCTCTGTTAACCGCTTTCTCAATGACCAAGGCTTGATGTCTTCATCCAGATAATTAACGGGAGCCTGAACCTTATCAACTTGCCTTTGCACGACCTTCTCATAAGGGTTGGTCAAAGCATAGATCTGGATAGAGACACCGATCTTTTCCAACGCAAGAATCTCGTTCAGGATAAAGGTCTGTGAGAGACGAGGATAGCTGCGGAGGAGATAGCCGATTTGCTTATTTGTGCTGCTTTCGCCCATCGAGTCGCTCTCTTGATTTCTGCGAATTCAAAGACAGGTACTTCGGTGTCTTTTTGTGAGGCTCTGGTCTTGGCACCCTCGAGCATCGTTAAGCCCTGTTCAATCATTAACCATACCTGCGCCTGTTGTTCATCCCCTTCCGGCCAGGGACGCGGACCACGAAGTTTGCATAACTGCTTGGCTATTTTGAGACAGGAGTAGATATAGAAAAACAGGAATTTCTCGTCCCACTGCCATCCGGTTTCCCTGGAGTACGTGTCCAGGAAGAGGTTTTGGAGATCTGTAAATTGCGCCGTATGTTCCTCGGTACGGTATGCCAGCAGGTAGAAGTTGGCACAAAAGTGAGCCAGATCGAAATTGGGATCACCCAGACGCATTTCGTCAAAATCAAAGACCTTTAAGCCACCATCTAATCCACCATCGATCAAGATATGCTCATAATGGAAATCCTTATGAATGGGAACACGAGCGCTAAAGTCAAGCTCGGCTGTCTTTCGAACCAGGTAATCCGCAATATGCTCAGCTGCCTTTCTCTCATCGGGGTATTTTTTAAAAATCAGCTCAGCCCAATCGCGTATGTTATCCACTTCATTCTCGATCTTGAATTCCTTTTCAAGTGGGAAATGATGGCTGTGCAACCGCGCCAGCCATTTTCCAGCAAGCTCCATGGCGTGAGTCACCTCATCGCCGTCCAATGAGCGCAGCGCGATGTAATCCCCGAGCAGCCGCCCCTGTGCAGGGACGAACACAAGCATGGATAGGTGCGGGATCAGTCCAAGGGGACGCGGAACTCCCAGGTCTGTGTCCTCCGCAAACACTTCATCGTGCAGCGTTTTCATCACCCTGTACGCCCGCTCAGATAGATACGGCTCTGGATACAGTTTTCCATAGACAGAAAAGTATTTCTGGCACTCGATCTGATCCAGGTCATAACGGATGACGCCGCGCTTTCCGGGTTTGTAAGCCAGAAGCTTTGCGCGATGAACCACTCGTGAAGTGATATCCGAACACACCACATCGTTCAGGATCGGTACGAGATTCTCGTTCATGATCTCGGCATTCAGAGCACTCCATAATGCCGGAAATGGCTTGTCTTCAAACACACGTGGAAATTTCGTTTTGCTGCTGGCTGTACGCAGATGAGCAACCAGTTTCCCTTTAATATCGCTGATTGTGTCCGCTTCGAGATTCGCCAGGTCTTCCGTAATTGCAGCAAAGGCGGCCTGGATCAGATGAATGACCAGGGGCCATTCGAGATAGGTCAGGCTTCTAAAGCGGCGTCCGGCAATCTTGAGCAAGGAGGCAGCCTGATAGACCGATAACCACTTTTCATTGATATCTTCGTGGACGCTCAAGTATCCTTGAAGGAATGCTCGACCGGCGCGTTCGACAAACTGTGCATGTTCTGGCTGGCGGATGGCCTTCCAGCACAAGTACGCCAGGAAATTCCCCAGATCCCGCGCCGGGTTTGCCCAGCAATAGCTGTCCAAATCGATCATTGCCAGGCGTTCCCCCTGCAGGATGAACTGGTCTGTGCGCATTGCACCATGGCTCGCAACAGGCTCTGGTTCCTTGAACTGGTTTACTTTTGTGAGAATTAATTGAATCACTTCTTCGTACTTGATTGCCAGATCCGGTTTGATCTTGGCAATAATCAGCGTATATTCATGGAGATCGTTCAGGTCATCGTAGACTGTTTTTGTCTCGCTGGGAGCCGTGGAACTATTGTGGAATACACCGAGAGCACGACCCGCTTGCACCATCCAGCTTTCCCGCACAGAAGCGTCATACCTTTGATCGTAAATAAAATGTGTAAATTCGACTCCGTTAGGAACCGCGGTTTGCAGGATCATCTCCATTTCCGGCCAGATGGCCACCGGTACGGAGATCAACGGCATATCCGGATTTTCCTGACTGGATTTATGAAGATCCTTGATCGTGTCCATCAGCTGTTGCGCGTTTCCGGTAAAGGATTTCCCATAAAACATCTTATTTCCGGAAGGCGTTTGCACGGTATAGCGAATGACACAGTGCAGACCGGGTTTATAACGAACCGGGAAAACTTCCCAGAGCCTTATCTGATCGCCATAGCCGTCAAAGACTGGCAGTTCACAAAAGCGTTTCTGCATCTCGCTCATATCCGTAGCCATGGCCAACCACGGAAGACGGTCGTCGGCAGTGAAAAGGCGAGGGGTTACTCCTTCGGGAGTAAATTCCAGAACTCCAATGGTTCGCGCTGGAGAACCGTCTGGCCTTCCCACAATCAATTCATAGGTGGTCACGCAGCGTTCGGAAGGCCGATATTTCACATCCTGCAATTTCTTAACATTAATAGTGCCGATGGGGTCCTGTGAAGAATTCGGGCCGTACACCTTGCGTTCGAACAGATCGGCTACCTCCTCAAAATCAAACGCACTGGGTAGGTCCGGTAATTGATCGTCAAAATCGAAGCGGTATTCCATGCATATACTCCTAAGGATCGGTTGTTCAAAACTAAACTAACGTTTCAGCGTATCACTGAGACCCATGCCACTGGCGTCAAACCCGTTGCTAGCAATCCAACCAAAAGCCATAACTTGCCTGCTTGAGATTTTCTTCATGTTCTGACAGTACCTGCTCCTGATTGAATTCCCACCAGAATACCGATCAAAATCAGACCCATAATTGCTAATTTCGACCAATCACTCAGTGGACTCATAAGGAACAATAACTGTGGAAGTGTGAGTAATAGGACCCAACCCGTGCTTGTCATTGCCGGTTTTGACAACGCCGAAACGATCAGCCCGAAAATTCCACCAATAAGTGCAATCAGGAAGAACGTGATGCCAGCCGGGAGAAGTGCCTGGAGTCCTCCGGTCAGCCCATTGGCTATGTCTACGAAGGAATGGATGACCGTCCAGACTACCCCCTGATAGATCGCTAGTAGGGTAACCGTACATAATTTGGACAAGATGTACGGAATTAGCAATGGAGTGGTTCTTTGCTCACGTTGGTAGACTGCTCTTTCCTTAACAATTTCATTTTGGGCCAACAAGCCAGCAACCAATACAACAAGGAATACCAGCAGATTAAAGACAATCGGCGGGCCACTGGAACCTGCCTGCGCGACCGAAGAAAAGATAAAATGAATAAGCGCAACAAGAGGCGGGATCGTCAGCATCAGGAATGCTGTTTTATCTCGCCATAACAAACGAAAGTTACGCCTGATCAGCAGCATGAGTTTCTTCAGAACGCCCGCGCGCCGAGTGATCGGCGGCGGCAGTTTTTCCTTTGAGCTATTCCTCAATCGGATTCGCAGCAAAGGACGAGTCTGGAGCAGCAGGTCCGGGTACCTGTTGTGCAGGGGGTCATCCACATATTTTCCGTAGGCGATGTCATCCTTAAAACGCCTTGTCCAATTGCTTCCATCCCGGTCGTGCGGGTTCACCAGGGTCTCCAGTGCTTCTTGAAGACCAAATAAATCTTTGACAACGCCGCGAGCAATGAAGCTCTTGAGATAAGTAAAAGCTTCATCGGGAGGCCCGAACCACGCCAGGACTCCTCCCGGCGCCAGAAAAATAAGCTTATCTGATATCCCCGCGCTTCGGGAGCGCGGATTAACGTGGATAATCGTGATGCCCTGCCGGGATAATTCCCGCAACAGGATAGCGATTTGGACCTCATCGAAGGGGGTCAGCGGCTCAGCCGAATCGTCCACGAGTAGCAGTTTTGGAAAACCCATCAACTCCACCGCAATACCCAGCCTCCGTTTGTCAGCTGCGCCTAGCGATCTCACTCGCTGGTCAATGACCTGGGAGAGCCCCGTAGTTTCCAGTAAGATCTGCATCCGCTGCTTACGGTCCCGGGAAGAAGTGCTGCGCGGCAAACGCAGCGTGGACGCGTCCTGCAGGATTTCCTTGACAGTGAGATCTTGCTGCAGGGCAAATTCGGTAGATACAAAACCGATTGTCGGGCGGAATGCCTTCAGGTGTGCATAGAGACTAACTCCATCGATCAGTATTTCACCACTTGCGGGTTTCGTTATGCCGGCAAGGCTTTGTAGAAGGGTGGATTTTCCTGAATGCCCGAGACTGGTTAATCCAACCAGTTCACCAGGCTCGATATGGAAGGATATATCCGAGAGTATGTCGGTTCCGGCCCGCGTACGGACGGTCAGGCTCTTGACCTGGAGCAGGACTCCGCTGTTCTGAGGGACGGTTTCGCCTTCAGCTTGGGTAGGATCCGTCATAACGGGGTTAATTCCTTCTGTCACATTTGTATTTAGAGCCATCGTGTTCACCGTGCCAGGAACAACTTCGTCTGTATCGTCTAAGGTCTACTATGGAGGGGAAATCAAACGGTTTGTGTCTGAACTCGATCTTTTTTTGAGGCAAGCACAGCCAAAGTATGCTTTGCTGCCACCGCCGCCCCACTCAGGTTAGGCAGGGTACTTGGCTTGATCGCGTTAGGGTGTTTGAGATGAGTAGAGATGCACTCCGCCAGGATCTCCGGAGTAAGTTCATCTGGATCAATCATGTCCGCCCAACGTTTTGCAGCAAACAATCTGGAGCGTGTGCGCTGTTCCGCGCTGGGACCAGCCCGCGGAATGAGAATTGCAGGCGTCTTATTGCGCAGGATTTCAACGCTTGTGTTATAGCCCGCCATAGCAATCACCAGATCCGCGGCAGAGATATAACTGGTGGAATCCGTTACAGCCTCTAACATCTGGACGGGGAGGCGACCGGCTCGGCGCTCTAGATCAGCAATCAACTCCACAGGCATGAAAGGCCCGGTAATGATTGCTAGGATACATGGCTGGTCTTCCAGAACCTTTGGCAGCGCTTCGATCAGAGTGCTCATCATGGAATAGCCATCTGCGCCACCACCTGCCATCACCACTACCAGACGCGTATCTGCCGGTGCACCTGCCAGGTATCGAGCACGAATGTTATAGGCATTCTTTTCATGGTCCAGATTGGCTACGTAACCACAATAGAATACCTTCTTTGCCGCGCTCTCAGGTAACTGATATTTTTCAGCCACATCATAAACATCTTGCATACCGAATACCAAGACCCGCGCGTAAAAGCGTTCAATCACATCGTAAGCCCCCTCGACTTGCCAGCGATTAATGGTGACTTCCGGACTATCGAGAATATCACGCAGCCCCAGAACGTTTTGAGTATGAAGCCCGAAATGATTCATTGCCTCCAGGGCCGGAAGAAGCTCTCCCATGGCCCCATGCGGCATATGATCCACCAGGAATATATCAGGGGCATAATGGAGAAGCGCATTACTAATCAATTCTTTGCGTAAGTCCAGAATTTCGGGAAAGGACATTCGGAGATGAGTTGCCTTCCAATTTCCAGGCCCTTCTTTTGCAATGGAAGGCAGCTTTATATAATCATGGTGAGGAGAAATGGGAAAAAACTGACCTAACTGCGAGTCGGAAAACGTTAGGATAGAAGCTTCCGGACGGAGACGGTAGATTTCCCAGGCAATCGAGGCCGTCCGCTGCATGTGTCCCAAACCAAATCCATCTTGGGAATAGATGGCAATTCGCAGACCCTGTCCTGTTTCCATTGTGCTCTCCTATTTCTAAAGGAAAAGACCTTTGCCGGTGCTATACCATTAAAAAGTCAGGTTCTTTCAACTGACAGCACAGAAGCAAATTGGCATGTGTAACAAATTTCAGGAACATTTAATTGTATTTTAATATACCTTATTTGTCAACATTTTGTTAATTTAATGAAGGAAGGGCTCTCACAAACTGCTGTCAGCCCTTGCTTTGGGGCTCACTTGATTCCACTTCTGGACTCCCAGCTTAAAAAAACATATAATTTAGATTAAATTTATCCGTTATTTGTCGTATAATTTCACTATGCCCGAATGGCTTGGGAAGACAATTGGAAAAGTTCGCATTGAAAAACTTCTTGCCCGCGGGGGGATGGCAGAGGTTTATTTAGGCTCGCATCTTAATCTTGAGCGTCAAGTAGCGGTCAAACTTTTGCATAGTTTTATCGAGGAAGAACCTTTGCTTCTTGATCGGTTTCAACGAGAGGCGAAGGTGGTAGCAGGGTTGCGCCATCCCAATATTGTTCAGATCTTCGATTTCGATACCTTTGATGGGCACCCTTTCATTGTCATGGAATATCTGAAGGGTCCAACCCTGGCAACGTACCTGCGCCACCTACACCAACGGAAGAAGCGTCTCCCACCCGATCAAGTAGCACGTCTCCTTAATGAGATTTCCATCGCCCTCGATTACGCTCATCAGCAGGGCGTCGTCCATCGTGATATCAAGCCTGGCAACATCATGCTGCACAACAAGACCGATAACATTCCATTGGACCAGCCGCTGACGGATGACATCCAAGCCGTTATTACAGACTTTGGGCTGGTGCGCATCATGAATGCAGCTACCCAAACGGCATCGGGCACGGTGAGCGGAACCCCAGCCTACATGTCTCCAGAACAAGCGCGCGGCGACCCAACTGATCATCGTACAGATATTTATTCGCTTGGTATCGTCTTGTATGAAATGCTGGCGGGTCGCGTCCCCTTTGAAGCCGATAGCACATTGACTGTGCTCCACATGCAGATCCATACAGCACCTCCTCCGATCCCCGGCATCGATTTCCAGGTGCAGCAGGTGATCGATCATGCCCTGGCCAAGAATCCTAACGATCGTTATCAGAGCAGCCGCGAGTTGGCAAACGATTATTTCCGTGCTATTGGCAAGCTCGTGAAGGAGGCAACCACCCCGGTGCCACAGCCGCAGCCAGCAAGCACATTGGCTATCGAGCCTTCTGTGCCAAAAGTGTCAGAACCGGAAGTAGAGCTAAAGCCAACACCGCGCCCTAAGGCAGAACCGGTGGCGGTAGTTGAGCCGAGAGCAGAGTTCGCGCCGGCTGCCAAACCGGAACCAAAACAAGAACCAGCAACAAAGCCGCCGCGAAGCCGGGGGTGGTTGGGCGTGGGATTGATCTCTCTCATTGCCCTGGGTCTGCTGGCCTTTGGTGCATACCGTCTCTTCGCTGCCGGGCCGGTTCTTCCCAGTCCCACCGAGACCGCAAGTGTTCCGGTAGAGAACACGGAGGCTAGCCCTCCTCCCGCAGCTACGTCTGCTCTCCCCGCAGGGACCCGGATGGTCAAGGTGGAAGCTGGCACATATGATGTTGGCAGAGATCCGGAGGATGATTATCACAGCGCAGCGCAAAGCATCGCCCTGGATGAATTCTGGATCGATCAGTATCAGGTCACAAATGCCGAATATGAACGATACATGACGGAGACCGGCGCTCCCGAACCGATAGTCTGGCCGGCTGAAGCGAACCATCCTGTGCGAGGGGTTACGTGGGAACAGGCCTCGGCTTACTGTGCCTGGGTAAATAAACGCTTGCCAGACGAGGCGGAGTGGGAAGCGGCTGGCCGTGGGCCCGGACCGGAGCCCCAATTGCATCCCTGGGGAGA
Source organism: Anaerolineales bacterium (assembly GCA_035463255.1). Classification (GTDB taxonomy): domain Bacteria; phylum Chloroflexota; class Anaerolineae; order Anaerolineales; family Villigracilaceae; genus Defluviilinea. The sequence continues at coordinate 8,344 of DATHTL010000053.1, read as the reverse complement.
CGATCCCACGGATGGTGGAAATGCGCTCCAGTTGCCGAATGACAATACCTATGAAGTAGGCAGCCAATTCTTTAACGTCAGTCCTTGGCAGGTCTACGATATGGTTGGCAATGTGTGGGAATGGGTAGGAGAGCCATATGGCAGCCTTTCAGCGGGAACCAGGATTCTGCGTGGCGGGCGCTATAGCAACTCTGTTGATTTAGCGTATCGCCTGCCGGTTGCGCCCGATGACACGAATTATGTTCAGTACGCAGGCTTTCGCTGCGCAGCCGATCAGGTCAGGTAAAGGAGGATTCTCATGAAACGCCGAAACATTTCCCGTTCGTATTGGACGATGGCACTCCTGACCATCTTTGGTCTCGTGGGTTGCGCGGGCCAGCCGCCGGCGCCCACACTCCCAGCAGAGCCCATAGCCACCGAGGCGGTATCTGCTCCCACCGAGGCGAGCGTTGAGCCCACCCCGGCCACCGAGCCAACCACAGACCCGAATGTGCTGTACCAGGATGATTTTACAAATCCAGCCACCGGCTGGGCAGTAGATCAGTTTGACAATTATTTTGTGGGCTATCATGAGCCGGAGTATTATCACATCGAGGTGACCAGCCCCAATTACAAAGCCCCGATCATTGTCGAGCCTGAGAAGCGCATCATCGAGGATGCCACGATCGAGCTGCAAGTTTTTACCAACTCCGGGAAAACCGCGCCTGAAGGTGATTTTCGCTATGGACTGGTTTTCCGCCGCTCCGGCGACCAGTACTATGCATTCACCATTTCGCAGCGCACCAAGAAATGGTATTTTCTTAAGAGCTCGCCAACCGGGCTGGAAGTTTTGAAGGAAGGCACAGAAGGAAGCATCCGCGATCTGGATGTGGATGACCTTCTGCGCGTAGATGCCCAGGGATCCAGCTTTTTCTTGCACGTGAATGACCACCTCATCGATGAAGTCAATGACTCCGCCTATACCAGCGGAGAGGTCGGTTTCTACGTCGAGAGCTTTGACAGTCCCAGCACGCACATCCACTTTAATACGCTGACCATTCGGGATTACGAATCACCTGCGGTGGGTCCGGAAGTGACCGTGTTATATCAGGATGATTTCACAAATCCCGCCACGGGTTGGAGTGAACGAACATTTGACAATTTCTTCATTGGCTATCACGAACCGGAGTATTATCACATCGAGATTTCAGGCCCGAATTACAAAGCCCCGGTCGTTGTCGAACCCGAGAAACGCACCATTGAGGATGTCACGGTTGAGCTACAGGCCTTTACCAATTCGGCAAAGACCGCCCCCGAAGGTGACTTCCGCTATGGACTGGCCCTGCGCCGCTCAGGGGACCAATACTATGCATTTACTATCTCTCAGCGCACCAAGAAATGGGCCGTGCTCAAAAGTTCTCCCAATGAGCTGCTCACCCTGCAGGAGGGTACAGAGGACAGCATCAACGATGTAGATGTGGGGGATCTCCTTCGTGTGGATGCTCAGGGTTCCAATTTCTTCTTTCACATCAATGGCCGGCTCGTCGCACAAGTTACAGACCCGGACTATGCGAGCGGAGAGGTCGGTTTTTATGCCGAGAGCCTGGATAGCCCCAATACCCATATCCACTTTGATACATTTACCATTCGAGATGTGGAATTAGCTCTGACGTGCGCTGTGAACGGTGGAACGCTGTATGTGCGGGATGGCCCAGGTAAAACATTTGCTCAAACCGGGCTTCTGTCCGATGGCGATACCGTCGAGGCACTGGGGATAAGCTCTAACCAGTGGATCAAGATAGTAGTGGATGGAAGTGACCAGCCAGGCTGGGTTTCCTACGATGATGGGTTTATAACTTGTACCCCGACAGTCGATCTCTTTCCTGTGGTCGACCAATAGACGAACTGCAGCTGAGAGCTTGCGCACAGCGTATAGAGTTCCTGATACCGTCAAAACACCTACGTGAGGAAAAGCGCCCCTTGATCGATCAAGGGGCGCTTTCGATAGTGGCGGGGTCTGACAACTCGCACTACTCCGCAGGGAGTATAAAAAGTTTGTTAACAGTTTGCTACACAGTGGGGAGTTTCCCCTATTTTGTTCCCAGCCTTTCCCCTATTGAGTTCATTTCCCGGGTCGCTATAATTTAATTGTTCCTGATCTAGGAATCTGAATCTCTGCTTATCCGGTTTGTATCGCAATGAGGTATCCATAAACTATACATCTGACACGTGATGGATCCTGGAACCGCTTTCTTCCGTAGAGAGCAAACCAAAAAGAAGTATTCACTCTCACGAACCGCAGGCAGAACCTCTGCCTGCTGCTGTTTAAAGGATAGGGAGCGATTCGGGATGCTGCAAAGGAGACGTCCGGTGCGGGCCGCAGGTTCGTTCCGGATGATCTACTCCTTGCGTTGGAAACAAGAATAAATACAGGAGACCCAATATGTTACAAGTGGAACTAAGAGAAGGAACAAGTGTGTTCACGGCGGGCGGTGAGGAAGTGGGCAAGATCAACCGCTTCGTACTGGATCCCCAGACCAATGAGGTCACGCACATCGTCGTGCAGCGAGGCTGGCTGCTCTCGGAGGATAAGGTGGTGCCGCTGAGCATGATCCACTCGGCAACAGAAGACCGGGTGCAATTGAATGAAGATGTCACCGAATTCGACGAACTGCCACCCTTTGAGGAAACCCACTACGTCCGCATGGACGAGGATCGCGCCAGCCACGAGGCCACCACGGACTACGCAAGCGATCGCGCCGCGCCTGGCTTCTACTGGTACCCGCCCCACGGATATTTAGGCTATCCCGCCTATGGGCTTGGTTATCCTGCCTGGCCGTTGACCGAAACCCAGCAAAACATCCCGGCCAACACGGTGCCGCTCGAGGAGAACACAAAAGTGATTAGCTCGGATGATAATCACGTGGGCGACGTGGAACGTCTGCTGGTCGATACCGATTCGAACAAAGCAACCCACTTCATCATCTCGCAGGGTATGTTGTTCAAAGACCGCAAGCTGGTCCCGGTAAGCTGGATCAAGTCCATCACGGAAGAGGAGGTCAGGCTCATCGTTTCCTCCAAGGTGCTGGAACAGCTGCCCTCCTACGCAACCTGACGCGAGCACAACCTACCGGCTTCGACGCATGGCATGGGTGCATAACAAGCGTCGAAACTGATTTTGATTGACAGGCATGGAGATGCTCCACTTAAGGAGCATCTCCATGCTGGCGTAATATTTGATAAACATGATTCGATTGCCCTGGCTGGCAAACGAAAGGTTTGGTGGAAGATGGCGGATATGCTCCGGATTGGGACATCGGGCTGGCACTATAAGCATTGGCGGGGCGTTGTCTACCCCGAGGAATTGCCGACCCAGGAATGGCTGGCGCATTACGCCGGGAGTTTTTCCACCGTCGAGATCAACAATTCGTTCTATAAGCTGCCCGAGGTGGAGACCTTTCGTTCCTGGCGGCAGGGCTCGCCCCCGCGCTTCCTGTTTGCCGTCAAAGCCAGCCGTTACATCACCCACATGAAGAAGCTCAAGGATCCGGATCAGCCCATCGCGAATGTCATGGAACGGGTCGACGAACTGGGCGACAGGCTCGGCCCCATCCTGTTCCAGTTGCCCCCAAAATGGAAGATGAACGCCGATCGCCTGCGCACGTTCCTCCAGAATCTGCCCAAAGGCTATCGCTTTGCCTTTGAATTCCGACATCCGAGCTGGTTTGACGAGCGCGTGTACGATCTGCTGTCTGCTCATAATGCGGCGTTCTGCATCTACGACCTGCGGGGCGAGGTCACGCCCAAGCAGATCACCGCGGACTGGGTGTACGTCAGGTTTCATGGCCCCGGCGAGCCCTACCAGGGCAGCTACGATGACCGGACCCTGGCCGGGTGGATGAGCGAGTTCGCCTCCTGGATGCGGCAGGGCAAGGATGTTTACTGTTACTTTAACAACGACCAGGCCGGGTATGCGGTGGAAAACGCCCGGACGCTGCAAGCCATGACAGGGGACTAGAGTGAGATGCTTATCTGCTCTGCACAGGAGGTCGCCGATCTGACCCTTTTTGATGGAGGCTGCTCAGACCCCGCTGTGAACCAAGCGATCGGAAGTTAGCACCAGGTCCTTGTTTTGCCACATCTCATCGCATTGTAAACGTGCGACAGTTTTCTTACGCGCAATGCGCGGATAGTAAAATAAATTCCTATGTCCGCTGGCAACTCTTCTCCTCAAAGCGTCAAACTCACGGGATTCAGGTTGAGAGCCGCGCGCGCCTTGTGGATCGGCATGGCGGTCTTCACGATCTTCCTGTTCATTTCGGGCATCAAGCCCTCGTTCGAGATCGGTTTGCGCCTGCTCCCTCAGTCGCAGGAGGCGCTCCTAGCGGCTGGTCTTTCCCTGACGTTCCCCGCCTACGTGTTGGTGATCACCGATATCCTCACCGTCCTCTTTTTCGGAATCACTGCGTTCCTCCTCGTCTGGCGGCGCGGGGACGAGCTGATGACCCTGGTGGTGGCATCTATGTTGCTGTTCACCGGCGCGTTGTACACAGGTCCCACCGCCAACGCAAACCTGCCAGCCCTCGCGCTTGCCATCCTGCCGGGCATGGCAGAAAGCATGCAGGCCTGGTTTGTCTATCTCTTCCCGAATGGAAAACCGCTCCCGCGCTGGGTCTGGTGGATTCTGATCCCGCTTCCCATCTGGCGCATCGGAATCTGGTTCATGGACTACATCCCGAATTACAAAGCGGAGCTTCACACTGCGGAGACTTACGGTCACACCGCGCAGCAGGCATGGGATATCGGGCTTTTTCTCCTCCTCCTTGCAGGAGGGATTGCGGCGCAAGTGTATCGCTATCGCAAACTCTCCACGCCCGCGCAAAGACAACAAACCAAATGGGTGTTGTTCGGCATGATCATCACAGTGCTGTTCGTCGGCACGTACGTGGTGGTGTTCAACGTGCTTGGCTATGGCGAAAACCCGTCACTGGTGCTTTCGATGGTCGCGCGCGTCCTGAGGCAGATCTCCCTGATGATCGTGCCTGCGACGATGGCGATCGCGGTGCTGCGGTATCGTCTATGGGATATTGACTTTGCGATCAATCGTTCGCTCGTCTACGGTTCCTTGACGACCATTTTGCTGACTCTGTTTGCCCTGAGCCTGCGCGCCATTTCGACGCTTGCACAGGGATTCAGTGCCGGTCCCCTCATCGCCATGCTGATCTCGACGGTCGTATTTGCGCTCATCTTTCAACCGCTCAACAGAGGCTTGCAGAAGTTCGTGGATCGTCAGTTCTATCACATCTATGTTGACTATCAAAAAGCGGGACGCTCGGTCCTGCCTCCGCTCGAGCCAACCACGTTCCCGAGCGCGCATTTCCACGAATACACGGACCTTGAGGTCGCCGGGCGAGGCGGTATGGCAGAGGTCTACAAGGCGACGCATCCGACGTTGAAACGGGTCGTGGCGATCAAGCTCATGCGCGAAGCCATCCAGGACGATCCAGTGATGCGCATTTTCTTCGAGCGTGAATCCCGCGCCTTGCGCGGTCTTGATCATCCAAACGTCATCAAGGTTCTCGATACCGGCACCGTGGAGGACCGTCCTTACCTGGTGATGGAATTCATCGAGGGAGATGCTCTGGGCGAGCTGCTGCAAAACGGGAGGCTCGATCTTGAGAGGACGCTGCAGTTTCTCAAGCCTATCGGCGCGGCACTGGACTATTTACATGCGAACAACATCGTTCACCGGGATGTAAAGCCGGGGAATATCCTGCTCGATCAGGCTGGCAGGGAGGTACGCCCCATCATCACGGATTTTGGTCTCGCGAAGGTTCTGGGTGATTCATCTTTGGTCTCGCAGAGCGCGGTGGCAGGCACATTTGCTTACATTTCCCCCGAACAGATCGAAGAGCGCAGGGATATTGACGGCCGCGCGGACGTCTACGCGCTGGGGGTGATGACGTATCAATTGTTGACCGGGGAATTGCCCTTCAAACACGAACATCAGGGGGCGCTGTTGATCGCGCACATGTTGCACGCGCCGCCCGATGCCCGCGAAAAAGCGCCAGATCTGCCGGAAGGCGCAGCCAGGGCGATCCAAAAGGCAATGTCCAAAAAACCATCTGAGCGGTTTGGAGCGGCAAGTGAGTTTGTGCGCGCGCTGGAAGTCAATACCCTCCCATCAAGGGATGGAATGTAGCTTCACCGTTCCTTTTCAGCCGCCTTTATGGCAGGATCACACCGTCTCCAAAATCGAAGCGCAGACCGCTGTCCTGCATCTGCTTCAGGAATAGATCATCCATCTGCTGGCTCTGTTCGTCAGTGAAATGATTTCTCCAATCCCCGATATCTCCCTTGCGGAAATGCTTTGGCTTGTCTGCTTTCTGGGGGATCCAATCAAAATTGGTAGTCTCGTTCGAGGTCATGGATTTGAAGCTGCTCCGAGCGACAACCCTGCCTATCAGTTGTGCGTCCGCTTGCAGGTCCAGAAACGAGGCGATCCTGGCGACGCTGCCGGCGTGGTTATGCTTCATATCCTCATATTTCATGAATAGTATGCGCCCCTCCGTTTGGCTGGCTTGCCACCACGGCAGGATGTGATCAAAATAGGGACCGCACCCCACGTCGCCGTTCAGGAACTCTTGAAAGTGTTCCTCCCAGGTGCCTTCGTAGCCAAGTTTGCTCTGGTTATGAAAATACGTGGAAACCGCTACGTCCTTGGGATTGCGTGCTACATAAATGATCCTGGCCGTCGTGCCACCCAGGGGCGGCATGAGGGCGTAAGGCAGATGACTCGTGAACAGGCGGCGTTGCGGCAGGGTCTTCAGAAATTCGATCATGCCACCGGGACGATGAGGCAGCGTTTCCAGCCAGGGCACGGCGTCTGTGAGGCGCTGCTCCCCCTGCTCGCCGTTGTTCACCAGGAGATGCACCATTTGTTCGGTCCATGTCGTCCCGGAGCGCGGATAGGTGACCACAAAGACATCGCCATCCTGTACGGCGAATTCTTTTTCGATCCGGTCCAAATCGGCTTGTGAGATAAAGACTGGAAATTTGATCTGCCCGCCGTTGCCGTCTCGTACTAGGTTTGACTGCATCTGTGCCATGTGTGGAGACTCCTCTGCGCTAATAGATATGCAGCTGGTCCAGGAGCGCGTCCCGGTTATCGATGGCCTCAAACAAATTTTTATTATGTTTGATCATCTTGCTGCGCATGTAGACGCGCAGCCACTGCTTGTAGCTGTATAGCTCATAGCGATCGAGCATCTGTTTCGGTGGCAGGTCAGGCTGTGCAATGAGTCCCGCCAGAAACATGGCACACTCGAAGCCCAGCGAAATCGCCTGGAAATACGGTGAGCCGATGGCCGAATCGCCGGCAAGGAACACCGGGGAGCTACCGAACGGATGGTCAACGTGCTCGGCGGTGAGCCACTGCCGGTTCGTCGCATGGCGAGCCCGGTACAGGTTCAGAGGGATCCGGATGATCTCCAGGTCGCCGAGGATCTCGCCATGGGTTTCTTCCTTGATCTTATCGATGAAACGGTCCATAGACTGAGCCGCAGCGGGAAAGTGGTCCCGCAGCCATTGACCATCGAACCGGGACGGCATGGCCTCATACTCCTCCGCCGTGATGTTGACGATCCCCGTCACGTGGGTGACGCTGCCATCGTAGTGAGTTCGCTGCACCATGGGAATGAATTTGTAGCGCGGGTTTTCGATGTTTTTGGTGTACTTACAATATTCGTTGCAGTCGTACTTCTGGCCGTACAGGAAGGCGACGACCAGCGCGTATTCGAGTCGGATGGTGTGCGTGTTTGCGCCATTCGCCTCGCCGGAACCGGGAATCAGATGATCTCGAAGCAGCGACCTGGCTCCCGTGCAGTCGATCAGGATGTCTCCCGGCGCGAGCATGTTCATCGCCTCTTCCGGCGTCACGACCGCGGCAGTACGCTGCACCGCGTTCGACGTGCGGGAGTCGATCAGGTCGCTAAGGGAGCGCTCGATGGTGTTGAGCGGACAGAACCCAAGCGTCCATTGCCGAAGAAGGGTCATCAGGTCCGACGGAATCGCCTGCCGGAACGCGAGCCCCTGGTCAAGCTCCGGTGGATCGAAGACGGCAAAGACGGTATCGCCATCAATGTGATCGGCGCTATAGCTCTCGAGCGAGTCTGCGACGAGGTACGAAGAGAGCTGGACCATTCGGGTGCGCGTATACTCGTGCCGCTTCTCATAGAGCCGAACGGAGAGCCCCTCGATTAGCTGGAGCAAGGCCGTGAGGAAAAGACCCACAGGTCCGGCACCGATGATGTGGACCCGGCGCTCCCTGCCAGGCAGGAACTCGGTCGCGGGGAAACGTTCGTCT
>DATHTL010000052.1:0-37391 GCA_035463255.1 Anaerolineales bacterium | reverse complement strand
CGTATCCTGGTCAAGCATCATCGGTGTAAATCTGGTACAGCAGCACCCTGAGCTCTTCTATGCCTACATCGGCAACGGACAAATGGTCAACACCACCGAGAACGACATCCTGGGCTACGAGCTAGCGCTCGACTATCTGACTAAGAGGGGCGATGCCAAAACAGTGGGAACCCTGCGCCGTAATGGACCGCCGCCTTATACCGGCGAAAATGTCACAGGCAGATACGTCGCTTACCTGGACGTATTGAACGTGTACATGGATATGCCTCGTCTCTCCGTGATCGTGCCTATCATCCCCTTTATGGCAACCGAGTATGGCTATATAGACAAGATCAACCACACGCGCGGCGTCATCGACTCGTTCGATGCTATTTATCCTCAATTGAAAGACCTTGACTTTATCATCCAAGCGCCCAAGCTGGATGTACCCGTCTATCTCTTCGCCGGACGCAACGATGTGAACGCCATGTACACCATCGTCGAGGAATACTACAACGTGCTCGAAGCACCACACAAGGAATTGATCTGGCTGGAAGGCGGACACGGACTCGGCGGTGATAATCTGCACCAATTCGTGGATGTCATGAATAACAAAGTACTTGCTGAAACCTATCCAATGGAAAAATGAGAGGAGGAACAACATGGAAACCGGTGTGATCGTCGCAGTGATTTTTGTCCTTGCCTTAGCGGTTGGTGTAAGTATTACTCGTAAAAACAAGAAATAGTCTGGCTGCATTTCCGGCAGCCCAATAACCTATCCCCTGACCACACTGTCCACTCGGACAGTGAAAGACTCTCCCATTGGCGGGGGAGTCTTTTTTTTAGCACATTTATGATACGGCTTGTCAGAAACCAAACCCAGAGTCCTTCGTACCAATACATGATGAATACTCTATCCCCAACACCGTTCATAGCTGCCTCGATTACGAAAGCCGCCAGCAAACAAACCTATTACACCATTCGCTTCCTGGTTGATCGCGACCGTGTCGTAGATGCCTACAAAGCCTACGCCTACTTTCGCTGGGTGGACGATACACTCGATGGAGACTCGGTGCGGAGTGCAGTCGACACCTGCCCTGGCGGGCAGTGCCAGGGAGCGCATGAACGGCTTACCTTCCTCCAACGCCAGAAAACCCTGCTTAAGAAGTGTTATCGAGGTGAAATTCCTCAAGACGCAACGATGGAAGAGCAAATGCTGGTCGAGTTGGTCAGACGGGATCAGGAGAAGAACAGCGGCCTGCAATCCTATCTGTACAACATGATGCAGGTGATGGAATTCGATGCAAAGCGCCGTGGCAGCTTGATCTCCCAAACGGAATTGAACGAATACACGCGCTGGCTTGCCACCGCCGTGACGGAAGCGATGCACTACTTTATCGGACACTGTTGTTATTCACCGCACACTGAAATCCGGTATCTCGCCGTGTCTGGTGCACATATCACGCACATGCTGAGGGATACGTTCGATGATCTTCAAGCAGGCTATTACAACGTCCCGCGTGAAGTGCTAGAGGCAAACCATATCCAGCCGCACGATACGCAGAGCAAAGCATATCGCGCCTGGGTGAAGAGCCGCGTACAACTGGCACGGCAATATTTCACAGCGGGTCGCGCATATCTCGCCCGTGTCGAGAACCCACGCTGCCGACTGGCCGGTCTGGCATATACGGCGCGCTTTGAATGGCTGCTCGATACGATCGAACGCGAAGATTTTTCCCTTCGCCCGCAATACGACGAGCGCAAAAGCGTCGGGACCGGACTGCGGATGGGACTGTCTACGTTGTTCTCAATAATCAACCTGCGCGGGACAGAAACGGTACATCAACCTGTTGTGTCGCAATCCTTTAGGAAACCATGAAACCATTAAGCTCAAGTCGCTGTCCCTCGCGAAGCACCCTCGCGGGAGGGCAGCGGCATTTCAACTGTAAATCTTGCGCCGGGAGCATAAAATTATGAAATCGAAATCTGTAATTGTGATCGGCGCGGGGGTCGGTGGGATCGTCGCGGCAACCCATCTGGCGCGGCGCGGCATGAAAGTAACCGTGCTGGAAAAAAACTCGCGCCCCGGTGGGCGTTGCGACCGCTTCAGCCGCGATGGACATCACTTCGATGCGGGCCCCACATTACTGGTGATGCCCCTGCTTTACGAATCAGAATTTGCGGCGCTGGGCACATCCCTGCATGAGATGTTGGATCTTCAGCGCGTTGACCCTACGTATCATTTGTTCTTCGATGATGGCAGCAAGCTGGCATTGACCTCCGATATGAAGTCCATGCAGGAGCAGCTTGAGTCGTTCGAACCGGGCAGTTTCCCGGGGCTGCTGCGTTACATGGAGGAAGGTCACCGTCACTATCACGTGGGGATGAAAAAGCTGGTCAACCATGATTTCCGCAAGGCCTCAGAGTTTTTCACCTTAAGGAATATCCCTCTTGCATATCAATTGAAGCCGCTGGTCAATCACTACCGCAACATGTCGGCATTTTTCGATGATCCGCGCCTGAAGGCGGCTTTCACCTTTCAGGATGTGTATATGGGGCTGAGTCCGTTCGAGGCGCCTGCCACATTTTCGATGATGCCTTACACCGAGCTGGCTCATGGCGTCTGGTATCCCAGAGGCGGGATGTATTCCATTGTAGAGGCGCTCATGGGGCTGGCTACACGCGCGGGCGTGGAGTTCGAGCTTGACGCCTCGGTCGAGCAGATCGATGTGAATGGGAGCCAGGCTCGAGGAGTTGTGTTGACTGATGGCCGTCAGATCAGTGCGGATGCCGTCCTGGCCAATGCCGATCTGCCATATGTTTATAAAGATTTACTGCCACAGGACGGCGAGTTCAAACGATTGGCTCGTAAGCGCTTCTCCTGCTCAGTCATCAGTTTTTTCTGGGGAGTGGATAAACCTTACGAGAAGCTTCCGCCGCATACGCTCTTTCTTGCCAATGACTACCGCGAAAACTTTGACTCAATCATCCGGGACCTCAGCCTGCCGGCCAACCCCTGTCTGTATATCCACGCCCCGGCGCGGCTCGATCAATCCATGGCGCCCGAGGGACAAGACACCGTGATCGCCATCGTCCCCGTGGGACACATGAGCGAAAACGGAGAGCAAGCAAAGCAGGGCGGTGGACAGGACTGGGCCGCGATTCGCGATGAGGCGCGCCAGCATGTTTTCCGGCGGTTGAAGACACTTGGCATCACAGACCTCGAAGAGCATATTAAGTTCGAGGTGAACTACACGCCGCTCTCGTGGCGGAAGCGCTACAACCTGATGAAAGGCTCCACGCATGGACTGTGCCATAACCTGACCCAGCTGGCATACTTCCGGCCGAGCAACAAACATGCACGCTATCAAAATCTTTATTTCGTCGGCGCCAGCACGCGCCCGGGCACAGGATTGCCCACGGCGATGGTATCCGGGCGACTGGCCGCGGAACGAATTGTGGACGATCTAAATTTGTCGTGAGTAGCGCTTTCACCACGCTCAGCATGAATTGTTAAGCAAGATCCCAGCAACCTAGAAGATGAGAAAAGGTTCAGAGGAGATCACATGAAAGACAATGAGATCACATTATTCGGCTTGACCCTCAAAGCGATCGTAGCACATACGCTCACATATTTCCTTGTTGGCCTGATCGCATCCACTGTCTTCGACTATCAGGCAGATTTTGCGCGCCCTGAGCTGCGTGACTACATGCGACAGATCGGTGATCCAATCATTGCCTTTGGGCCGGCTCTCCAACCCATTCGAGGCATTATATTTGCGCTTGTATTTTTCCCCTTGCGTGACGTTCTTTTCAGGAGAAAGAATGGCTGGCTCACGACCTGGTGGCTGCTGGTTGCGTTGGGAATTCTTTCCACATTCGGCCCTACTCCAGGCTCGGTGGAAGGCGCCATCTACACCACGCTGCCTATCCGCGATCAGTTTCTCTCCGGCGGCATGCTGGAAATCCTTTCGCAGTCTTTTCTTTTTTCGGGACTTCTCTATTACTGGGTAAACCACCCCGAGAAACGCTGGATGAGCTGGGTATTGGGAATTCTGTTCGCGTTGGTCGTACTCATGTCAATCATGGGATATCTGGCAGCCACGGGAGCGATCGCTGTCCCATCCTGACCAGCCAGGAAAGAAGATACATAGCTAATGAATTTATTGACTCACTTGGTCATTTACAACCTGGCAGCCTCCGTACTCATCTACGCCTCGCTTGCCTATAACCCGCGCCTCTGGCTTCACCGCATGCCGCCTGAAGTACGCGCAAAGGTGCCCGAGAAGACTCCTCACGAAAAAAAAGTCTTCCTATGGATTGCAATTCCGTTCCTGCTGCTCCTTTTTGGATATCCCATCCTGTATGTAATCTACTCCTACGCAGATTGGTTCAATACTTCTCTAACTCTTTGTGCATTCTTCGCCAGTTTTGCATTGTGGGATACGCTGGTACTGGACATCCTGATCTTCTGTAAGTTCACGCCGCGCTTTGTCATTATTCATGGAACGCGCCGCGAGGATTATTCGAACATGAGATACCACCTCATCAGTGGAGCAAAGGGGCTAACCATGTCGGTAATATTTTCAGGGCTATTTGCGGCCATCATCGTTCTATTGAAAAATACGCTTGCTTAAATTTACCACCTATAACAACAGCGACCACCCGGTTGGTCAGTTACTTGCGTTTGCCGGGCACCTATCCACTCGGACAGTTTAAAACTGCCTCATTGACAGGGGGAGTCTTCAAATTATGTGGCTATGATGTGCTGAAACGAAGAAATTTCACAAAAGGCATCAATGTCCACACAAACTAGATACTCTTCATCACCGATCGAGCGGGGAGAACACCATACCATACTTCAGCCACTGCGATTGGCAGGCTCATTGGTTTTGTTTGGGTTGCCTGCTGCCGTCTTCTTCCTTGCCTTTCACGCTTTCCGTCCCTGGCTTGAGTCGCTCGGATATGACTCACTCACTAGCTTTCTATCAGCACTGGCTGCACCTGCGGTTATGTTGTTTATTGCCGCGTTGATCGGCTACTCCGGTGAAGGGCGTCCACTGACCTGGCAGGCATTTGCCGAACGGATGCGCTTCCCGCGCCTTCGCTGGCAGGATATCCTGTGGGGGCTGGCTATCTTTTTGGTCGGTGGAATAGGTATAGGATTGCTTTCGGGCCTCGTGGTGGCATTGATCCAAAAGGGCTTGATGCCGATTCCCGGTCAATTGCCGTCACTCGCAGATCCGCAAGTGATTGTCACGCGCGATGTGGTGGCACAGTCTGCCGGGGGTGTAATCCATGGGCGCTGGGACATCGCAATCCTATACCTGCTGGTATTCTTCTTCAATGTCGTCGGGGAAGAGCTCTGGTGGCGAGGTTATATTCTGCCTCGCCAGGAACTGGCCTTCGGTCGCTATACCTGGTTGGTGCATGGTGTGCTGTGGGCCTGTTTCCATGTCTTCAAGTGGTGGGATGTCCTGCCTCTGCTTCCCATGTGCATCATAACTGCCTATTGTGCGCAGCGCACCCGCAGCACGTGGGGCGGGCTCATTGGTCATGTCTTATCTAACGGAATGGGCATGCTAGTAGTTTTGTGGTTTATTGCAATTTAAAAAGGAAATCCCTGTCGACAAAAAACACATCGTGGAAAGGATAACAGGATGAAAACACTCATTGTTGGCGCTGGGATCATTGGCACGATCTACGGCTGGGCATTGTCACAGGCTGGTAATGACGTGACCCACCTCGTCCGAAAGGGGAAGAAGGACCAATTCAGAGATGGGCTAAGGCTGGATCTTTTGGATGAACGAAAAGGGCATACCAAGTACAACCTTACAAAATACACGATCAAATGCGTTGAGGAAATTTCACCATCGGATGACTATGAACTGATCATTGTTCCCACAAGCATGCATCAGACGGAAGCCGCCTTAAAGCAGCTCGTTCCCGTTTCGGGAGAGGCTATTTTCCTGCTCCTCTCGGGCAACTGGGATGGCACGGACTTCATTGAACAACTTTTGCCCCGGGACCGCTACCTGATGGGCTATGCAGATGCCGGTGGAACAATACGGGACGACGGAGTTTACTGGACAAACCTCGGTGCCGACGTGCATCTCGGTGAAGTGGATGGAAAACCATCTGCGAAGCTGGAGAAAGTGAAAGCGCTTTTTGTAAGCGCTGACATGAAACCTGACGTGCAGGAAAACATCGTCCACTGGATCTGGCAGCAGGTCGCAGGGACCATCGGGTATGCCGCCGGGTTTGCCAAACACTGCGAAATGGATCCTTATCTAGACGATAAGGCCTTGCTTCGAAAGTGTACTCTGGCTACCCTGGAGCTTTTCAAATTATGCCAGTTGCGCGGCGTTGATCTGAAGAAGTTCCCCGAAGCAAGCTTCGTCAACTTCCCTGTATGGTTGGTTACCATGCTAGTTCGCTGGAATATAAAACGACAGGAAAGTGCGCAGCGCTATACCGCACATGCCGGCAGCCAGAACAGCCTGAAGGAAACAAAAGTTTACTTTGGTAAGGCTATAAACACCGCGGATCAACTGGGATTCGAGATGCCCAACCTGAAGGCGTTGGGTATTTATCTTCAAAAAACCATAAATGAACCGATACAATGAAACAAGTCATTTCACAGCTCATTGCGCTTCAACAGAAACCAGCGCCTTTTACGGCCGGCGAACCTTTATTCTGGGATGACCCGCATATCTCGGCGCAGATGCTCGAAGCGCACCTCAATCCAAACATAGACGCGGCCAGTCGCCGCCCGGAAACGATCGATCGCTCAGTGAGCTGGCTGATTGAAACGCTTGGGTTGAAAGCTGGTAACTCCATCCTGGACCTGGGATGCGGGCCCGGCCTATATGCATCCCGCCTGGCGCAGGCGGGTTTCCAGGTCACCGGCGTGGATTACTCGCGTCGCTCCATTGCATATGCCAGACAGTATGCGTTTAAGAACGACCTGAGTATCAGTTATCGCTATCAAAACTATCTGGAGCTTAACGATGTAAATCAATATGACGCGGCATTATTGATCTATGGAGACTTCTGTCCACTGAACCCCGAGCAGCGTGCCAAGCTCTTACAAAACATCCGTTGCGCCCTGAAATCAAACGGGAGATTTGTGCTGGATCTCACCACGCGCGAGCATCGAAGGAAAAACGGTAACAAAAACAGATGGTACGCAGCCGAAAGTGGCTTCTGGAAGCCCGGCCAACACCTGGTTCTCGAAGAAGGATACGATTATCCCGAGCAATCCATCTGGCTGGATCAATACACGGTTATCGAACCGGATGGGAAAATCTCTGTTTACCGGAACTGGTTCCAGGATTACACACCTGAAACGATTACCGAGGAATTGCAGCAGGGAGGTTTCTGCATCGAAGGTCTGTGGACAGACCTGACGGGTCAGCCGTATACCCCAGACAGTGAATGGATCGGCCTGATTACACACAAGCTATGAAAGCTGCCATCGCCTTACTTTCAGACTTCCCTGCCCAGAATATCGCCCGCCGTATGGTCTATGAAATATGTCAACATGCCGGGATCGATTTCTTGGGCGCATTGCTTCCGGCACACGTCAGTTTGAAACAGCCCTTTACATTCGAAGACATAGATACACTGGAAGAGTGGTTCGACTCGTTCAGCAGCCGCACCGCGCCCCGGCGTATCGAGTTTGAGCACATCTATTACGATGAATGGGACGATTACGCGATTGTGGGCATGGCTGTGCGCGAAACCCTGGCACTGCGTGCTTTACATAACCAGATCAACAGCGAACTGAAGGGAATCGTCACCGATCCTTCTGCGCCCCATGACGGCGAAGAATATCGCTTTCATTTAACAATAGAGCTTGGGAAAGTAGGCAACACAAATCCATTTAAACAGTTTTATGAATCATTGCCCGAGAAACACATTGATTTATCTTTCAGAGCTGAGACAATTGCACTATTTTTCTATGCCGATGGACCAATCGGGGCAGGGTCCTTTCTTTGCTACAAAGTTTTGCCTTTAACGGGCTCAACCACCCCTGGATAGAGCCCTATCCACTCGGACAGTGAAGACTCTCCCATCGACGGGGGAGTCTTTTTTCTCTGCTCGCTACAATGACGCCAGAATTTCAGATAGCTTTGAAAGAGAAGACGATGAACGATCCCTTCGACCCTCAAACCCTGGCAAACGACCTGTGCGAAGTACATCACATATACGCCGATTTTTTCTCCGCCCTTAATATGGAAGATTGGGAAAGACCTGTCAAAGGCGGCTCGAAAGAATGGAATTTGCACGAGACGGTTGCGCATTTATGCGCGCTGACCGGAGCGGGGCTAGAGAGTATTCGATACACATTATGCGGGGAACACTACGATTTTGCCGGACTCACCGATCGCTATCACTTCAATGCCTACAACCGTCACGGGATCGACGAGCACTTGCCTCTTCCCATGAAAGAATTATGCACAGAATTCCTGAGCATCCTGGAGGAGACAGCCCGCATCGCACGCAGTTTACAGCCTGCGCAAGCGGAATTGACCTCCAAAATGCCCATTTACAACCGCCCTGTGAAGATTGTCGAGGCGATGGCCATCATGATGTTTCATGCCGGGCTACACCATTCTGCGCAGGTTGCGGAACCTGCAGGCGTCTCACCGCTCTGGAAACAGCTCTCGCCAGAGATTCGCCACCGTGTGGTCGGACGAGTCATGCGCGCGCTCAGCCTGCTTTACCGCTACGACCTGGGCGGTGATCTGCGGGCAACGATTGTCTTTCAAATCGATGGACCCGGCGGAGGGACGTGGCATGTGGACGTTTCTCCTGAAGCGACAACCTCACGAGAAGGGAACAGCGATCATCCTAACCTGACACTTCATATGCGCAAAACAGATATTTTTTGTCATATGTTCACAGGACGGTTAAACCTGCCTCTCGTCCTGTTGAGCGGTCAACTGAAATTACGCGGCGACCTGAGACTCTTCCCACGCTTCGGCTCGTTGTTCAGCGTGGATGCAAAGGCATGAAGTAACCGCTGCATAAAACATAACACCAAAGGAGAAATCTACCATGAACATGATCATCAACATCGGCGCGTTCGCCATTCTCACCGCCTTATGGCTTGGGTTCGCAGCCGCCCTCATTTTCAACCAGGCAATGCTGGATAGCGTCTGGGTTGCTTTCCGTGGACTGCCCTGGGTCGTGCAGGGTGTGATCTGGCTGCTCGTCCTGCCTGTAACAGCGGGTCTCTGGATCTGGGAAACATCCTGGCCGTTGTGGCTACGTCTGCTGCTGGTCGTCGGCCTGGCCTGGGTAACGATCTATACGTTCTGGCCTAAAAAATAGACTCGACGTAGATCACGCTTTTCCTGTGACAGTTTGAAAATATAGAGTGTGGCGGGTCGCAGACCCGCCCTACGGTCAAATTATGAATATGAAAACACTAATGAAGCTGGAAGAAATTACGCTGGTGGCTCTCTCGTTTTTCCTCTTTCTCGCGCTGGATTATGCCTGGTGGTGGTTCCCAGTTCTTTTCTTCGTGCCGGATATCAGTCTGGCCGGTTATTTGATCAACAAGAGAGTGGGCGCAGCACTCTATAACATAGTCCATCATAAGGCTTTATCGATCCTGCTTTATCTGGCGGGGAGCCTCGCACAATTTCCTGCGTTGCAAATGGCAGGCGTGGTGATGCTGGGGCATTCCAGCTTTGACCGTGTCCTGGGTTTCGAACTACAACAATCCACATCGAAAGGAAACTAACAATGTCCCAAATCCTGATCGCTCTCTCTGTGTGGTTGCATGCCCTGGCGACTGTTGTCTTCGTTGGGCACTACCTTTTGCTCGCCGTGATCTATCTTCCTGCCCTCGAGAAAAACGGCGGAGCATTCCTCAGCGAGATCTCGAAGCGCAGCAGATACTGGCTCTATGCCTCCCTGTTGGTCTTTATCGTAACCGGAACCTATCTCATGCTGATTGACACCGGCTATCTGGGATTTATGAACTTTGGTAACTTCTGGGGAATCGTAATGCTGCTCAAGCACGTGCTTATCTTCGGGATGATCGGGCTGGGCTTCTGGTACAACGCCTTCCTGCGCGTGGGGCCGATGATGGCTTCCAATAACAGTTCCGAATTGGGCATTCGCCGCTTCCGTATGTACTCCAACCTGATGGCGATCTCCGGTGTGCTTGTCCTGTTGCTGACAGCCCTCGCACAAGTGGAGTAAATTTTGTAAGGCGGGTTCGCAATGCGACCCACCAAAGCTTGCACCGTTTGTGTAAGGGATGAACGCGGCGATCGCGATATCCAGACGCATCGCTATCCTCAATCAGAATGGCGTCAAAGCATAAGGATAATCCATCAATTCGACCGGGGTAGGAATTCTCCATGAAACTTACCATCAGCCATCTTTCAAAGCTATACCGCGGAGACTTCTGGGGCTTGCGAGACTTCGAGCTCGAGCTTAACCCTGGGGTCATTGGTTTGCTCGGTCCGAACGGAGCGGGAAAGTCCACGTTGATGCGGATGCTGGCCA
This sequence comes from Anaerolineales bacterium, assembly GCA_035463255.1. GTDB lineage: Bacteria > Chloroflexota > Anaerolineae > Anaerolineales > Villigracilaceae > Defluviilinea. The sequence goes on along the minus strand of DATHTL010000052.1, from coordinate 26,885 downwards.
ACATTACGAAACCGACTGCAGGTACGATCAAATGGAATGATGTGAACATCGCGGAATCGCCTGATACGCTGCGCGCCGTGCTCGGGTACCTGCCTCAGGATTTCGGTGTATATCCAAACCTGAACGCGATCGAATTCCTCGAATATATGGCTGCAATCAAAGGACTGACTGCGAAGATTGCGCGGCGTAGGATTGATGAGCTTCTTTCTGTGGTCAATCTGAAGGACGCGGCCCGGCGTCCGCTGGGTGGCTATTCGGGCGGGATGAAACAACGCGTCGGCATTGCCCAGGCTCTGTTAAACGATCCCCAGCTCCTCATCGTGGATGAGCCGACGGTGGGGCTCGATCCAGAAGAGAGGGTCCGCTTCCGCAATTTGCTCTCCGATTTGTCAGGCGAGAGGATCGTAATCTTATCCACTCACATCGTTTCGGATGTAGAAGCTACCGCGACCGAGATTGTCATCATCAACAAAGGCTGCAAGCTCAGACATCATGCGCCGGAAACATTGCTGAAAACACTCGAAGGAAAAGTCTGGCAATGGATCGTACCCAGCGCCGAACTGCCTGCCATCAAACAACGATACGTTGTCAGTGGGATGGTGAGACATAGCGAAGGGGTGCAGGTACGCGTGGTTAGTGAATGCAGTCCCTCTTCATATGCACAGGCGATCCCGCCCAACCTCGAAGACGTTTATTTGTATCTGGTCTCATCCAACGGAGCAAAACAATGAGAATGCCGCGCGTTCTCTATCATATGGTGCGCGCGGATTTTCTGGAACGCAGTCGCAGTTATGCATTCCTGATCCTTCTGTGCCTTTGCATTTATCTTGCCTACGCAATTAATACAGGCAGGCTCGTCTTGCGTTTCAACACCTGCGCGGAGATCTTCGACTCAACCTGGGTAGGAGCCATGATGGCTATCGCCATCAACTTCTTCCTGGGATTTTTCGGCTTCTTTCTGGTGAAGGGTTGCATCGAGCGTGATAACCGGACAGGTGTTGGGCAGATCATGGCGGCAACGCCTTTGCGACGGGTCGAGTACACGTTTGGGAAATGGTTGAGCCACTTTATTGTTCTGAGCATTTTTGTGGTCATCCTGGCTACCGCGACGGTGCTGATCCAAACCTTCCGCATGGACGGCCTGAACCTGGTTGTCTTGTTATCGCCCTTCTTCTGGCTCACCCTGCCGTTCATGGCACTGGTCGCAGCCATTGCTGTTTTGTTCGAAACCCTGCCGTTCGTCAAAGGTGGGTTGAGCAATGTGATCTATTTCTTCCTGTTCGTCTTCCTTTTGATTACGGTGACCGGTCCGGCAAGTGGACGAGCGCTAACGTTAGCCGACCCAAGCGGGATACGGATTCTTTTGGAGGAGATAAAGTCTGCAGGGTTGGACTGTGGAGAAAAAGCCTCCCTAAACGACCTGACCGAAGCTCCCGAGCTGGTCATTCCGTCGGCAGGCATCCCATGGACGGCGGACATAGTCCTGAGTCGCATTGGTATCTTCGCGGTAGCACTCACCCTCACATCAGGATCCGCGTTCTTTTTCAACCGCTTCGACTCATCCAAAGACAGATTTCGAAAGCGAAGCGTTCCTAAAGAGGACGAAGCGCCTGCGGTGGATAGCGCGCACATCGTCCAGGAAGCGGAAAATCCTGTTTCGCTGACGCCTCTCACGGCCGACCATGTTTATCACAGTAATATACTACCGATCATTCTGGCTGAACTACGCCTCATGTTAAAAGGAAATCATTGGGCCTGGTATATCGGCGCGGCCATTCTGTGGATTTTTTCGCTCCTGGCTCCTGAGAATTCCATGACGCTTTGGCTGATTATTCTCGCTATCTGGCCGTTGTTGATCTGGTCAAAGCTTGGGATTCGCGAGACTTATTTCCGCACCAACCAGATCGTGTTCTCGTGTGCGCATCCCTTGCTGCGACTGCTGTTTGCAACCTGGCTTGCAGGTGTACTGGTCACTGCTATACTCTGGAGCGGCGCAGGGATCCATTTTGTAATGCATAACCAGACAACCAATTTAATCGGTTGGGTCATCGCTGTCCTGCTCGTTCCTTCGTTCGCCCTGATGTTGGGCACATGGACCGGTTCGAGCAAAGTCTTCGAAGTGAGTTATCTGGTGATTTGGTATGCGGGCATCGCCAATCGTCTGCCTGCCCTGGATTTTATCGGTCTGACACCCGAGTCCATCGCGATTCAATATCCGGCATGGATGCTCATCCTTTTATCTGTTTGCATTCTGTTGGCCCTGATCGGACGCAAACATAAACTGTTTGTATGAACCGGAATACAGCACAAAACTCCTCTGAGTACTGGGGAGTTTTTATATTTTGATTACCCAGCCGTCTGCGGCTTGTGCTGCCTATGGGGCAGTCTGGCATGAGGAGTATGGGCCTTAAAGTGGCTTCAGCACCATCAAAATAACGATAATGATCACGATGGTCAGTTCCACTGCTCGGAAGCGGGTTACGACCTTATCATGGAGGGCTGCCATTAATCGAGGAGTCGCTGTTTCTTGCGCCAGGGCTTCTTGCATGGCGCGAGTCCGTTCCTTGCGGCGGGAGACCAAACCCAGCGGCCCGATGACGGCAGAGATGCCGATGAAAAGAACGAAGGAAACCAGCAGCCAGTTGGAGGATGAGCCCTGCAGGAAGCCGAAGAGGGGCCATTTCTGCATCCAGGTGACGATCAGTCCAAACAGCAGCACGGCTGCAGATACGGGGACGACGGCATAGCGCTCGAAGAAGTCGCTGATCTGCAGTAGCGCATGGATAGCCTGCACATCACGGGACCTGCCTGCCCACCAGAAGGCGAAATCCCGCCCGACCAGGCCGCTGATGAACCAGAAAGCAGCCAGCACGTGCAGCAATTTCATGAGTAAATAGAGACTCACACTCACTCCCCTGCCTCGGGCTGCGGCTCCATCCCGGGCGTATCGGTAAAGAAAACAATGACTTCCTCATATGGCACCGTCCCTGTGTTGATGCCGCGATGCACTCTCGGCTGAGGCTCATCCCAACCAGCGAGACCAGGATGCACATCAAAGCTTTCGATCTCTCCCGAATCACGATATTCGATGCTCAATGCCTCACCGCGTACAACGACGGTGAACCGGTGGCACAGGTCTATGTGCCAGGGCAGTGCTTCGCCAGGCTCAAGGGTGTGCCTCCTGATAATCAAATCTGCTCTCTCAGTGATAGTCTCTGATTTCATGAGTTCACCTCCAGACTATTGATATCACGAACGCCCATGTCGTTACAAGAGTGAGCGGGTCTGTCACAGTCCGCTAAAGTGAGTAAATGTGAAGCAATCCCCTTGGATGGGGATCGCTTGGCCCGCGGCTGGCAACGACATCCTTACTTTTGCTGGACCAGCAGTACGATTGCTACTGCCATGATCCCCAGCCCGAGCACACGACGCATGTCCAACGGGACCGCCTCCCCGCCGGCCAGTCCCAATGCGTCGACGATAATGCCGATCAGGATCTGGCCAAGGAACACCGTAGCAATCCCGACCGCGGCTCCTGTCCGCTGGAACGCCATGGATACGCCTGTAATGATGAAAATACCCATGGTGACAGCGACCACAGCCAGTATCAAGCTGCTGTTTGGGATATTCCATTGTTTTGCTCCCTTTACACCAATCACCGCAAGGATGATCAGCCCGGCCACGATCCCGCCGGTGACGTTCAAGATCAAACTGGCGCGGACGGGTCCAATGGCGCGCCCGATCACCGTAAACAAAGTCGCCTGGATCCCGATGGCCAATCCGCTGCCCAATGCAACTGCTATACCGGTAAATGTCATTTCTTTCATGGTCCATATCTCCTTCTTGCTCTATCGTAGCATCAGCACGGCTTTCGATGAATGGAGAACCAAAGGTTAATTGGATATACTTGGTTCAAATGAAAGGAGATTGGCAGGCATGGCTTTTCATTCAGAAAGTACTCTTGATAGCACCGATTGGCAGATCTTGCGTGAGCTTCAACAGGACGCGCGCCTTTCTTTTAATGAACTGGGGCGACGTGTGAATTTGTCCGCTCCGGCTGCCGCAGAGAGGGTGCGTAAATTGGAAGATCGGGGGGTGATCACCGGCTACGCTGCTCAAATAGACCCTGCCAAGGTTGGGCTTCCGCTCCTGGCGTTTATCCAGCTGCGCTGTAATCCGGGCAAGTGTCTATTAAAAACCCGGCACGCCGACCAGTTCCCCGAAATTCTCGAGATCCATAAGTTAAGCGGCGCTCACTGTACGCTGCTGAAAGTGGCGGTGTCATCCATGGAGCACCTGGAGGCGTTGAATGAACGCCTGGGGAGTCATGGACCGCTGATCTCCAACATCGTAACATCCAGTCCGTTCACCAGCCGGATGATCGACTGGGAAGACCCGGACGTAACTGTTGATCCGCCGGCCAACCCGGGCTGGGGTGAGTGAAACAGCTCGATATCACAGGCTTACAGATACACAGTCTTTTGTAACTTGAATTGTACAGAGCAAAGATCCTGCAACCTTCGCGCTCGCTGATTTGATGGGACATTCGAAGAGCATCGTCCAAATCAGGACAACTAAACGGAGGCTTCCATAAAACCTCCTGAACGAGGTTAGATAGCTATCCACTTGATCACCTGTCCATTCGGACAGTGGAAACTCGCCAATTGGTGAGGGGAAATGGGCTGAAAAGTCGTATGATTAGTAATAAGAATCCTCGCGGAGGCAAAAGGAAGATGAAATTCAAATTATTGATCGCCCTGGTATTTGTCACTTTGCTTTTCACTGCCTGCTCAGCAGCGGGCAATGCAACTACTACCCCACAGATCATCCCCACTGTCATCGCTGACAACAGCATTATTGCAGAAGGACGCCTCGAGCCGGTCCGTTCGGCAGATATTGCTGTCACCGTCAGCGGCAAGGTCAGTGAGGTCCTGGTCGAAGAAGGCGAACCGGTGAAACAGGGACAGCCCATCATCCGCCTGGGTGATGAGTCAGATCCCAACTATGCAGCTGCCCAGCTCGAGCTGGCAAACGCGCAGAAGGCGCTCAAGGACCTGCTCAACAACGCAGATGCCGCTTTCGCCCAGGCCGTGATCGACTTGAAGGAGGCGAAAGAGGAGCATAAAGAGGCGGAGCAGTATTTGAATTATCTCAAGAATTCAAAAAAGGTGCCCATCACCGAAACGTTCGTGTATTACTTCAGCAACAAGAAAGGATATGACACTCGGATCCGGACGAAATTCTCAAAAGGGCCTGCACCCGAAGTTTGGATTATTGAAGCCGAAAATGATCTTGCCCTTAAAAAAGCGAAATTGGATGATGCTCAGCGCACCTACGACCGTATGAAGGATGACGGCGTGGACCGCAATCAGCTGACCTTGCTGGAGGCGCAACTGGATGTCGCCAAAGCGAAGGTGGCTGCTCTTGAGGTTCATGCGCCATTCGATGGCGTGGTGGCAAACCTGAATGCCAAGGCCGGCAGCTCGATCAACGCGGGGGAGATCGCGGTAACGATCGCAGATTTCTCCGAGTGGCTAGTGAAGACCACCGACCTGACCGAGATCGATGTGGTAGAGCTGACCGAAGGGCAGCCTGTTGCCGTCACTCTGGATGCCCTGCCCGGCGAGGAATTGAGCGGCACGATCCTGTCCATTGGCCAGACGTTCTCTGAAAACCAGGGCGATGTGGTCTACGACGTCACGATTGTGCTGACAGAAACCCATCCCGCCATGCGCTGGGGTATGACCACTGCGGTAACCTTTCAGACCGACGATTAGCTTCATCTCTGCCCTGCCTCGTTGATCTCAGATACAGACAACGACGAAGGGATCAAGCACTGCTGGAGGAACATCATGACAATGCTATCTCACCAAGGAATGACGGCCACCCAAGATGGCGGTAATGGAAGCACCCCGGTGATCGACCTGCGCCGCGTGGATAAGTACTATCAGAGCGCCGCCGGAGATTATCACGCCCTTAAAGAAATCGATCTGTGCATTTGCGCAGGCGAATTCGTCAGCATTATTGGTAAATCAGGCAGTGGGAAATCCACGCTGTTGAATATGATCACAGGTATCGACCGTCCCACCACCGGGGAGGTCTTTGTCAACGGCACGGGCATCCACGAGATGACCGAGAACCAGCTGGCAGGCTGGCGCGGTGAGAACCTCGGGATCATCTTCCAGTTCTTCCAGCTGCTGCCGGCGCTGAACCTCAAGCAGAATGTGATCCTACCCATGGATCTGGCTGGAAAATATACGGCACGCGAGCGCCGTGAACGTGCAGAACACCTGCTCGAAATCGTGGGTCTGACGGAACACATGCATAAATTGCCGAGCATGGTCTCCGGCGGACAGCAGCAGCGGGCTGCCATGGCGCGCGCCCTAGCAAATGACCCGCCTATTATTATCGCCGATGAGCCGACAGGCAATCTTGACTCCAAGACGGCTGCGGCTATGTTCGAATTGTTTAACCAGCTTGTTCGAGAGGGCAAGACGGTCATTATCGTGACACACGACAGCAGCCTTGCCAAGCACGCACACCGCACCGCGCTGATCGCCGATGGCGAGATTGTCAACGAATATGTGGCCCAGGTATTACCGACCCTTTCTCACCACCAGTTGCTCGCTGCAACTCACAAATTCACGGCTCGCCAGTATGAGGCAGGCGCGATGATCCTCACCGAAGGCAAGGATAACGACAAGTTTTACATTGTCTCCAAAGGCACCGTGGAGATCGTCCTGCCCCGCCCCAACCAGTCGGATGTGATCATTGCACAGCTGGGACCGGGCAAATATTTTGGCGAGATCGCCCTCTTCCATCGCGGCAAGAGCAACGCTTCGATTCGCGCCGCGGAAAGCGGTCCGGTGGAAACGCTGGCCATCCGCTACGATGAGCTTCACGAATTGCTGAAGCAGTCCGAAGTCACGCGCGAGGCGCTGCACCAGGCTGCCGAACGGCACGAGCAGGAAAACATCGAATGGCGGACCCGCCAGGAGCACGCGGGCTCTGCGACAAGGCAGGCTTAAGATGGGCGTCATCTGGTACAAGATCTGGTTCGATATCTGGCACAATAAGACGCGCACCTTGCTGACCGTGCTGAGCATTGCTGCAGGTGTGTTTGCGGTGGGTGCCATCTTCGGCATGAGCGACATGATGCTCTCTAACATGGACAAGTCGCATCAAGCCGTCCTTCCCACGCATATCAATGCTGGGCTGTCACAACTTGTAGACCGTGAAACTCTCCTCGCCCTCAGGGATGTACCAGGTGTTGAAGATGTCGAACCCTATAATTCGGTCAATGTTCTCTACAAACTTCGCCCTGAAGATGAATGGCGGCAGGGTGTGATCCAGATGCGCGATAACTATGAGCAGCAAAAGTATGAGCTGCTCCAGCTCCGTGGCGGACACTGGCCAAATGGAAAAAACGAAATTGCCGTGGAACGGATGGGCGCACAGTCCCTAAACATCGGTATCGGAGATTCGGTCATTTTCAAGATCGATGAGAAGGAACGCGTCTTGCCGATCACCGGGTTCATCCGCCATCCCTTTGTGCCGCCGCCTCAATTTATGGATCTGGCGTTCTTCTTCGTGGATGAACAGGGAATGGAGCGCCTGGGAATCCCGGAGGGCAAGTTCGGTGGATTTTATGTGCGCGTGACGCCCTACAGTGAAGAATATGCGAGAGAGGTTGCCACGGCGATCAAAGACAAGCTAGCAAAGCAAAATATCAATGTCGCCGGGTTTCAGTATGAAGATCCGAACAAGCACTGGGGACGTACCTACATGGATGCGATGAGCCAGGTACAACAATTACTGGCTCTGATCTGCGTTGTGATCGGTGCGATTCTGGTCTTCAACACGATCTCCAACCTTATCACGCAGCAAACTAATCAGATCGGAATCCTCAAAGCCATCGGTGGCAAGATGCCTACCATTGTTGGAATGTACCTGGTCAGCGCACTCGTATACGGCGCTCTGGCATTTCTGATTGCATTTCCCCTCGGAGCGATTGTTGCGCATTCCATTACAAAGGTCTTCCTGAACCTGTTTAATATCGATTACGACGTGTTTCATATCTCGAGGAATGCAGTCATTCTTCAGGCATTCTGCGCTATCCTTGCCCCTCTGCTCGCGGGATTGCCTCCCATTCTTAAGGGAGCTGCGATCACCGTTCGGCAGGCGATTGCAAGTTATGGCCTGGGAGGTGGATACCGTTCGGGCCGGCTGGACCGGATGGTGGAATCCGTTGGTGCGCGTTTGCTGCCATCCCACTATGCTACCGCCCTTGGAAACATGTTCCGCCACAAAGGGCGCCTGATCCTGACCCAGGTGGTATTGATCGCGGCAGGCGCTTCCTTCTTAATGGTGATGAGCCTGAATTCATCGCTTGAGCTCACACTCGATAATTACTTCGGCCGCCTGCACTATGACACAAGAATCTATTTCACAAACATGGAAAGAGGCGATCGAATCATTCCGTTGGCAGAGTCAGTTCCAGGTGTGGAGAAGGTGGAGCTCGATTACGGCCAGCAGGCGAACCTTTTGCTGGAAGGGCAGCAAGTAAAAGATGCCGGGCTGAGTACCAACATCCGCGGCATACGGGCAGGCAGTGATATTTATGAACCGTTGATGGTGGCAGGCCGCTGGTTGAGCGCGCAGGATACCGGACGCGTGCTGGTCATCCCCCGGCAGACGGCTGAAGACTACAACATCAATCTTGGGGATATGATCACTCTCGATCTTGGCATATACGGCAAGGATGATTGGCAGGTAATTGGTTTGTACGAACCCGTCTTCGTGGGTGGGTTTTCATCCCCTAATCTTTATGCTCCCATGGAAACATTGTACAAGATCAGCAAAAAGTACAATCGAGCCTCACAAATTATGGTGCGCACAACCGCTCATGATATGGCATCTGTAACGGCAATCACCAAGAGTCTAAAAGACTACTTTGAGCGGCACAGCTTAAAAGTATCTGCTAGCACGACCCAGCTGGAGGCGCGTGCAACCAATGAGTGGCAGTTCGGCCTGGTCACCTCCATGCTGCTGGCGCTCTCCATCATTGTAGCAATTGTCGGTGGCATCGCTCTCATGGGCGCTCTCTCCATCGGCGTGATCGAACGGACAAAGGAGATCGGCGTGATGCGGGCCATCGGGGCGCGTTCACACACGATCCTGGGTATCTTTGTGATGGAAGGTGTCTTGCAGGGGTTGATCAGCTGGTTTGTCGCCATCCCTCTTTCCTTTTTAGTGAGCCCGATTGCAGCAAGCCAGCTGGGGCATGTAATGTTTGGAGCAACCCTTGATTACCAGTACAACTGGCTGGCAGTCATGATCTGGCTTGGCATTATCGTGGTTGTATCCCTTCTGGCATCCATCATGCCGGCCCGCGGCGCAACACGCATCAGCGTGCGAGACAGTTTGGCATACGCATAAAGCTCATTTATCCACCGGTCCATCCTATCCGTTCGGATAGCGAAAACTCCCCTGCTGGCAGGGGAGTTTCTTGTTCCATCCATGTATTCTTGATGTAGTTAAGTGAGAAGAATTCGCTTATCAAAACGAAGATGGATTGCACCTGACCAAACCAAGCAAGAGCGACACATTTCATGGAACCAATAAAGAAAAAGGAATCCAAACATGAGTGAACTCACCTCGTCTATTACACTCGATCGAAATCCATACATCGCTTTGACCACCTATCGCAAAAATGGCACGCCCGTGATGACGCCCGTTTGGTTTGTCCGACAGGACGAGAAGCTTTTTGTGTGGACAGCAATCGACAGCGGAAAGGCAAAGCGCCTGAGAAATAACCCCTGTGTACAACTCGGTCCAAGTAATCACAGTGGAAAGCTGCTCGGTGCTCTCCAGTCCGGGTTGGCATACGTTGCGCCTAAAGGAGAGTATCCAGTATTGGATAAGGCTTTTAAGGCCAAGTATGGTTGGCAGGTGAATCTTTTCGCGTTCATCTGGAAAATCCAGGGACATCAGCATATGTATATTGAGATCACTCCGTCTAGTTCTTAAGGAAAGAATAACTAATTCTCCCCTCAGCTCCGTGATTTGGAGAACGCAAAATGACAACATTTATCAACGGTGAAAGAACCAGGTCTTCCAATAAAATTTTCAAGCCTCGACAATCCTCAGGGTGGATGTGGGTTGGCGCGATTGCACTGGTGCTTTTGGCATCCGGTCTGTATATGCTCATCACATATGGCTTCTCGGGTCCATTCATGCTCACGATCCTGTTGACCATTCCGCTGGGATTGGTCTTTCTGCTCATCACGGTCTTTTTCCCGACCATGCGCTATGAGCTAGGAGAAAATCGGCTGATCCTTACCTACGGTCCTCTGCTTCGCTACACGATCGACCTTGAACAGATCAAGAGCATCCGCCGCCGCGACTTGAAGATCAGCCCGCTATCCAGCTTTCGTTTTCCGGGGCTGGCGATCTTCGGGGTGCCTTATCTCGAGATTGGGACGGTCAAGATGTGCGCGACAGCTGCTGGCAAGGACATTCTTCTCATCGAAACGGCATCGACCAAGTATGGTCTTACGCCTGCGAATGAAGAGGAGTTCGTCGCGGAATTACGCGCCAGAATGAAGAAGTAAAATGCCTGGTATCTACGTGATGGCAGCCGTGACCTTCCTGGGGACTGCCTTTCTGTGTGTTGCGACCTTGAATCATTTGACGCAGTCCGACCGGCGATATTACTGGTTGATCGTTGCCGGGTTACCCCTCAGCCTGATCGTGAACCGGTTCATCAAGACCCCGGTGATCGCCGCCATTGCCGCCTGGACAGGCATCCCACTACGAATCGGGCTTGATGTACCTCCGCGGTTTATCATCGCCGTATGGCTAAATGCTCCCATTTTTGAAGAGGCGATCAAGCTGCTTCCGATGATCCTGCCCGCTTCACGCGGATTTTTGAGGGATGCGCCTCGATCCCTTTGGGCAGGACTCGCGCTGGGGATGGGCTTTGGCCTGGGCGAAGCCGCTTATCTCGCGTCTGGCATCGCGCAAAGCCCCGACTACAACCAATTGCCCTGGCACATGTTTACAGGCTATGCCTCAGAACGCTTGATCGTTACGTTTGCGCATGGGTTCATGACGTCCATCGCGGTCGCAGGTCTTTATTACGGCAGGAGCAAAGCCATGTCTGGGTATTTGACCGCAGTGGGACTGCATGCTCTCATCAACCTTGGTGCTGTGCTGCTGGCCCTCAACGTGATTCCGGTGGCCGTTTCCAGCCTGGGAATCTATGCTACTATCCTTCTTGCTTATATACTCTTTCAAAGAAATGTGCACAGCGTTAAAGTCCTTAGCGGAACCACACCCAAGGAAATCATTTATTTCGAGAGATGATGCCGTCGCATCACCTTCTCAATCTGGTATGGAATTCGTATACACTAGGAAAACCTATGTCCACTCCTGTCATTCAAATCTCCTCCCTCACGCGGCGCTTTGGCGAAAAGAATGCCGTCGACAACTTAACGCTCGACGTTCACGCCGGTGAGATCTTCGGATTTCTCGGCCACAACGGCGCCGGGAAGACGACCACCGTCCGTTTGCTCAACGGCGTGCTCGAGCCAACCTCGGGGCACGCGCGCGTGCTCGGGCTGGATTCGCAAGCCGAAGGTCCCGCTTTGCGCGCCCAGACCGGTGTGCTGACGGAAACACCTTCGCTGGATGAACGTCTCACAGCTCGTGACAACTTATCTTTCTATGCCGACCTATATAACGTCCCTTATAGCGAGGTTTCGAAGCGAGTCGACTCACTGCTGACGGAATTCGAATTGATCGAGCGTGCCGATGAAAAAGTGGGCGGTTACAGCAAAGGGATGAAGCAGCGCCTTGCTCTCGCCCGTGCCCTACTCCATAAACCGGAAGTGCTTTTTCTTGATGAGCCGACGTCTGCTCTTGACCCTGTCGCGTCCCGGCATGTCCATAGTCTGGTGGAAAACCTTGCTCGACGCGAGGGCTGCACGGTATTTATCTGCACACATAATCTGGTGGAGGCCCAAAGGTTATGCGATCGGGTGGCCGTGATGGAACACGGCCGGCTTGTCGCTATGGGCACGCCAGCAGAGCTTACCGGTCGATACGTGAAACACCTCGATGTGGATCTGGAAGTGGACCCGATACAAGTGGATCTGGCCTTGCAAACGTTGCAGGGATTACCACAATTGGTCATCAATCCCCCACGGCGGGAGAAGGATATTCTCTCCATGACCCTCTCCGGGCGCGATTCCATTCCAGAGCTGTTATCTATTCTTGTGCAAAATGGTTTACGCGTCTACCGCCTCGCACCCCGGGAAGTCAATCTCGAGGAAGTTTATTTTGCTTTGCACGGAGGCACACAATGAACACACGGGCCATAAAAGCCATCGTCCGCAAGGACTTGAAAGTTGCCATGCAGAACAAAGGTGTAGTCTTGCCGATCATCATCCTGCCCTTGATCCTGTTTATTGTCTTTCCCTGGATCATGGTTTATGCTTCAACTATGGCAGACACAATGGGCACATCGATGAGCAACGTGGATGAAATCCTGGCGCGCATGCCTGCTGGATTATTAAGCGAACTAAGCGGGTACACCCAGGAGCAGCAGTTAATCGTCTTTTCTCTGGTGTATATGCTGGCTCCCATGTTCCTCATCCTGCCTCTCATGGTTTCATCGGTGTTCGCCGCCGATAGCTTTGCCGGAGAGAAGGAACGCAAAACGCTCGAATCCCTGCTCTACACTCCCACCACCGACCGGGAGCTTTTCACCGCCAAACTGGCGGGCGCCTGGACCACCGCGATGGCTGTGGCGCTCTTAAGTTTCGTTGTGTATGCCATCATGGTCAATGTTGCCGCGTGGCCGAGCATTGGGCAGATCTTCTTCCCCAACTGGATGTGGATCGCTCTGGTGTTTTGGGTCACGCCCGCGGTGGCGGGACTAGGGCTTGTCGTCATGGTGTTTGTCTCTGCCCGCGCCCAGGGGTTTCAGGATGCCTATCAGACCGGTGGACTCGTGGTGTTGCCAGTGTTAGCTCTCATGATCGGACAGATTTCAGGGGTGATGTATTTCAGCCTCGGCGTTGTCCTTTTCGTCGGACTGGTGATCTGGATCCTGGATGCAATTTTGTTGCGGTACGCCAGCAAAAGCTTCCGACGCGGAGAATTGATGACAAAATTCTAGAACCATTGCTCTAGCCGCCGTCCCCGGCGGCGTTACACCATCAACCACTCATTAATATCTGTAATTGGAATGATTGAAGGAACTCTCTTATCATAAAAACACGCGCTTGAATATTTATACTCTGCTCTATTGCCAACAAGTCTCCAATCTTTGGATACTGGATTGCTGTGAATATAGTCAAACTTCTGAGATAAAAATTCATGGGAATAAATATTCTTGGCTTGAATATCCTGCCAAATGCTGTGCGCGTGTCGCGCATCACGCCGCTGCTGATGAAAAAAAGTCAATAAATCATCCCTTCGATCTTCACGTAACCCATGCAGTATAGTATGTGCTGTATACGAACCAAACTCCTGTACAATTTCAGCAATCGTTTTGCATTCCGGTTTGAGAATCATATGAAGGTGTGATGGCATGATCACAAAAGAAAATAAGAGAATTCTTCTCTCTTTTTGAAGCCAGACAAGGGAATCGAGAATAATTTGGACATATTTAGGATCAGAAAGTAGATGCCTCCAACCGATGATGGAAGCAGTTACAAAATACAAATGGCCTATATCATGAAATGATGAGAATGTCATATTGGCTTTATACACCTGCGCCGAGGACGGCGCAGGGAGCATAGGGTATATTGTACTGCTCCCGCCGCCGTTCACTTCGGACTTTTGAGATGGCAGAGTGGAGGGCATAAAAATTAGCCTATCCAACAATCCTACAGAGTCCTGTCCTTCTGGACAGTAGCAAAACTCCCCCAGCGGCGGGGGAGTTTTCTTTTATGAGTACCTATAATGCAATTGAAACAAGGAGACAGCCATGTTCGAAAACAGGATCAACGCCTTTGAAAATGTCCACACGCTGGATCACGGCGGTTCAGAGAACATCTATGCCCGCCAGTACAACGTAGCCCTGAGCCAGTTCCGTTCAGCCCTGTTGAAAGGCAAAGTATTTCGGCTGAAAAGAAAAGCGTTGAGACGCCAGCCGTACCTGTACGATCTGAACGCCCTGAAAGCGGACCTGCGCGTACTAGGCAGCTCCTACTCGGGGATTCAGGTGGTGCCAGTCAACTCGATCATCGGCTCGGAAGGCCGCACCGCAGACTTTGACCTGCACTTCCATCCCTTGAGTGAGGCGGCGCGGGACCGCTGGACCAACATGGCCATCGTCCATCTTTCGCGCATCCCACTGCCCCCGATTCAGTTAATCCGCATTGGCGACGCCTACTTCGTGCGGGATGGACACCACCGCGTCTCGGTGGCACGCGCGTTTGGGCAGGCGGCCATGGATGCAGAGGTAATCACCTGGAACGCTTCGCCTCCCTTCCCCTGGCAGCCGGGTGCGGTGGCCGAAAACCCGAGCCTGTTGAAGACTCCAGGCCTATCGGCTTGACTACCCTGTGCAATAGGATTTATAAAGCTCTCCGATCACAGGAGAGCTTTTGATGTGCGCTAAATATGATGTCGCAAATATTTAAAAATGGGGCCGGAACATGCCCCGGATAGGAAGAGAATGAGCATTCAAAGTCAATTTATGTATTTCATGATGAAAAACCGTCACTTGTTTCAGTTCCGGTTGAAACCGGAAATCTGGGATGAGAACACTTCTATTCCCGCGTTTCGCGAAATGTGCGAAAGCGTCAATCGCAAGATGGCGAATGCACTGCCCGCTGGATTGGAAGTTACTCCCTTCGACCTGAACGGGATGCACGCGGAATGGCTCATCCCTGCCGGAGCCGGCAAGGATAAAGTGATCCTGTACACGATCGGTGGCGGCTACATCAGCGGCACGTGCAGTGACCACCGCACGCTCGTCGCCAAAGTAGCCCAGACGAGTGGCATCGCCCTGCTGATGTTTGACCATCGCCTGGCACCGGAGCATCCCTACCCGGCAGCCCTCGAAGACTCCCTCATGGCCTATCGCTGGTTGTTAGGGCAGGAAATCACTCCCGACAACATCGTGATCATGGGCGAATCAGCCGGCGGGGGATTGTGCCTGGCCACCCTGTTAGCCATACGGGACCAGGGATTGCCGCTCCCCGCCGGCGCCGTGGCGCTTTCTCCCTGGACAGATTTGACACTGGCCGGCGAATCGTACCGCACGAAGCGCAACGTCTGTATCTCACCGCCCGGCATGTCGAAAGTGTGCAGCCAATATTATTATGGCGAACATGATCCCACGAATCCCTGGATCTCTCCGCTTTACGGCGACCTGCGCGGCTTGCCGCCCATGTTCATCAACGTCGGCACCTACGAAACCATGCTGGATGATTCGACGCGCTTTATCGCCAAGGCCAAAGCTGCAGGCGTAGACGCCACATTGGTCATGGGCGAAAAGATGGTGCATTGTTATCCCCTGATGGCGCCCATGTTCCCGGAAGCCACGCAGGCGCTGGATGAAATTTGTGCCTTTATCAAAAGGCGGCTCCGAAAAGCTTGAGAAAGACCTAGAGTGATTGCGATATCTAGCCTATCTATCTGACTACACTGTCCATTCGGACAGCGAAAACTCCCCTTTCGACAGGGGAGTTTTTTGATGGATATTTTTACTATGAGAGGGCTCGTCATCTTTTCACAAAAAGGAGGTCGGAATGATGCCGAGGATTCGTATCTACTACATTTTCCTTACCCTTACTCTGCTCGTAGCAAGATGCGCCCCTGCACAGCCCGTTTCGGATCAAATCCGCGAGCCAGATTATTGGCCCACCGAAGGCTGGAAAAGCTCCACGCCTGAAGCACAGGGCATGGATTCGGAATTGCTGGCTGAAATGTTGGAAGAAATCAACACAAAGGAAACAAGAATCTATTCTGTCCTTATCATCCGCAACGGATATATGGTGACCGAAGCATATTTCCATCCATATACACGTGATATAAAGATGCACATCCAATCGGTTACGAAAAGCGTGATTGGCGCGCTGGTGGGTATCGCTGTTCAAAAGCAGATGATCCCGGACGTGGATCAACCGCTCATGAGCTTCTTCTCGAACCGCCGTGTGGCCCACTTAAGCGAGGAAAAATCGAGTATTCAACTCAGACATCTGCTTTCGATGTCGTCTGGCCTGGATTGCCAGGAAGCTTCCTCCTCTGGAAGGAATATGGAACAAACCGCGGACTGGGTACAGTTCATGCTCGATCTGCCTATGGTCGCTGCTCCTGGTGAAACATTTGGCTACTGCAATGGCAATCCCCACCTGTTATCTGCGATTTTAGAGAAAACGACCGGCATGAACACGCGTGAATTTGCCAACCAGGAACTGTTCGGACCATTAGGTCTTCCAGCTGTCGATAAGGCCGACTGGGGTGAGGATCCGCAGGGATTCGTGAACGGTGGATACGGACTTCTCCTCCGGCCGGTGGACCTGGCAAAATTTGCCTTCCTTTATCTCCACAACGGAGAATGGGATGGTCAGCAAATCCTTCCGGCAGAATGGGTTACCGATTCAACCACCCAATATGTTAAAAAACCGGAAGGCCCTGGCTACGGGTATCTTTGGACGGTTTATCCAGACTCCCATCGTTATTCAGCGCTCGGGATGGCCGGACAGCAAATCCACGTATATCCCACAAAAGACCTGATCGTGGTGGTCACCGCGGAGCTCGAAACGTTTATGGAAGCGCCCGAGATCGAGCGCATATTAAATGATTTCATTTTGCCGGCAATCCAATCCGACACGGCGCTCGCGGAGAAGCCAGAAGGAGTATCCCGGCTGCAAGCTGCAATCGGGGTGGCGGCGAACCCTATCCAACCTGTCCCTCCACTACCTGCGATCGCCGAGGAGGTTTCCGGGGATCTCTACACGCTGGAAGAAAATCCTTTTGGTTGGCAGAATGCGGTCCTGTTTTTCGAGCCAGGTGCCAGCACCGCCAAAATAAGTACGGTCGGAGCTGACGATCTCGACGAGGTCGGGCTGGATAATATATTTCGTCGCGCCAGATTACCGGAGAATCAATATCTAATGCGCGGACGTTGGATAGACGAACAGACCTTTGTGATTGAATGGACTATACCCGGTTGGGCAAACTCAACTGCAATCGGGCTGAAGTACCGTGAAGATCGGGTTGAAATCATGATTGAGCCGCTTATCTTCAGTAGCGAACCCACCCTCATTGAGGGAACAAAGAAATAGATTAGGGAAGAAACTGTTTTTCACAACTTTGACCTATCCACTTGACTAGTGAAAACTCCCCTTTCGACAGGGGAGTTTTTTTATTCGCGAGCCTATGATGTAGAGGCAAAAATAGTTGTGCTGCATTTCAACCCGATCAAGGACGATCATCATGGACAAAACGCCTGCCTTCTATATTTTTCTCGGATTACTGATAGGTGCCGTCGCTGGCATGGTCATTGGGGCGGTGAGCGGGAATGCCATCCATGGGTTGCAGCTGGGTGCGCTGGCCGGCCTGTTCATCGGTTGGATCATGACCGCTCCTGCTTTTCAAGAATAGAACCCAACGGCCTGGCTACTTATACACTTTATCAAGGAGGATCAAAATGGACAAGAAGTTTGGCTACTATGTTTTTGGAGGACTCCTCATCGGAGCTCTGTTTGGGTTGATCGCGGCTGCAGGCAACAATCCTCTGATGGGAGTCGGAATTGGCGCCCTGGCTGGCACCGCCATCGGATGGTTCATTGCGGCAGCTGTTCTCGAGCAACAAAAGAAACAAAAATAACAGGTTTTGATGATCACTCGGGAACAAAAGACCAATAACCTGCTCTTGCTCTTGCTCGCGCTGGGCGGGACCTTGCTCCACATCTTGCTCAACGGTCAATACGGCTTTCATCGTGACGAGCTCGATTTCATCATGAGCGCGCGCCAGCTCGATTGGGGATACGTATCCTATCCACCGATCACGCCATTTTTTGCGCGCATTGGGCTGGAGTTATTCGGCGAGTCGTTGCGCGGCCTGCGGGTGCTGCCTGCCATTGCACAGGGAGTCGCAATGATTCTCGCGGGGCTCATGGCGCGCGATATGAGCGGCAAACGCAACGCACAAATCCTGACCGCTTTTGCCGTGTTCATTGCACCGGTGTCGCTGATGGGTGGCACACTGATCATGTACTTTGCTTTCGATTATCTGTGGTGGGTGACGGTCGCCTTCTTCATGGTTCGCCTGCTCGCCACAGACGATGCGCGTTACTGGCTTGGTATTGGAGCGGGGATTGGACTGGGCATGATGACAAAGTACACCATGGCGTTCTGGGTACTTGCACTCGTGATTGCGGTCCTCATCACCCCCGCGCGGAGATACCTGCGTTCGAAGTGGTTATACCTCGGCGCGGCACTGGCGCTCCTGATCTTTCTTCCCAACCTCCTGTGGCAGATCAAACATGACTTTATTTCCCTGGAGTATCTCGCCTCCATCCATGCCCGAGATGTCCAGTGGGGTCGCGCGGATGACTTCCTGCCCAACCAGCTTTACGAGACCACTAATCCGTTTTCTCTGCCCCTGTGGGTAGCCGGACTAGCCGTGTGCATGTTCGGCGCGTCGATGAGGCGCTTCCGTCCATTGGGTTGGATGTTTATCGTCACATTTCTCTTGTTCCTGATCAACCAGGGACGCAGTTACTACACAGGTCCATCGTATGTGATGTTGCTGGCGGCGGGCGCAGTCTGGTTCGAGAACTGGCTCGCGACGCGCGCGGAGAAAACACGTCAGTTAGGATTCGGCCTGTTGTGGAGCATGCAGGCGATCGGGGCGCTGATCGGCATCATCCTGATCAAGCCGATCGCGCCGATCAACTCCCCACTCTGGGAGATCACCTCCGGCACCAATGAAGAAGTCACCGAGATGGTTGGCTGGCCAGACCTGACCGCGCAGGTGGCTAAGATCTACCAATCGATTCCTGAAGAAGAAAAGGCGCGCACGGTCATTCTGGCAGGAAATTATGGCGAGGCGGGCGCATTGGACCTGTATGGGAAAGAGTACAATCTGCCTCTCACCATCAGCGGCACAAACAGCATGTGGTATCGCGGCTATGGCGAGCCTGAACCAGAGACTGTGATCGTCGTTGGCTTCGAAAGCTCGTATGCCTGGCATTTCTTTGAGTCGTGTACACAGACTGGCACGGTGACCAACGCATACAGGGTGAAAAACGAGGAAACAACACACCACACAGGTTTGTATGTCTGCCATGAGCCGCGCAAACCCTGGAAGGATATGTGGCAGGAAATGCAGTGGTTCCAGTAGGACTATCCGTTCGGCTAGGATAGAAACTCTCCCCAGGCCGGGGGAGTTTTTTGATTAACCGTCTTAACATGGGATGGTGGCAGTTCACATCTTGAAGGCAAACTTATATCTCTGAAAGGTTTATTTTGGCTGCTGTACGCGGCAAACCGCGGGGAGCAGTCAGGGTAGAAAGGAAGGTTCAACGATGACGGGAAATCCACTTACTCTCGACAACATCATTCAAATGACTTTGGAGACTGGGGAAAACTGGGCGGTGGCTCATGCCAGACGCCTGCTCGAACTCATCAAACAGATCGGTTCGGATCTGTCCTATGATTCTTATGTGATGGAGCTGGCAACATACATGCATGACTGGGGCGCATTCCCGCGTTACATTCAGAAGGGTGTGGAACACGCCGTCCGTTCGCGCCAGGTGGTGGAGACAGAGATTTTGCCGCGTCTGAATCTAACATCCACTCAAAAAGAGATCCTGCTTGAAGCGATCGAGCTACATGACTATCGCGATATGCGTCCGACAAAGTCCAGTGAGGCACTCTTGCTGCGCGAGGCAGACATGCTGGATTTTTTGGGCATGGTCGGCATGGCACGAGAGTTCGCACGCGGCCCGCGCAATCTGCAAGCCGGCTACCGGCGCATCCTGGACCGGCGCTATGGCATCCAGGGCCGCTTCACCCTTCCATGTGCGCAGGAGATCGCCCGTGTCCGCCTGGAGCGAATGGAAACCAGTCTGCAGTGGCTGCTTGAAGAAAGTTTTGCAGTTTTGTAAAGAATGATATGAACCGCTCTGTTGAGGAAATTCAAAACATCATTTCCGGCTTCCATGCGCCCGATCGAAGCAAATACCCGGAGCTGGACGGCTATTCCCGCGCGGAAATCTATCACGATTGCTTCGGCGGAGGCGGCTTATATCTGGCCGCTCAAATGGCACGCACGTTGCGGCTGAGTCCGGGCAATCTCGTGCTGGACCTCGGCTGCGGCAAAGGATCGAGCTCGATCTTTCTGGCAAGGCATTACGGCGTCAGAGTGGTTGCCCTGGATCTGTGGACCTCCGCAGAGTTTCTGCAACAAAAATTCTCCGCGCAGGAGCTCTCAGACCGTATCACGCCCATTCAAATGGATGCCACCCAGCCTCTCCCCTTTCCCCTGAGTTATTTCGATGCGATCTTCTGCATGAACTCATTCAGTTTCTATGGCGGCAGCATGGAATTCATCGAGCATCTTCTCAAACATCTGAAACCCGGTGGGCAGTTGTGCATTGGATCAGAGGTGCTCTCTTCTGAGTTCACCGCGGAGCAGCTCATAAATCCGCCCGCCGTCTACGCCTTCCGGCTGCCTCCGCCAAATGAGCATGTGGATGTCTTTGAAGACGATTTCAAGAAACAACACACGTCCGGCTGGTGGCGCGATCTATTCGAATCGTCTGGCTTGCTGCAGGTTGAGCATTGCTACGAGCTTGAGGATGCCGATGTCATCTATCAGGAACTTGTGCGCTATGAGCATGAACAGGACATCGACCCCTTCGATGTGCAAATCTGTCTCGATCAAATCGAGTGGGGACGCACCCATGAGCCGCGCAAGACTCTGTTTGTGATTATAGCTCGGAAACGATAAGAAGCAGAATGGGAGCACAAATGAAATATACGGCCCGCCCCTATCAATCCAAGAATGATCTGTATCAGATCGGCCAACTGATCCGCCGCGCCTATACCAAACAAAAGCACTCCAATGCCTGGAGCTTCTGTCGCTTCGATATCTGGGCTCTGCGTCGCATTGCCGATGCCACATCGTTCAACGACCACTCCTGGCAGGAATATTTCCAGCTCGTGTACGATGAAAACGGGACCTTGGTCGGCACGGCGTTCGCCTTCGATAACCATCACTGGCGCAAAAACCCTGAGCCCTACGCGCTTATCCTCGACCCCGATCATCCTCAACTGGCCAAGCTCCTCTTCGATTGGGCCGAGTCGAGTGGGATGTGCGAGGTGGAGATCCTCCAGGGAAACACATTCCTGACGGACTTGATACAATCACGCGGCTACACCCGTTCGAACGACTTTATGATCCTGCGCGAGAAAACCCTGGCAAACACACCTCATGAGGCAGTCCACATGCCATCGGGATATTCGATCCGCGGTCTCAGCCAATCGGAGTGGAACTGTTATTTCGAAGCTGTCCACGCGGTCTTCAACATGATGGACACTCCCGAAGCGTTTGCTTCGATCCAGCGGGCGCCTTCGAATGTGCATGAGCTTCATCTCAATGTGGTCAACGACCAGAATCAGATTGCCGCTTTTTGTTCGGTCTGGTTGGATCGTGAAAACAACATCGCAGAATTCGAGCCGGTCGGAACAGTGCCACAATTTCAAAAACAGGGACTCGCGGCAGCCCTGTTGGCGTATGCCTCTAACCGTCTGCGCGAGATGAATTGTCCGCAGGCTCACGTGGAGTCGTGGAGCGAATCGGTCGGTGCCAACAAGCTATACTCTGCCTGCGGGCTGATCGAACACGATCGCCTGTACAGCTGGAGAAAAGGCAGCAGCACGTGAAAAGAATTTTGGTTGGTCTTCTTCTGCTTGTTCTATGGGGATGCATGCCTGGCCCTGCGGACGCGCGGCGGGCAGAATTGCCCGAGGGCTGCAAGTCACCCGGCGAGATCATCCGTGCGGAGCTTTCCCAGCCGGCGCGTGGATACCCTTATAGTTACCGCGTCTACCTTCCGCCCTGTTACTCGGCTGAGGGCGAATCCCGTTATCCAGTGCTCTATTTGGTTCCAGGCCGCAGCAGCGCACCTGATACCTGGTTCGCGGCCGGTCTGGCCGAAGTAGTGGACCAGATGATCTTGAACGATGAGATTCCCCCATTTATCATGGTCACCACCGAAAACATCGATTCCGACCCGATGGCAGAAACTATTCATAAAGAGTTGATTCCATTTATCGAAAGCGAGTATCCCATCCTGGATGACCGTCGTTACCGCGCCGTGGCCGGCGGCTCACTGGGTGGGATCGCCGCCTATCGTCTTGCCTTCCAATATCCCGATCAATTCTCCAGTGCGGGGATCTTCGGCGCCGGAGCTATTTCGGGTGAAGAGGAACAGATCGGCAAATGGCTAGCCGCCATGACGGATGCGAACCGCACGCGTGTCTTCATGGACACGGGCGGCGAGGATATCTTCATGCTGGATCGTGCCCGTGTCATGCAGTCCATCCTCGATGAAGCCGGCGTTGAAAACCAACTCCATGTAGGACAGGGCGGACATAACTACGCTTACTGGGTAAGCAACTTTGAGATGTATCTCAAATGGTTAACAACAGACTGGTGAGACCTTGAAAGCTTATATGCTCAAGCCGCAGTCCCCGGCGGCGCCGGCACCCATAGCCGAAGGTCGCACGGCCGAGATCTTTCTTTGGGATGACCGGCATGTTCTAAAACTCTATCGCGACTGGTGCCCACCGGATTGGGTAGAGTACGAGGCGCGTATCGCACGCGCAATCCATGCAGCCGGCATCCCCTCTCCCGCCGCGGGCGAAATCGTTGAAGTGAACGGCAGACGCGGTCTGGTCTATGAGCGCCTCGAGGGGATCTCCATGCTTCAGGACATGAACGCGCGCCCGTGGACGTTATGGAAGCACGCCCGTTCGCTGGCCGAGTTACAGGTTAAGGTACATCAGCAATCGATCCCCGGGTTACCTATCTATAAAGAGCGGCTAGGTTATGACATTCGCAACGCGCAGCATCTCAGCGAAGACTTGCAAGATAAGGCTTTAGCTTTGCTCGATGCGCTGCCGGAAGGTAAGAGCGTCTGTCATGGAGACTATCATCCGGGAAACGTGCTCCTGACGAAAAATGGCCCTGTCGTGATCGACTGGATGACAGCCTGCACCGGCAGCCCGTGGACCGATGCAGCCCGCACCAGTCTCATTCTCAGCATTGGAGCAAGAGCAGCCGGGAAGCAGGTCAACCCCATGATCCGCATGGCGATCCGGCTCTATCATCGGACGTACATTAACCAATACTGCGCGCATATGAGTAAGGGCAGCAATGAACTGCAACGTTGGATGCCCGTCATTGCCGCCGCCCGGCTGAGCGAGAATATCATCCCCGAGCGTGAAGCGTTAATTAAGCTAGTAAAAGAAGGCGTAGCAGAACAAACTTCATCATGAAATGTCCCCAGGGCAAAAATCTGTGCAAGACCATCATCCTATCGATGTGTATGCTCCTCGCGGCTTGCACGCCGGATGTTATTCTTCCCACAACTGCGCCAATCATCACTCCTTCTCCTGCCATCCTAGAAAATTGTTCACCGGGGGAATACAGGGATAAGCTCACTTCCAACGGACAAGTGCGAGAATTTATCTTGCATGTCCCCTCGAGTTTCCAGCGCGAAGGATCTATGGCGCTGCTAATAGGGTTTCACGGCGCGGGCTCGAATGCCGGTCAGTTTGAGGGTTACAGCGGGTTTTCCAGAGTGGCGGAAAACGAAGGTCTTATTGTGGTCTACCCGCAAGCCCTCGGTGCACGTCCGACCTGGAATACTACCGCCGGGCCGAACAATCCGGATATCCAGTTTGTAAATGACATCATCGATCATCTGTTGCAGCGCTGTGATATCGACCCGAATCGCATCTATGCCACCGGGCACTCCAACGGAGGCGGCATGGCAAACCGGCTGGCCTGCGATCTCTCAGACCGCATCGCCGCGATCGGTTCGGTCGCTGGCGCGTACCAGTGGTCTGAGGAGTGCTCTCCACTGCGGCCGGTCGCCATCTTCGCTGTGCATGGCACGGACGATCCGATTATTCCATACGATGGATTTCCAAATACGGGAGAACCTCCTACAGCCTACAACATCGTCGGCGTTCCCATTCCGCAGTGGGCTTCCTCCTGGGGAACGCGAAACGAGTGTGACCCCGAGCCTCTTGATATCACTCACAACGTGTTGATCAGCGAAACAAAATGGAAAGACTGCCGCTCCGGAGCGGATGTGAGGCTCTACACAATTGAAGGCGGCGGGCACGAGTGGCCCGCAGACCTTATCCACGTGGCGTCAACGTTCTGGGAATTCTTCAAGCAGCATCCACTAGCCGGCAGTCCTCCTTAAGTGGACGCCGCCCAGGACGGGGTACGGTGACCCATCTATCCTGAGCGACGCCAAAGGAGGAGAAAAGAAGCGGGGTTATATCATCAAGTAGACCGTCACAGCCGAAATGTCTATCAGGGCATGCACGATCATGTAGTAGGGAAGAAGCGTAGGGCGGATCTTGATCATGAGCCCGGCAAAGAATGCAAAAGGCAGGTACATCAAAAGACGCCAGAGAATGAAGCCGCCATCGAGAATCAAGGGTAAAAACATGTGTTGCGCCGCGAGAGCTACGGAGGCGATCAACCAGGCTAGCCAGCCATTGTTCAACTGTTTTGCAAGCCTTGGCATCACATAACCGAAATAGGTCGGTAATTCTGCGAAACCAATCGTGAGAGGAAACAGGAAACTCAGGATGAATGCCCACGTGGGCAGCGGGCGGAACAGCATATAGGTGGGGATCATTGGGTCGCCGAAAATTGCAGCGCCAAGGATGTTCATCGGCGCGGCGGCAATGGGCATACCAATCAGGCTGGAGAGGAAAAACCAGATCAAATCAGTTTTGACCGTGCTACGTGAGAAACGGATCGCTTCGAAATAACGCGTTCCCTCAGCATTGAATACACGCATCAGCAAATAGATGGACGCAAAGTTGGCCAGGAATGCCATAAAGGTCCACCATCTGGCTGACGCCTGAAAGGCATCCGAAGCAGAAGTTGTACCTGCAAACGCCAGGAACAACGCGATCGATAGCTGAAAAATAAGAAATAAAGCCGAGCGCGAAATGAGCATCAGCCAGGGTCCGGAACGTTGGGAGACCATCGGATGCAAAGCTGGGATAGAGGCTGGATTTGCCGATTTCGATGCTGTTATCTTCATGGAGCTTTCCTTTTCAAATTATCGTAGTACTTATATATCATTCTACGGTCACCTGCAAAAAGACTCCCCCGCTGTTGGGGGAGTCTTTGACTATCCGAGTGGACAGGTGATCGAAGTATGGACTACGCTTTTATCTTACCCACAGCATGGGGATGAACCAGCCAAAGCTCATCACATAGAGAATGTGGAGCGTGGTCATTTCAAAAAACCCTCTCATCTTGAAAACTGCCGCGGCCAGGATCGTGAGGATAATCCCCAGCCCGGCTGCGAGCCCCAAGAAGATCGTCTGGGCAGTCTCGGGGTTGCGCGCCAGCATGCCGCGATAGACATAGAAGGAGATTAATCCGACCAGCACAGGCATGAACAGTCCGTAGAAGATCAGATTGCCTTTTTGTACAGAGGCCAATCCCTTGGTGGCTATATCCGAGGGAGAAGCCATCTTCTCAGAGCGCAAGTACGTGAATAGCGCAGAGATAAAGCCGACGATCACGATCACGCCGAGCAAGACCAGAACATTCCTATTCATTTCATTCTCCTTGAGATGATGTGTACAACTCTATCGTAGTCAAATGATCTTGAAGACTCCCCTGTCAGGAGGAGTCCTACTGACAGGTACTCAATTGTTAGATCAATCCCCACAGCACATGGAAAACGACATCCGTCCAAAAATGGACGCCAGCCGCGGCAACAAGGCCATCCTTCATATAACGCTGGCCCGCAACGAGGCCAACGATGCCGTTGAGCAGAAATACTTCAACCAACAGAATGGGACTCAGTTCAGCTAAGGAGGATGCGCCGGTCAGGAACAGGATCGTCCCGAGATGTCCCGCGCCGAAGGCCAGCGCCGCGATGATATTGGCGATCCATAAGGCAGCGGTGCGCCCGCTGAAACGCTTGAGCAGCCAGTTGAGGATGAGTCCCCATAAGCCAAATACAAACCCGCGGAAGGCAATCTCCTCTCCGATACCTGCGCTCAAAGAAGCGAGGAGGGAAACCGGGAACCCGGGATGCGGGAACCTGCCAAAGTCGTTGATCGGCGCAAAGACGAGGTCGCCGATGATGAGCAGGATACCGCAGATCAGGCCAAGGAAAAGCGGAATGAAGAACCAGCGGGCCCAGTTCCCGTCTTCGCTGAATATACCGGGCAATTCAAGCCTGCGCGCGAAGCCGTACCCGATCCAGCCCAAGATGCCATACACCACCAGGACGATGCCGGCATTGGCAAGCCCTAACATCGAGTCAGACACACCCATATCGGGCACGGGAATACCCATGGATGCGGCGAGCTGGTCTATAAAAAATGTGTAGGTCAGGTAGGCACTAAGGGCATAGAGTCCCAGCAAAAGGATGAACACAGTGAGTTGTTTGCGATGCATTGTGCCTCGATTATTCTGTTATGCACTGCCCCGAAGGTTTTTGTATGTGAATCACTCCACTGGACCTTCGAGATACTTTATAGAAATGACGCTACTCAAATTCCAGCGTGGTAGAAAAAAACGGTAGCATGAATTCACGAATACGCTGGCCCAATTGATTGGAATGGTTGCCGTTATAGCC